>NZ_CATKQD010000033.1:0-451474 GCF_949768175.1 Pseudomonas sp. IT-P74 | reverse complement strand
ATAAAAAAGCCCCGATCAGATCGGGGCTTTTTGGTTTTCGATTCGTCGATTCAAGTCGTCAAATCGCGGCTAGCTTGGAAATCAATCCCAGCTCAAAGCCCCACCCGTCTGATACTCAATAACCCGAGTCTCAAAGAAATTCTTCTCTTTCTTCAAGTCCATGATCTCGCTCATCCAAGGGAACGGGTTAGTCGTCCCTGGATACTCTTCCTTCAACCCAATCTGCGACAGACGACGGTTAGCAATGAACTTGAGGTAGTCCTCCATCATCGCCGCATTCATGCCCAACACCCCACGAGGCATGGTGTCACGCGCGTATTCGATCTCCAGCTGAGTACCCTGCAGAATCATCTGCGAAGCTTCTTCCTTCATCTCGGCATCCCACAAATGCGGGTTTTCGATTTTGATCTGGTTGATCACGTCGATGCCGAAGTTCAGGTGCATGGATTCGTCGCGCAGGATGTATTGGAACTGCTCGGCGACGCCGGTCATTTTGTTGCGGCGGCCCATGGAGAGGATCTGGGTGAAGCCGCAGTAGAAGAAGATGCCTTCCAGAACGCAGTAGTAGGCGATCAGGTTGCGCAGCAGTTCTTTGTCGGTTTCGACGGTGCCGGTTTCGAACTTCGGATCGGAGATCGAACGGGTGTATTTCAGGCCCCAGGTGGCTTTTTTCGCGACCGATGGGATCTCGTGGTACATGTTGAAGATTTCGCCTTCATCCATGGCCAGCGATTCGATGCAGTACTGGTAGGCGTGGGTGTGGATCGCCTCTTCGAAGGCCTGGCGCAGGATGTACTGGCGGCATTCCGGGTTGGTGATCAGGCGGTACACGGCCAGGACCAGGTTGTTGGCAACCAGGGAGTCGGCGGTGGAGAAGAAGCCGAGGTTGCGCATCACAATGCGGCGCTCGTCGTCGGTCAGGCCTTCCGGGTTTTTCCAGAGGGCGATGTCGGCGGTCATGTTGACTTCTTGCGGCATCCAGTGGTTTGCGCAGCCGTCCAGGTACTTCTGCCAGGCCCAGTCGTACTTGAAGGGTACGAGTTGGTTGAGGTCGGCGCGGCAGTTGATCATGCGCTTTTCGTCAACGGCGACACGGGCGGAGGCGCCTTCGAGTTCGGCGAGGCCTTCGGCGACGTCGAGGGAATCCAGGGCGGCTTTGGCGCGGGCAACGGCGGCGGAGTCAGAAGCGGTCACGGCACGGGCTTCCAGGGCGGCGGCACCGCCGGCGCTGTCGAGACGGTCCATGTTGGCTTCGGTGGCGTGGCCAGCGTTGGCGCTCTTGACTGCTACTTCCGTGTCTTCTTTGTCGAATTCGTCCCAGCTCAGCATGACGTGTCGTCTCCTGCGTGAGGGCCAGTGTGCCCGTGTGAAATTGGATAGGTCGGTTTTTCACACGGCCTTACTGGCCGCGTTGGATCTAAAGGAATCGTTTTTTGCGGCAGCTATACGCAGGCATCAAACAGAATTTTGTACGGGGTTCCGAGAGCCACTGATGGGCGCAGCAAGCGTTGATCGCTTGTGCGGGGCTTCAGACTGGCTTTTCGTCCCTGTAAGGGAATATTGCAGGCCCGTTTAAGGCTGCATTATAGGGAAGTTTTGCGTGCTGTGGTGCGGCGAAATGGCTCACGGATCGGTCGACGGGGGCCGTTTTTCGGTCGGAGTGAGGGTTTACAGGGCTTTGAAGGGCGTTGGCGGGGGAAGATTTTTTTTCCTGATTTTTTGCCCCGGATTATTTTTGTTCAAGAAATGACCAGAAAAGGCTTTTTTCACTACATCTTGTGTTTCGGTGGGGTTTTCTCAGGCTCCAGACACAACTAAGCCCGACCGAAGTCGGGCTGTGAAGTCACGCTGGTGGATCAGCTCAGGCGAGCGGCACCGACGTGGTCTGCACCGTCGGCGGCAAGGCGGGCGGCACCGGTGTGGTCAGCGCCATCGGAGGCCAGTTTGCCTGCGCCAATGTGATCGGCACCATCGGCGGCGAGACGGGCGGCGCCAGTGTGGTCAGAGCCGTCGGAAGCGACAGCGGCTTCAGTGGTGTAAGCAGCCGAGCCGGTGCGGTCGTAACCATCGGCGGCGAAGGTGTTGGCAGCCAGTACGGAGAGGGTCAGGGCGAGGATCAGTTGGGTTTTCATGGTTGTTGCTCCAGTTTTGTAAGCGTTGTTTGTCTTGGGTTGAAATGAATACTACGCCAATGAATTCGATTAAAAAGTGCAAATAAATGCTTAAAACAATCGATTTAATCGATCATTAAGGTTCGGCGTTTCATCTACCTGAGCGCGGCAGGTGGGTCGAACCTTTCAGGGGAGGGGTGAAGCAGGGGATCAGCCGTTGGAGCAGCCGTTGCCCATCGCGCTGTAACGCAGGATATGCCGTTGACCGTTGGAGTCTTCGTATTCCATTTTCATCGGCACAACTTCACACACGTTCGGGGCTTCGCTCATGGAGATCACTTTGGCGATGTCCAGGTGGGTGGAGTAGGTGTATTCCTCTATTGCTGGTTGTTGCCGCGCGACATCAGTCGGGACCTCGTTTGCCATGGCGGTTGCGCACAGACTGCTGAGGGCCAGAACCAATAAAGCTTTCATTTGAAATTTACCTTTTAGAGGTCGAAAGGGGGCACGCAATCTTTTTGGGATTGCGTGTGGAGCTTCAGTACCAGGGTGATTGATTAACTGCCTTCGTGGGGGCTGCAACTGGGTTAATCAGGTTGCCTTGTCGGCGTGGCTGATTTTAGGTGGGCGCGCCTCGTCCATATAGCCGTGGATTTGATAAACACTTTTGACAGATCCTGTAACAATCCCTGAATAGCCGCTTCTTTTGCAGGCGCGAGCTTGCTCGCGATGAGCCAGAGAGCGCCGCGGGGTGTCAGATTGGGCGCGTTATCGTTGACGACCATCGCGAGCGAGCTCGCTCCTACAGGTGCCGCGGTGGTTGTGGAAGCGAGCTTGCTCGCGATGAGCCGGAGAGCACTGCGGGGTGTCAGGTTGGGCGCGTTATCGTTGGCGACCATCGCGAGCAGGCTCGCTCTACAGGTGTCGTGCGATGTTTAGTAGGGGGTTTTCACGACAATTTGTAGGGGCTTGTTACTACCATCGTCGAATGGTTCTATAGCCCCGGCCCGGCTAAAACGTGGTCATACAAAAACAACTATTCCACCGAGGTAAGAAAGATGAGTGCGGCTTCCCTGTATCCCGTTCGTCCCGAGGTTCTGGCTAACACGCTGAC
This sequence comes from Pseudomonas sp. IT-P74, assembly GCF_949768175.1. Classification (NCBI taxonomy): domain Bacteria; kingdom Pseudomonadati; phylum Pseudomonadota; class Gammaproteobacteria; order Pseudomonadales; family Pseudomonadaceae; genus Pseudomonas; species Pseudomonas sp. IT-P74. The sequence continues at coordinate 448,249 of NZ_CATKQD010000033.1, read as the reverse complement.
CGACGAGGCGACCTACAAGGCGATGTACCAGCAGTCGGTCGTCAACCCCGACGGCTTCTGGCGCGAGCAAGCCAAGCGCCTCGACTGGATCAAGCCTTTTACCACGGTGAAGCAGACTTCCTTCGACGATCACCACGTCGACATCAAATGGTTCGCCGACGGCACCCTGAACGTTTCCTACAACTGCCTCGACCGTCATCTGGCCGAGCGCGGCGATCAGGTCGCGATTATCTGGGAGGGTGATGACCCTGCCGAAAGCCGCCACATCACTTACCGCGAACTGCACGAGCAAGTGTGCAAGTTCGCCAACGCCCTGCGTGGTCAGGACGTGCACCGCGGCGACGTGGTGACTATCTATATGCCGATGATCCCCGAAGCCGTGGTCGCCATGCTGGCCTGTACCCGGATCGGCGCGATTCACTCGGTGGTGTTCGGCGGGTTCTCACCGGAAGCCCTGGCCGGTCGCATCATCGACTGCAAATCCAAAGTGGTGATCACCGCCGACGAAGGCATTCGTGCCGGCAAGAAGATCCCGCTCAAGGCCAACGTCGACGACGCCCTGACCAACCCGGAAACCAGCAGCATCCAGAAAGTCATCGTGTGCCAGCGCACCGGTGGCGACATCAAGTGGAACCAGCATCGCGACATCTGGTTCGAGGACCTGATGAAAGTGGCGGGCACCGTGTGCGCGCCGAAAGAAATGGGTGCTGAAGAAGCGCTGTTCATCCTTTACACCTCCGGCTCCACCGGCAAGCCGAAGGGCGTGCAGCACACCACCGGCGGCTATCTGTTGTACGCCGCAATGACCCACGAGCGTGTGTTCGACTACCGCCCGGGCGAGATCTACTGGTGCACCGCCGACGTCGGTTGGGTCACCGGCCACAGCTATATCGTCTACGGCCCGCTGGCCAACGGCGCGACCACGCTGCTGTTCGAAGGCGTGCCGAACTACCCGGACATCACCCGGGTGGCGAAGATCGTCGACAAGCACAAGGTCAACATCCTCTACACCGCACCGACCGCGATCCGCGCCATGATGGCCTCGGGCACCGCCGCTGTTGAAGGCGCGGATGGCAGCAGCCTGCGCCTGTTGGGTTCGGTGGGCGAGCCGATCAACCCGGAAGCCTGGGACTGGTACTACAAGAATGTCGGCAAGTCCCGTTGCCCGATCGTCGACACCTGGTGGCAGACCGAAACCGGCGGCAACATGATGAGCCCACTACCGGGTGCTCACGCGCTCAAGCCAGGCTCTGCGGCGCGTCCGTTCTTCGGCGTGGTGCCGGCACTGGTGGACAACCTGGGCAACATCGTCGAAGGCGAGGCCGAGGGCAACCTGGTGATTCTCGATTCGTGGCCAGGCCAGGCGCGCACGCTGTTTGGCGACCATGACCGCTTCGTCGACACCTACTTCAAGACCTTCCGTGGCATGTACTTCACCGGTGACGGTGCGCGTCGTGACGCGGACGGTTACTACTGGATCACCGGTCGCGTAGACGACGTGCTCAACGTGTCCGGCCACCGCATGGGCACCGCCGAGATTGAAAGCGCGATGGTCGCTCACCCGAAAGTCGCCGAAGCGGCTGTGGTCGGTGTGCCGCACGACATCAAGGGGCAGGGCATCTATGTCTATGTCACCCTTAAAAACGGCGAAGAGCCGAACGAGCAGTTGCGCCTGGAACTGAAAAACTGGGTGCGCAAGGAGATCGGCCCGATTGCTTCGCCGGATGTCATCCAGTGGGCGCCGGGGCTGCCGAAGACTCGCTCGGGCAAGATCATGCGCCGGATTCTGCGCAAGATTGCGACGGCTGAATATGATGGGTTGGGTGATATCTCCACCCTGGCTGATCCGAGTGTGGTGCAGCATTTGATTGATACGCACAAGACGATGAATGTCGCGTAAGCGGCAGCTCTGAGTCACTGAAAGCCCCGTCAGGTGTTGAGCCTGGCGGGGCTTTTTTGTGCCTGGGGGGGGGGTGGTTGGGCTGGCCTCATCGCTAGCAGGCTAGCTCCCACAGGGGAATTGGGGGAGATGAAAGTTATGGGCACGACACAAAACCATTGTGGGAGCTAGCCTGCTAGCGATGGCGGTCTGTCAGACAGCAATTAAACGCGGGCCAATAAATATCGGCTTCAGCCGCAGGACAATTCCTACTGTTACCTACATTCTTTCAGGTTACTGAATGTGTAACCGCATCGCGCCAATACGGGGCATTGGGAAACGCCGGGGGGTAAATCCGGGCCTGAAATGCGCCTCAAAAAAATAAGCCACTACACTGCGCTTGCCGGATTAGAAGGGTTTGCCAATAATAGGCCCGCAATTTGCAATATAGATCGGTTCAATGTCTTTTGCTCTTGCATGATTTTGCAGGGCTGTCAACGCGCTAAAACGACTTTCTCAGTGCATCTGTAATTAGTTGTCGCATTGAAGAAATATCGGCCTCGGGCCTGTCGTTAGAATGCCGATCACTCGCTCGTCGTTGGTCGTGTTGAATTTCAACACCCGCTTCCCAGGACGCAGCACTGCTTTCCGGTTCCACTCACTCGCATATTGGGCTGTCGCTCACTCTGCCGTTTTTGCCCTTTACCGATGGAGTCCCAAGATGAAGAAACTCGTGCTGCTTGGCGCCCTGGCACTGTCCGTGCTGTCCATGCCAACCTTCGCCGATGAAAAACCTCTGAAAATCGGTATCGAGGCGGCTTACCCTCCGTTCGCGTCCAAGGCTCCGGACGGCAGCATCGTTGGTTTCGACTACGACATCGGCAATGCATTGTGTGAAGAGATGAAGGTCAAGTGCGTGTGGGTCGAGCAAGAGTTCGACGGCCTGATCCCGGCACTGAAAGTGCGCAAGATCGACGCGATCCTGTCGTCCATGTCGATCACCGAAGATCGCAAGAAGTCCGTGGACTTCACCAACAAGTACTACAACACCCCGGCTCGCCTGGTCATGAAGGCCGGCACTCAAGTCAGCGAAGGCCTGACCGAGCTCAAGGGCAAGAACATCGGCGTGCAGCGTGGTTCGATCCACGAGCGTTTCGCCCGCGAAGTCCTGGCCCCGCTGGGTGCCGAGATCAAGCCTTACGGTTCGCAGAACGAAATTTACCTCGACGTGGCCGCCGGCCGCCTCGACGGCACCGTGGCAGACGCTACGCTTCTGGATGACGGTTTCCTGAAAACCGACGCCGGTAAAGGTTTCGCCTTCGTCGGCCCTGCGTTCACCGACGTCAAATACTTCGGCGACGGCGTAGGCATCGCGGTGCGCAAAGGCGACAAGGAAGATCTGGACAAGCTCAACAACGCTATCGCCGCTATTCGTGCGAACGGCAAGTACCAGCAAATCCAGGACAAGTACTTCGCCTTCGATATCTACGGCAAGTAATACGTCCCAGCGACAAGTCCGAAATGGCGCAAGCAACAGGATCTCTGAGGTTTGCGCCATTTTTTCATCCCAACTTTCGAGGACCTGAATCATGTTGAAAGGCTACGGGGCTGTCATCCTCGATGGCGCTTGGCTGACGCTTCAGCTCGCCTTGTCGTCCATGGCCATGGCCATCGTTCTGGGTCTGATCGGCGTGGCACTGCGTCTGTCGCCGGTGCGCTGGCTGGCCTGGCTGGGCGACCTGTATTCCACGGTGATCCGCGGTATTCCCGACCTGGTGCTGATCCTGCTGATTTTCTACGGCGGCCAGGACCTGCTCAACCGCGTCGCACCGCTGCTCGGCTTTGACGAGTACATCGACCTGAACCCGTTGGCCGCCGGTATCGGCACCCTGGGCTTCATCTTCGGTGCGTACCTGTCGGAAACCTTCCGTGGCGCCTTCATGGCGATCCCCAAGGGCCAGGCTGAAGCCGGCATGGCTTACGGCATGAGCAGTTTCCAGGTGTTCTTCCGGGTGTTGGTGCCACAGATGATTCGTCTGGCGATTCCGGGTTTCACCAACAACTGGCTGGTATTGACCAAGGCTACCGCGCTGATTTCGGTGGTGGGTCTGCAAGACATGATGTTCAAGGCCAAGCAGGCGGCCGATGCCACCCGCGAGCCTTTCACCTTCTTCCTCGCAGTGGCGGCGATGTACCTGGTGATCACCAGTGTGTCGTTGCTGGCATTGCGTCACCTTGAGAAGCGCTACTCGGTAGGCGTAAGGGCGGCTGATCTATGATCTTCGACTACAACGTCATTTGGGAGGCCTTGCCGCTGTACCTCGGCGGCCTGGTGACCACCCTCAAACTGCTCGCGCTGTCGCTGTTCTTCGGCTTGCTGTGCGCCTTGCCGCTGGGCTTGATGCGCGTCTCGAAGAACTCGGTCGTCAACATGTCGGCCTGGCTCTACACCTACGTGATCCGCGGCACGCCGATGCTGGTGCAGTTGTTCCTGATCTACTACGGTCTGGCGCAGTTCGAAGCGGTACGTGAAAGCTTCCTCTGGCCGTGGCTGTCCAGCGCAACGTTCTGTGCGTGCCTGGCGTTCGCGATCAACACCAGCGCCTACACCGCCGAAATCATCGCCGGCAGCCTGCGCGCCACGCCGAACGGTGAGATCGAAGCGGCCAAGGCCATGGGCATGTCGCGGGTCAAGATGTACAAGCGCATCCTGCTGCCGTCGGCCTTGCGCCGGGCGCTGCCGCAGTACAGCAACGAAGTGATCATGATGCTGCAGACCACCAGTCTGGCGTCCATCGTGACCCTGATCGACATCACCGGTGCCGCGCGCACGGTCAACGCCCAGTTCTACCTGCCGTTCGAGGCGTACATCACCGCCGGCGTGTTCTACCTGTGCCTGACCTTTATCCTGGTGAAACTGTTCAAGATGGCCGAGCGCCGCTGGCTGGGCTACCTGGCCCCGCGCAAGCACTGAATACCACTGACTGACTGTTTTTGTGAGAACCGACAGCATGTACAAACTTGAAGTCCAAGACCTGCATAAACGCTATGGCAGTCACGAAGTGCTCAAGGGCGTGTCCCTGAAAGCGGCAGCCGGCGATGTGATCAGCATCATCGGTTCCAGTGGCTCCGGCAAAAGCACTTTCCTGCGCTGTATCAACCTGCTGGAGCAGCCGCACGCGGGCAAGATCCTGCTCAACAACGAAGAGTTGAAGCTGGTGGCGAACAAGGACGGCGCGCTGAAGGCGGCCGACCCGAAACAGCTGCAGCGCATGCGTTCACGCCTGTCGATGGTGTTCCAGCATTTCAATCTGTGGTCGCACATGACTGCGCTGGAAAACATCATGGAAGCGCCGGTGCATGTGCTGGGCATGTCCAAGGTTGAAGCGCGCGAGAAAGCCGAACACTACCTGAACAAGGTGGGCGTGGCTCATCGCAAAGACGCGTATCCGGGACACATGTCCGGTGGCGAGCAGCAGCGTGTGGCGATTGCCCGTGCGCTGGCGATGGAACCTGAGGTGATGCTGTTCGACGAGCCCACTTCCGCACTCGACCCGGAGTTGGTCGGCGATGTGTTGAAAGTCATGCAGGCCCTGGCCCAGGAAGGCCGGACCATGGTCGTGGTGACGCACGAAATGGGCTTCGCCCGCGAGGTGTCGAACCAGTTGGTGTTCCTGCACAAAGGTGTGGTCGAAGAAAGCGGCAACCCGCGCGAAGTGCTGGTGAACCCGCAATCGGAGCGTTTGCAGCAATTCCTGTCCGGTAGCTTGAAGTAATCAGGACTGCCGTTGTGCACCGGGATAGTGCATGCTTCGCAATTTAGAGGCCGGCCCCGATCCCTTGTGGGAGCGAGCCTGCTCGCGAATGCGGTGTGACATTCAACACAGATGTCGACTGATCCACCGCTTTCGCGAGCAGGCTCGCTCCCACATTTAGATCTCTGTTGGTTTTGAGATTTGCGTTCATTTACGGGCTAGCATTGGCCCATGCCTTCATCACTGTTCTCCGCTTCGGATTGCCCACCATGACTGCCCATCGAATTGGTTTCCTGATTTGGCCCAGCACTAAAGCACTGACGCTTGCGCTGGCTGAGGAGGCCTTGCGTGTTGCCCAGCGTGTGCATCCGGACGTGGTTTACGAGTTGTCGTTCCTGCAGGCCGAGCCGCCGGCCGAAAGCGCCTGGCAATTGCCGGGTGAAGCGTGGACCGGCAAGCTCGAAAACTTCCAGAAACTGTTCCTGCTCGCGGACGAGCCGCCGACCGCATTGGCGCCGGCGCTCAGCAGTGCGCTCAAGCAACTGGTGCGTTCCGGTTGCGTGATCGGCGGTCTGTCGGCCGGTGTTTATCCGTTGGCGCAACTCGGTTTGCTCGACGGTTATCGCGCTGCCGTGCACTGGCGCTGGCAGGACGATTTCGCCGAGCGCTTTCCGAAGGTCATCGCCACCAGTCATCTGTTCGATTGGGATCGCGATCGCCTGACCGCGTGCGGCGGCCTGTCGGTGCTCGACCTGTTGCTGGCCGTACTGGCCCGCGACCATGGGGCGGAACTGGCCGGTGCGGTATCCGAAGAACTGGTGGTCGAGCGCATCCGCGAGGGCGGCGAACGCCAGCGTATTCCGTTGCAGAACCGCCTCGGTTCCAGCCATCCGAAGCTCACACAAGCCGTGTTGCTGATGGAAGCCAACATCGAAGAGCCCCTGACCACCGACGAAATTGCCCAGCACGTTTGCGTGTCCCGTCGGCAACTGGAGCGCATCTTCAAGCAATACCTCAACCGTGTGCCAAGCCAGTATTACCTGGAACTGCGCCTGAACAAGGCTCGGCAGATGTTGATGCAAACCAGCAAGTCGATCATCCAGATCGGCTTGTCCTGTGGCTTCTCCTCGGGGCCGCACTTTTCCAGCGCCTATCGCAATTTCTTCGGTGCCACGCCGCGGGAAGATCGCAACCAGCGGCGCAGCAGCAGCCCGTTCGAATTGTCATCGGTGCCGTCGGAGCGCGGTTGATCCGCGCCTGATCCCGATCAATCTTCCGGTTCGGACGCCTCGGAAGTCGACATCTCCAATTCTGCCCGTTCGATCACTTCCTGAACTCCGAAGTCGACGCTGGTCAGCCTGAAATACTCGAGCAGGATTTGCAGGCTTTCTTCAGAGAACGGATTACCCCGCAGGCTGATGCTTTCGGCGAGCTCCAGCGGCAGTTCGAGGAGGTCGGCGGGTATCTGGCTGATCGCGTTGTCGCTCAGGTCCACGGATTCCAGGCTCTTGAGTTGCAACAGTCCGGCGGGTAGTTCGGTGAGCCCGCAGTTGTCCAGTTGCAGGGTCGCCAGGTCTGTCATCTGGCTGATATCCGGAGCCAGTCCCAGCGGATTGTTTCTCAAGTCGATGAATTCCAGGCGGGCCATCTCCGCCAGGTTCAGGGCCGACTGCGGGGTCAGGGTGACGTTGCAGTCCAGGAGATTGAGCGACTTCAAATCGCTCATCCGGAAAATCGCCTCCGGGATATCGCCCAGCCTGAAGTCGTTGATAACGAGGGTCTTGAGTTTGGGGAAGCTCTCCAGGAACCCCGTGACACCTGTGGTCAGGCCGCTCTCGCTGCTCAGGTAAACCATGGAAACATGGCTGAAATCTGCGCTAAGTATCGGCAGGCTACCGGTAATCCGCGTCTCCAGACTCAGGTCATAAGTAGTCGCTTGCAGCGTATCGTTGAAATCATCCGGATCGGTTTCCCGGCGCCAGCAGCGCAGTACGGACTCTCTGAATGCGTCCCGCGTCGAATGTTCGATCAGCAGTTGCTGGGCAGTGAACGGTTGATTGCTGTGAGGGTGGACGGCTGGAATATTGCCGGTCCAGGCTGACAGGTCGTTTTCAAGGGTGGTGAGTTCGGCTTCCAGGCGGGTCAATGTGATTCGCCCCTCGTCCAGTGTGCCGGGTAACAGGAACACGAATTTGCTGGCAACCTCACGGTCCAGCATGGGGTACAGCGCTTGCACGCGGTGGATGTCTCCTTCTTCGGCGTAGATACCGAAATCCTGACGGGTCTGCTGGAAGTGCTGTTTGTGGCGTTCACGGGTTGCGCTTGAAAGTGGATTGTTGCCCAGGTTGATATCTCCCTGGGTGCTGCGCTGCAATGTGAACAGGGTGTCGGGTACCTCCTTGATCTGGTTGTCATGGAGCAGGGCGGTGCGCAGGCGCGGACGAGTCAATAAGTCGCGCGGAAGTTCAGTGATGCCTGTCTGCGATAAATCGATGTAATTCAGATCGGGCATGCTGCCGATATCGGGTGTCAGGCCCAAGGGGTTTTTGAACAAGTTCAGAAAAGTCAACTGATGCAGGCCGGCAAGTGCGGTCTGGCTTTCGGGGCTGAGGGTAATCGCGCAATTGCTCAGAACGAGTTCTTCGAGTTGCAACGAGGAAACGGTGTCGGGCAAGCGGCCAAGGTTGAAATCGCGCAGTTTCAGGATGCGTAAACCTGTAAAACTGCGCAGAAACTCCTGCACGCCTCGCGTGGCACTACTGCCATCCAGGGTCAGCATGGTGACGCCGCTGAATTCGGCGTCCAGTGTCGGCAATTGGCCGATGATCGGTTGGGAAAAGTTGAAGTCGACCGATTCAAAAGCGGTCTCGGGGAGGGTCCATTGCTGGCGCCAACACTCGGCCAGACGGGTAGTGAATTGACGGCGGACCTGCTGTTGCGCAGCGAATTGCTCGGGCGTGATTCCGATTTGCGTGTCTGGAATGAACAGTGGAATTTGATTGCGCCAGGACGAAAGTGTCTCCAGGAGTTGCGCGTGTTGAGTCATGAGCCGACTCAGCTCTGCTCGCAGCCCGTTGGGGTGTTGCTGCAAGCGTTCGACGAAGGCGTCGAGTTCTTCGGCGGATAGATGGGGAAACAGAGTCTGCGCCCGGGTTTGCAAGGTGGGTGTGTTGCCTGGGATTCGACGATACCCGTCACTGCCACCGAGCAAGCGCATCACCTTTGGGTCGTAGGTGGGTTTGAGATTGGGGTGTTGAATCAGCAGCGCGCGCAATGCATCACGGCTCAAGGCGTGCTGGCGAATCAACTGTTTGAGCCGTTCACCTTCACCGATATGAAGATTCAGGGCGGTACGTTCGCTGTCCGGCATGGCCTGTAGCAGGCAGGTGTAAAGCGAGCCCATGCCGCTGAGTTCTTCGCCATCATGATCGAACGGCTGATACGAGCCTTCTTCATTGAGCACCAGTACTTTGCGGTCGGGCGCTTCGACGCTGCCAAGGCTGTCAATGAGGAGACCCTCATGGGAGTACTGGCGGATTTCCAACCGTAGCTGTCCCGTCCAGCCTGGCAGTTTTTCCAGGGTGTGCAAGGCCAGCCGGTCGGTGTCGAGGTTGTTCTCGGTCGATGGCAAATCCAGCCCCTCGTAGGCGCGTGTCACGCGCACTTGCAAGCGGGCCTCCCGGCTCAGCTCGGCTAATCGAGGGGGGACGGTTGCGTTTTTCAACTGCTGCAGTTCCAGGTCGCTTGCTGTGTCCACAATCGCTTGTGCAACGCTGCGTGGCAGTCCGGGCTCGGCATCCATGACCACTTGTACAGCTGCGCGAGCGCCACCTTCGAGTCTGCGATAACGCTGGTCGAACAGGCGTTGCCGTTTCTTTTCGGCAAGTTGCGAGAGTATCTGGCGCAACCGCTGCGTCCGGTTTTCCAGGCCCGGGGAGGGATGGCCGAATTCTTCACCCATCAACGTTCTGGCTTCGCTGTCCGACAGGGTCAGGAGAACTGTTTTCAACAGGTCACCATCGGTGAGGCGGGCGGTATCGATTTGCACCACGGGCACATCGCGCGCCGGGCTTTGCCAAAGGGTTTGCGCATTGTCGTCGATCAGTCGCAGGCCTTTGTCTGCTGGCCAGTAGCCGTTTTCATTAAGCAGTTCCAGCTGTGTCACGGGATCTGCCTTGAGGAAATGTTCCGGCTGGTCGCTGCCGATCTGATCGATAAAGGCTTGTATGTCCTGATCGATCCCGAAGCGTACGAGTGTGTCGGCCAATAGCGGCGGCACCTGTTCGGCATTCACATGCATCTTGCGCAGGACATCTTCGTGGCTGCCGCTGATGTCGAGGATGCGCTCGCGGGTGCTGGCTGGAAATCGCTGCATGTCCGGGCCGACACGGTGCAATACGGTGGCCTGGTTCCAGCTCAACGGCTGGTCGAGTTCGGTTTGCCAGGCACCGCTGCCGTTGTGTCGCAGTTGTGGTTTGTAGGCGTCAGGGCGGGTGGGGTGGTCGATGCGGTATTTGCCGGTTAGCGGATCCTTGCTCACGGCGTAGTGTTTGGTTTCCAGGGGCAGCAGGGTTTGGCCTTGATGCGGGTGCAGCCCCAGCTCATCCGGTTTTGCATCCTTGGGTAACACCGCGGGGTGTTCATAGGTGGTCAGGTCGGGCTGCCAGTAGCGGGTGTCGCCATCAGGCCGTTTTACCGAATTGAAGCGGTCGATGAATTCAACGATCTCCCGAGGCAATACCGAGCGAAATTCCCCGGCCGCGATCGCGCCACCTGCGGCAAAGGTTCCCAGTTGCACCACGGACTCCACCACACCCATCAGGTGCCCGAAGGCCTCGCGACTCTGCCCTTCGGCCCAGTCGACCACGCTTTCGAAGGTTTCGTCGAGCAACTGGTAGGCCATGTAGCCCAGCATCAGTTCGCCGAGAAACGGCACGAATGGCAGCGCGACGAACGCGGCGATGTTCAGCAGCGCCGAGGCGATTTCCGTGAAGGAATCCCACAGCGCCCAGCGGGCTTTCTGGTCGACCGTTGCAGTGGACACCGCGATCACCCGCGCATCGTTGAGGATCTTGTCGAGCTTGCTTTGGTAGAGGTGAGTCCACAGTTCTGCTGTGACAGGCGTTGCCACGATCTGCAGATCCGCACGGGGGTTGGGTTGTTCCCGCCAGGTCGGACGAGAATCGCCTGGCTGGACCGGTTGCCAGGTGATCGGGGCAAGCAGGTTGTTCAACTGAGCGAAAAAGTGGCCGCGATCCTCATGGTTAATGAAGCGGCTGAAAAACTGTTGATAGGCGGGGGCGCGAAGGCGCTGGCCCAGTTCCTCGGCGAAGGCTGCGGACGATGGGTATTCCTTGATCGGCTGTTCGGGGTCGCCCGGTATATAAGCCACCACGCGAACCACTTCCCGGGCGCGCTCCAGGTCCGGGGCAAACAGCAGGATGCCGGTCAGGCGCGCGTTGAGGATCGTCAGGTCATGACAGCGCCATGGCTGCCTGTGCAGGCGCAGATGCGGCAGGTTGTCGAGCAGACCGAGAATCAGGCTGTGGGTGTCGTTGCCCAGGTTTTTTTGCATCTGTGCCAGGTGCAATGCAGCGGTGATGGCGGATTTCTGGCTGTCGCGGATTTTTCCTTGCAGGACCGCCGCGACCACCGGGTTGCTGATGCCCAGATTGTCTTCCAGATAGGTTTTATAGCGCTGGCCAATGTCCAGCTCCCGGCACATACCGGTAAATACCGTCACAGGCATTTTTTTCAGGATCTGCGGCAAGGTCAGGAATTGCCCGTCGGAAGACGGTGCTGTGATGTACGTCGAGGCAGGCTCGAAGGCATCGACGCGGGTCTCGGCAGTTTCGAAATTGTGCAGTGCGGCGTCCAGCAGCGATACCGTCCAGATGCGCGCAGCGCCCGACTTCAGTCGTAACCACGGCAGGTGATCAGGTAGGTAGAGGCGCAAAAACGTTTCGCGCACATTCAGATCCAGGCCGAAGCGGCGCTTGATTTCGGCCTGGAGCAGCGGTTCGGCGAAATCCGCGGGGTTTTGCAGGTTGGCCAGCGCCTTGTCGACCTGGTTCTGGCTGGCGACCTGTCGGGCGATCAGCCTGGTGAGTTCCGTGTGGTGATGTTTCGACGCAGTCTTTAGTCCGGCGGGCAGAGCGGGGGTGATGTTGCGTAGCGCCTTGCGTCTGTGGGGGGCCGCCTGGCGGAGCCAGGAGGGGATGACATTCTGCAGGTGCTGGAAGTGAGCGTCGGGGCTGAAAGCGTCGGAGGCAACAGTGGCAGTAGATTCGGTAGTCATGGGGGCAGTGGCCGTTGGCTTTGAAAGACCACTAGGAAAACCCGCGAATCTGGACGCTGTGCGGTACATATTTACCGCACTCCGACCATTGCCATGGGTTACAACGCAGCAAGCCTGCCGCAAACGCCCGTCGCCAGTTAAACTGCGCCTTTGCGACCCTATATGTCGCATTGCCGTAAACCCGGGAAAATCCGGGGTTTGCGCTATAAGAAGTTGTCGCTTGGCGGCAAGGCCGGGCTGAAAACTGTCCTTACAATCCTCACCAAGCTCGCCAGTTTCAGGCGAGTGTTTTCTCTTCAGGAGACTCCGATGTCCGTTGAGCACGCTGCGGTACAACGCGCCGATTTCGATCAGGTAATGGTTCCCAACTATGCGCCTGCCGCATTCATTCCTGTGCGTGGCGCCGGTTCCCGCGTTTGGGACCAGTCCGGCCGCGAGCTGATCGACTTCGCCGGCGGGATTGCCGTCAACGTATTGGGTCACGCGCATCCGGCGCTGGTCGGTGCCTTGACCGAGCAGGCGAACAAGCTGTGGCACGTGTCCAACGTGTTCACCAATGAGCCGGCCCTGCGCCTGGCGCATAAACTGGTCGACGCCACCTTTGCCGACCGCGCCTTCTTCTGCAACTCCGGCGCCGAAGCCAACGAGGCCGCTTTCAAGCTGGCCCGTCGCGTCGGCTTCGACCGTTTCGGCAGCGAGAAGTACGAAATCATTGCGGCGCTCAACAGTTTCCACGGCCGTACCCTGTTCACCGTGAACGTCGGCGGTCAGTCGAAGTACTCCGACGGTTTCGGTCCGAAAATCACCGGCATCACCCATGTGCCGTACAACGATCTGGCTGCACTGAAAGCTGCCATTTCCGACAAGACTTGCGCTGTGGTGCTGGAACCGATCCAGGGCGAAAGCGGTGTGATCCCGGCTGAACTCGAATACCTGCAAGGTGCCCGCGAGCTTTGCACCGCGCACAACGCGCTGCTGATTTTCGACGAAGTGCAAACCGGCATGGGCCGTACCGGCCATCTGTTCGCCTACCAGCATTACGGCGTGATCCCGGACATCCTGACCAGCGCCAAGAGCCTGGGCGGCGGTTTCCCGATCGCGGCGATGCTGACCACCGAAGACCTGGCCAAGCACCTGGTCGTCGGCACCCACGGCACCACTTACGGCGGCAACCCGCTGGCGTGCGCTGTCGCGGAAGCTGTGATCGACGTGATCAACACCCCTGAAGTGCTGGCCGGCGTCAACGCCAAGCACGACAAGTTCAAGGCCCGCCTTGAGCAGATCGGCGAGAAGTACGGGCTGTTCACCAAGGTCCGCGGCATGGGCCTGTTGATCGGTTGCGTGCTGAGCGATGCCTGGAAAGGCAAGGCCAAGGACATCTTCAATGCCGCTGAGCAAGAAGGCCTGATGGTCCTGCAAGCCGGCCCGGACGTGGTGCGTTTCGCCCCGAGCCTGGTGGTGGAAGACGCCGATATCGATGCCGGTCTGGACCGATTCGAACGTGCCGCGGCAAAACTGACGCAAGCCTGATAGACCCTTCGACGCCTGCAAGTCAGGCGTCGAACCGAATTTTTTATGCCGGCCCCGCTTTTCTGTAGGAGCGAGCCTGCTCGCGATGGTGTGTCAGGCGACATCATTGTTGCTGATCCACCATCGCGAGCAGGCTCGCTCCTACAAGGGGCCGGCTTATTTTCCTCAAAAGAGTTAAGAGAAAGGAGTGACACCATGCTGGTGATGCGCCCCGCGCAAATGGCTGATCTGGGCGAGGTACAGCGTCTGGCTGCGGACAGTCCGATTGGTGTCACTTCCTTGCCGGATGACGTTGAACGCCTGAGCGACAAGATCGCCGCAAGCGAAGCCTCGTTCGCCGCCGAAGTGAGTTTCAACGGTGAGGAAAGCTATTTCTTCGTCCTTGAAGACTCTGCCACCGGCAAGCTGGTCGGTTGCTCGGCCATCGTGGCATCGGCCGGTTACTCCGAGCCGTTCTACAGCTTTCGCAACGAAACCTTCGTGCACGCCTCCCGCGAGCTGAAGATTCACAACAAGATCCACGTGCTCTCCCAGTGCCACGACCTGACCGGCAACAGCTTGCTGACCAGCTTCTATGTGCAGCGCGAGCTGGTGGGTTCGCCGTGGTCGGAGCTCAACTCCCGTGGCCGCTTGTTGTTCGTGGCCAGCCATCCGGAGCGTTTTGCCGATTCCGTGGTGACCGAAATCGTCGGTTACAGCGATGAAAACGGCGACTCGCCATTCTGGGATGCCATCGGTCGCAACTTCTTCGACCTCAACTACGCCGAAGCCGAGCGGCTGTGCGGGCTGAAAAGCCGTACGTTCCTCGCCGAACTGATGCCGCATTACCCGATCTACGTGCCACTGCTGCCGGACTCCGCGCAAGAAGCCATGGGCCAGGTACACCCGCGGGCGCAGATCACCTTCGACATCCTGATGCGCGAAGGCTTCGAGACCGATCACTACATCGACATCTTCGACGGCGGCCCGACCCTGCATGCCCGTGTTTCGGGGATCCGTTCGATCGCCCAGAGCCGTGTGGTGCCGGTGAAGATCGGCGAGCCGGTCAAAGGCGTCGGTCGCCAGTATCTGGTGGCCAATGCCCAGTTGCAGGATTACCGCGCGGTCATGCTCGAACTCGATTACGCACCAGGCAAACCAGTGACCCTGGACCTGGAAGCGGCCGAAGCCCTGGGCGTCGGCGAGGGTGCCAGCGTGCGCCTGGTTGCGGTTTAACGCCTGCCTGGCCTGATTGCTTGTTTAGACAGCAGCGAAGTTTCACGGGTGGCGCAAGCGGCCCGTTTGAGGAGATAGCATGATCGTTCGTCCCGTACGCAGCAGCGATTTACCCGCTCTGATCGACCTGGCCCGCAGCACCGGCACCGGCCTGACCACCTTGCCGGCCAACGAAGAGCGGCTGGCCCATCGGGTCGGCTGGGCCGAGAAGACCTTTCGCGGCGAAGCCGGGCGGGGCGATGCGGACTACCTGTTCGTGCTCGAAGATGACGACGGTCGCGTGGTGGGTATTTCCGCCATCGCCGGTGCCGTCGGCCTGCGTGAGCCCTGGTACAACTTCCGGGTCGGTCTGACGGTCAGCGCTTCGCAAGAGCTGAACATCTATCGCGAAATCCCGACGCTGTTCCTGGCCAACGACCTGACCGGCAACTCCGAGCTGTGCTCGCTGTTCCTGCACGCCGATTACCGCAGCGGCCTCAACGGTCGCATGCTGTCCAAGGCGCGGATGCTGTTCATCGCCGAGTTCCCGCAGCTGTTCGGCAACAAGATCATTGCCGAAATGCGTGGTGTTTCCGACGAGGCCGGGCGTTCGCCGTTCTGGGAAAGCCTGGGTCGGCACTTCTTCAAGATGGAATTCAGCCAGGCCGACTACCTGACCGGCGTGGGCAACAAGGCGTTCATCGCCGAACTGATGCCGAAATTCCCGCTGTACACCTGCTTCCTGTCGCCGGATGCGCGCAACGTGATCGGGCAGGTTCACCCGGACACCGAGCCGGCGCTGGCCATGCTCAAGAGCGAAGGTTTCAGCTACCAGGGTTACGTCGACATTTTCGACGCCGGCCCGGCGATCGAGTGCGAAACCGGCAAGATCCGCGCCGTGCGTGACAGCCAGGCGCTGGTGCTGGCCGTCGGCACGCCGGGTGACGACGCCACGCCATTCATCATCCACAACCGCAAGCGCGAGGACTGCCGTATCACTGCTGCGCCGGCACGTCTGGCCGCCGGCACCCTGGTGGTCGATCCGCAGACCGCCAAACGTCTTCAACTCAACGCTGGCGACCAAGTACGCGCCGTGGCGTTGTCCGCAGCTCGGGAGTCGAAATAATGAAGTCGCTTTACATTGCAGGTGAATGGCTATCCGGTCAGGGCGAAGCCTTCGAGTCGCTGAACCCGGTGACCCAGCAGGTGCTGTGGTCCGGCGTTGGCGCCACCGCCGCTCAGGTCGAGTCGGCTGTGCAAGCGGCGCGTCAGGCGTTTCCGAGCTGGGCTCGACGCACCCTGGAAGAGCGTATTTCGGTGCTGGAAGCCTTTGCCGCTTCGCTGAAGAATCACGCTGACGAACTGGCTCATACCATCGGCGAAGAAACCGGCAAACCCCTGTGGGAAGCGGCGACCGAAGTCACCAGCATGGTCAACAAGATTGCCATCTCGGTGCAGAGCTACCGCGAGCGTACCGGCGAAAAGAGCGGCCCGCTGGGCGATGCCACCGCTGTGCTGCGCCACAAGCCACACGGTGTGGTGGCGGTATTTGGTCCTTACAACTTCCCGGGTCACCTGCCGAACGGCCACATCGTGCCGGCACTGCTGGCCGGTAACAGCGTGCTGTTCAAGCCAAGCGAACTGACACCGAAAGTCGCTGAGCTGACGGTCAAGTGCTGGGTCGAGGCGGGTCTGCCGGCTGGCGTGTTGAACCTGCTGCAGGGCGCTCGTGAAACCGGCATCGCCCTGGCGGCGAACCCGGGTATCGACGGGCTGTTCTTCACCGGCTCCAGCCGCACCGGCAATCACCTGCACCAGCAATTCGCCGGTCGTCCGGACAAGATCCTCGCGCTGGAGATGGGCGGCAACAACCCGCTGGTGGTCGATCAGGTCGCCGACCTCGATGCCGCGGTGTACACCATCATTCAGTCGGCGTTCATCTCCGCCGGCCAGCGCTGCACCTGTGCCCGCCGTTTGCTGGTGCCGCAAGGTGCCTGGGGTGATACGTTGCTGGCGCGCCTGGTGGCGGTCAGCGCGACTATCGAAGTCGGTGCTTTCGATCAGCAACCGGCGCCGTTCATGGGCTCGGTGGTTTCCCTTGGCGCTGCGAAAGCGTTGATGGATGCGCAAGAACATCTGCTGGCCAACGGCGCCGTGGCGCTGCTGGAAATGACTCAGCCCCAGGCTCAATCGGCCTTGCTGACCCCGGGTATCCTGGACGTGAGCGCCGTTGCCGATCGTCCTGACGAAGAACTGTTCGGCCCGCTGCTGCAGGTGATCCGCTACGCTGATTTTGAAGCGGCGATCGTTGAAGCCAACGACACCGCCTACGGCCTGGCCGCGGGCCTGCTGTCGGACTCCGAGGCGCGCTACCAGCAGTTCTGGCTGGAAAGCCGTGCCGGTATCGTCAACTGGAACAAGCAGCTGACCGGTGCCGCGAGCAGCGCGCCATTCGGCGGCGTCGGCGCCTCGGGCAACCACCGCGCCAGCGCCTACTACGCGGCGGATTACTGCGCGTACCCGGTGGCCTCGCTGGAAACGCCGAGCCTGGTGATGCCAGCAGCCTTGACGCCTGGCGTGAAAATGGCGTGATGCCCATCGCCAGCAGGCTGGCTCCCACAGGTTCGGTGGTGTTCACACACTCTGTGTACGACACAAACCCTGTAGGAGCCAGCCTGCTGGCGATGGCCGCGCCTCGGTCTCAAATCTAGTTACTGAAGCCTATAACAACAGATTCTCGTGGAGCCTCGCTGATGAAATCCTATGAAGTCAATTTTGACGGTCTAGTGGGGCCGACCCATAACTATGGCGGCCTGTCCTACGGCAACGTCGCGTCCCAGAGCAACAGCCAGCAGTCTTCCAACCCCAAGGAAGCGGCGCTGCAAGGCCTGGCGAAGATGAAAGCGTTGATGGAAATGGGTTTCCAGCAAGGCGTTCTGGCACCGCAAGAGCGCCCGGATGTGGCCGCACTGCGTCGCCTGGGCTTTGGCGGCACCGACGCTGAAGTGATCGAGCGCGCGGCCAAAGATGCGATGCCGCTGCTGGTGGCCAGTTGCTCGGCCTCGAGCATGTGGGTGGCCAACGCCGCCACCGTCAGCCCGAGCGCCGACACCGCTGATGGTCGCGTGCATTTCACCGCCGCCAACCTCAACTGCAAATACCACCGCAGCATCGAACACCCGACCACCAGCCGCGTGCTGGGGGCGATGTTCGCTGACCAGAAACACTTCGCCCACCACGCTGCCTTGCCGGCTGTGGCGCAGTTTGGTGACGAAGGCGCGGCCAACCACACGCGTTTCTGCCGTGAATACGGCGGAGCCGGTGTCGAGTTCTTCGTGTTCGGTCGCAGCGCGTTCGACACCCGCTACCCGGCACCGCAGAAGTACCCGGCGCGCCAGACCCTCGAAGCGTCCCAGGCCGTAGCCCGTCTGCACGGCTTGAGCGATGACGGCGTGGTCTACGCCCAGCAGAACCCGTCGGTGATCGACCAGGGCGTGTTCCACAACGACGTGATCGCCGTGGGTAATGGCGAAGTGCTGTTCTATCACGAGGACGCGTTCCTCGACACCGAGAAGATGCTCGCTGAATTGCAGAGCAAACTCGCCAAAGTCGGTGGGAAATTTCAGTCTGTCTGTGTTCCGCGTTCCGCTGTCAGCGTGGAAGACGCGGTTCGTTCCTACCTGTTCAATAGCCAGCTGCTGTCGCGTCCTGATGGCTCCATGCTGTTGATCGTGCCGGAAGAATGCCGTGGCAACGAGCGTGTCTGGCAATACCTGCAGGGTTTGACCAGCTCCGGCGGCCTGATCCGCGAAGTGAAAGTCTTCGATCTCAAGCAGAGCATGCAGAACGGCGGTGGCCCGGCTTGCCTGAGGTTGCGCGTCGCGCTCAACGAAACCGAACTGGCGGCGGTCAATCCAGGGGTTATCATGACGGCACCGTTGTACGGCACACTGACCGAATGGGTCGAGAAGCACTACCGCGACCGCATGACCGAAAACGATCTGGCGGACCCGCAATTGCTGCTTGAGTGCCGGACGGCACTGGATGAACTGACGCAAATCCTTAAACTGGGCGCGGTTTATCCATTCCAGATCAATTGATCGACGGTGCGTTGCCTCCCGTGGCTGCGCGCCGCTTCATCTCAAACGAGAGCGTAAAACATGAGTGATTCCCTGCAGCTGATCCTTGAAGACACCGACGGCACGCAACTGGAGACTTCCTGCACCCGCGTCGCGGTCCTGTGGCAAGGTAAAGAGCTGTGGATCCAGCAGGACGGCCGCGGCCAACTGTTGATCGGCGTGGACGTCGAAGAAGGTGACGCTGAATACGCCAACCTGCTGTTGCGCCCATTGGCGACTAATCTGGTAAGTCTGCAACTGGAGATGGAACCCGCTGACCTCGGTGACGACGAGGAACACGTCCACGGCCCGGACTGCAACCACGATCACTAAGGAAGCCGCTCTATGCTCGCCCTCGGCAAACTGCTTGAACTGACCCTCGCCGGCCGTGAACCGGCGGAGAAGACTCAACTGACTGTCGAAGGCGTGCGCATGCGCTGGTTGAGCGAAGGTGCGCTGGAAGTGCGGCCACCTGAGGCGCGTGACAATGGCCTGGACCTGCTGCTGTCGGCGGGGATCCACGGCAATGAAACAGCGCCGATCGAGTTGCTCGATCGCCTGTTGCACGACATTGCCCGCGGCGACTTGAAGCCGCGCGCACGTATTCTGTTCCTGTTCGGTAACCCCGAGGCGATTCGCAAGGGCGAGCGCTTCGTCGAGCAGGACGTCAATCGGCTGTTCAATGGCCGTCACGAACAAAGCAGCGGTTCCGAAGCCCTGCGCGCCTGTGAGCTGGAGCGTTTGGCTGCCAGCTTCTTCAGTCTGCCGGATCGTCAGCGCCTGCATTACGACCTGCACACGGCGATTCGCGGCTCGAAAATCGAGCAGTTCGCCCTGTATCCGTGGAAGGAAGATCGCCAGCATTCGCGTCAGGAACTGGCGCGCCTGCGTGCTGCCGGCATGGAAGCGGTGTTGTTGCAGAACAAGCCTTCCATCGTGTTCAGCGCCTACACCTACGACAAACTGGGGGCCGAGGCCTTCACTCTGGAGTTGGGCAAGGCACGGCCTTTCGGGCAGAACGACGGGGTCAATGTTTCCCTGCTGGAAAACCGTCTCAAGCAAATCATCGAAGGCACCGAGCCGGAGCTGACTGAAGCGGCACTGGACGGTTTGCAGCTGTACAGCGTGGCGCGGGAAATCATCAAGCACAGCGACAGCTTCCGCCTGAACCTGCCGGCGGATATCGAGAACTTTTCGGAACTGGAAGTGGGTTACCTGCTGGCGGAAGACATCGCCAACACCCGCTGGATCATCGAGGAGGAGGGCGCCCGGATCATCTTCCCGAACCCCAGGGTGAAGAATGGTTTGCGTGCCGGCATCCTGGTCGTGCCGACGACCGACGAAAACCTGGCCTGAATTCAGCGTAGAACCCATGTAGGAGCGAGCCTGCTCGCGATAGCGGTGTATCAGTCAGCATAAATGTCGACTGACAGTCCGCCATCGCGAGCAGGCTCGCTCCTACAGGTTTTGCGGTGATTATACGGCTAGCGCACGCGGTTCACTGCGACGCAGCGAACGGATCTTCATCAGCGTATCCGCACAGGTCTTCGCCGCTTCCTGACCTTTGTGCAGGAAATGCTCGAAGAAGAACTTCTGGTGTTCTTCACCGGCATGGAAGTGGTGCGGGGTCAGGGACACCGAGAACACCGGCACTTCGGTTTCCAGTTGCACCTGCATCAGGCCGCTGACCACTGACTGGGCGACGAACTCGTGACGGTAGATGCCGCCGTCCACCACCAGGGCTGCCGCGACGATGCCGGCATAACGACCGGTCCTGGCCAGCAACTTGGCGTGCAGGGGCATTTCAAAGGCGCCGCCGACTTCGAAGAAATCGATGTCGGACTCCTGATAACCCTGGGCAATCATTTCGGCGACGAAGCCTTTACGGCTCTGGTCGACAATATCCTTGTGCCAGCAGGCCTGGATGAACGCTACGCGCTCGCCGTGATGGTGTTTGCTTTTGCTGTCGATTGCGGTGGGTTGCATGTTCTGACTCCTGTTTGTGTGAAAAACAGGGCGTTATGAATCGAAGGGGATCTGAGGGTACGCACGCTCGCACGAGTGCCGGCGGACGGCCCTTTGTTGTCAATCCCGTTCTCTCTTCATCCGGACTATGACCGTCGGCCCCGGGATCACACCGGGTCTGCTGACCTTGCCGCCAACCACCGCCGAAGCAGCGTCGTCGCCAAGCGCTCGCGGGCTATGCGCTTTGCGCGCAATTACCGCCGGTGGGGAGTTGCACCCCGCCCTGAGAACGTTTTTGCCGCCCAAATGTTTGGCGGCGCAGCGTTTTTATCACATATTTGCGGTATGCGCATGGCCCCTTTTGGATGATTGCTATCGAGTATTTCGCTCTATTAGTGAGCATTATCCCAGCCCAAGGGTTGATTAATCGTCGCCATGCCCGCAGTAATTCCTGACTGAAAGGGATTTCCCCTGCTTACTGAGGCCAGATTCATGAGTGTTATCGATCTTCGCAGCGACACCGTCACCCAACCTTGCGCCGGCATGCTCGAGGCAATGACCAAGGCCGCCACCGGCGATGACGTGTATGGCGAAGATCCGACGGTCAATCACCTGGAAGCCGAACTGGCCAGGCGCCTGGGCTTTGCCGCGGCACTGTTCGTGCCGACCGGCACCATGAGCAACCTGCTGGGGTTGATGGCCCATTGCGATCGCGGTGACGAGTACATCGTCGGCCAGCAGGCCCACACTTATAAGTACGAAGGTGGGGGCGCGGCGGTGCTTGGCTCGATCCAGCCGCAGCCGCTGGAAGTGCAGGCCGATGGTTCGTTGGACCTGGCGCAGGTTGCGGCGGCGATCAAGCCGGACGACTTCCATTTCGCCCGCACCCGTTTGCTGGCGCTGGAAAACACCATGCAAGGCAAGGTCCTGCCCCTGGAATACCTGGCCCGGGCCCGAAACTTTACCCGCGAAAACGGCTTGCAACTGCACCTGGACGGCGCTCGTTTGTACAACGCGGCAGTGAAACTGGGGGTGGATGCCCGGGAAATCACCCAGTATTTCGATTCCGTCTCGGTGTGCCTGTCCAAAGGTTTGGGCGCACCGGTCGGTTCGGTGCTGTGTGGCTCGGCGGAGCTGATCGGCAAGGCCCGGCGCCTGCGCAAGATGGTCGGTGGTGGCATGCGTCAGGCCGGGATCCTCGCGGCGGCGGGCCTGTATGCGCTGGATAACAACGTTCAGCGCCTGGCCGATGACCATGCCAACGCACAGTGGCTGGCCGAAGGCCTGCGTGGAGCGGGCTTCGAGGTCGAGCCGGTGCAGACCAACATGGTTTACGTGCAGATGGGCGACCAGGCCGAGGCCATCAAGGCCTTTGCCGCCGAGCGGGGGATCAAGCTCAGTGCCGCTGCGCGTCTGCGCATGGTCACGCACATGGACGTCAGTCGTGCGCAAATCGAGCAGGTCGTCGCGACATTCGTCGACTTTTCGCGCAAGTGATAGCGTTAGCACTCCAATTGAGTGTTTCTATCGTATAAACACGCTGTACCCCGCGCGCAGGGCCGATATAATGCGGCCCTTTGCCGTCGCTTCGTCTGTTGACGTTTCGAACAGGCCTTTGGCCGCAGCCTCCGTGGAAGAACCTAATGAAAAGCGCAGAAATCCGTGAAGCCTTCCTTCGCTTCTTCGAAGAGCAAGGCCACACCCGTGTAGCCTCCAGCTCTTTGATTCCGGGCAACGACCCAACCCTGCTGTTCACCAACGCGGGGATGAACCAGTTCAAGGACTGCTTCCTGGGCCAGGAAAAGCGCGCGTACACCCGCGCGGTTTCCAGCCAGAAATGCGTGCGCGCCGGCGGCAAGCACAACGACCTGGAAAACGTCGGTTATACCGCTCGTCACCACACCTTCTTCGAAATGCTGGGTAACTTCAGCTTCGGTGATTATTTCAAGCGTGATGCCATCAGCTACGCCTGGAACTTCCTGACTTCCGACAAGTGGTTGAACCTGCCCAAGGAAAAGCTCTGGGTCACCGTCTACGCCAGCGATGACGAGGCGTATGACATCTGGACCAAGGACATCGGGGTTCCGGCCGAGCGCATGGTGCGCATCGGCGACAACAAGGGCGCGCCGTACGCCTCCGACAACTTCTGGACCATGGGCGATACCGGCCCGTGCGGTCCATGCACCGAGATTTTCTATGATCACGGCGCCGACATCTGGGGTGGCCCACCGGGCTCGCCGGAAGAAGACGGCGACCGTTACATCGAAATCTGGAACAACGTGTTCATGCAGTTCAACCGCACCGCCGATGGCGTGCTGCACCCGCTGCCAGCACCATCGGTGGATACCGGCATGGGCCTGGAGCGGATCAGTGCCGTGCTGCAGCACGTTCACTCGAACTATGAAATCGACCTGTTCCAGAGCCTGCTGACTGCATCGGCCAAGGCCATCGGCTGCACCAACGACGCCCAGGCTTCGCTGAAAGTCGTGGCTGACCACATCCGTTCCTGCGGTTTCCTGATTGCCGACGGCGTGCTGCCGTCCAACGAAGGTCGCGGCTACGTGCTGCGCCGGATCATCCGTCGCGCCTGTCGTCACGGTAACAAGCTGGGCGCCAAGGGCAGCTTCTTCTACCAGATCGTCGCGGCCCTGGTTGCCGAGATGGGCGAGGCGTTCCCGGAGCTGAAATCCCAGCAGGCGCACATCGAGCGCGTGCTGAAGGCCGAAGAGGAGCAATTCGCCAAGACCCTGGAGCAGGGTCTGAAGATCCTCGAGCAGGATCTGGCTGAACTCAAGGGCAACGTGGTGCCGGGCGACGTAGTGTTCAAACTCTACGACACCTACGGTTTCCCGATGGACCTGACCGGCGACATCGCTCGCGAGCGCAGCCTGACCATCGACGAAGAAGGTTTCGAGCGCGAAATGGAAGCCCAGCGCGTCCGTGCCCGTTCCGCCAGTTCCTTCGGCATGGACTACAACAGCCTGGTCAAGGTCGACGTGGCCACCGAGTTCACCGGTTACATCGCTCACAGCGGTTCCGCCAAGATCGTTGGGCTGTATAAAGATGGCCAGTCGGTCGACGTATTGAGCGAAGGCGATGAGGGCGTGATCGTTCTCGACAAGACGCCGTTCTACGCCGAGTCCGGTGGCCAGGTCGGTGATTGCGGTTACCTGCAGGCGGGCAGCGCGCGTTTCGACGTGCGTGACACCACCAAGACCGGCGGTGCATTCCTGCACCACGGTATCCTGGATTCGGGTAGCCTGATCGTCGGTACGCCGGTCGAGACCCACGTTGACGCCGAGGTGCGTCACGCCACGTCGTTGAACCACTCCGCGACTCACTTGCTGCACGCCGCATTGCGCCAGGTGCTGGGCGATCACGTTCAGCAGAAAGGCTCGTTGGTCGACAGTCAGCGCCTGCGCTTCGACTTCAGCCACTTCGAGGCCATCAAGCCTGAACAACTGAAAGCGCTGGAAGACATCGTCAACGCCGAGATTCGCAAGAATTCCGAAGTTGAAACCGAAGAAACCGATATCGAAACCGCCAAGCAGAAAGGCGCCATGGCGCTGTTCGGCGAGAAATACGGCGACAACGTGCGTGTACTGAGCATGGGCGATTTCTCCGTCGAGCTGTGCGGCGGTATCCACGCCAACCGTACCGGCGACATCGGCCTGCTGAAAATCATCAGCGAAGGCGGTGTGGCGTCGGGTGTGCGTCGTATCGAGGCAGTCACCGGTGCGCAAGCGCTGGCCTACTTGAACGCGGCGGAAGAACAACTCAAGGAAGCGGCCAGCCTGGTCAAGGGCAGCCGCGACAACCTGATCGACAAGCTGTCGGCTGTGCTGGAGCGCAACCGTCTGCTGGAGAAGCAACTCGAGCAGTTGCAAGCCAAGGCTGCCAGTGCTGCGGGCGACGATCTGTCGGCCCAGGCGCTGGACGTCAAGGACGTGAAAGTGCTGGCCGTGCGTCTGGACGGTCAGGATGGCAAGGCGCTGCTGGCGCTGGTTGATCAACTGAAAAACAAACTCGGCCGCGCAGTGATCCTGCTCGGCAGTGTCCATGAGGAAAAGGTCGTTCTGGTTGCAGGCGTAACCAAAGACCTGACTGGCCAACTCAAAGCCGGTGATTTGATGAAGCAAGCCGCTGCGGCAGTGGGCGGGAAGGGTGGTGGTCGTCCAGACATGGCGCAAGGCGGCGGTACCGACGCTGGCGCACTGGATGCGGCACTGGCCCTGGCCGTTCCGTTTGTAGAGCAGGGTCTATAAGGCAGTGCTTGCGGCCCGCAGTCTAGTGGCGGGCCGCAACGCTGTTTGAGTGATTATTTGGGCGCCCTTCATGGGCAGAGGCGGCTTTGAAATGGCTTTGATCGTACAGAAATTTGGAGGCACCTCGGTCGGCACCGTCGAGAGAATCGAGCAGGTCGCCGACAAGGTTAAGAAATTCCGCGACGCCGGCGATGACCTGGTGGTTGTGCTGTCTGCAATGAGCGGCGAAACCAACCGTCTGATCGATCTGGCCAAGCAAATCAGTGGCGACGGTCAACCGGTTCCGCGCGAGCTGGACGTGATCGTTTCCACCGGTGAGCAGGTGACGATTGCCCTGTTGGCCATGGCGCTGATCAAGCGCGGCGTGCCGGCGGTGTCCTACACCGGCAACCAGGTGCGGATCCTGACGGATAGCGCGCACAATAAAGCGCGTATCCTGCAGATTGATGACCAGAAGATTCGCGGTGATCTGAAGGCCGGTCGTGTGGTGGTTGTCGCCGGTTTCCAGGGCGTCGACGAGCATGGCAACATCACCACCCTCGGTCGTGGCGGTTCCGACACCACCGGCGTGGCGCTGGCTGCAGCCCTGAAGGCTGACGAATGCCAGATCTACACCGACGTCGACGGCGTCTACACCACCGACCCGCGTGTGGTGTCCGTGGCTCAGCGCCTGGACAAGATCACCTTCGAAGAGATGCTGGAAATGGCCAGCCTCGGATCCAAGGTGCTGCAGATCCGCGCGGTCGAGTTCGCCGGCAAGTACAACGTTCCGCTGCGCGTACTGCACAGCTTCAAGGAGGGTCCGGGCACCCTCATTACTATTGATGAAGAGGAAACCATGGAACAGCCGATCATTTCCGGTATCGCTTTCAACCGCGATGAAGCCAAGCTGACCATCCGTGGCGTGCCAGACATCCCGGGCGTTGCCTTCAAGATTCTCGGCCCGATCAGTGCCGCGAACATCGAAGTCGACATGATCGTGCAGAACGTTGCGCACGATAACACCACCGACTTCACCTTCACCGTGCATCGCAACGACTACCAGGCGGCGCAAGCGGTGCTGGAAAAGACCGCTGGCGAGCTGGGTGCCCGTGAAGTCGTGGGCGATACCAAGATCGCCAAGGTGTCGATCGTCGGTGTTGGCATGCGCTCTCACGCAGGCGTGGCCAGCCGCATGTTCGAGTCCCTGGCCAAAGAAAGCATCAACATCCAGATGATCTCGACTTCGGAGATCAAAGTCTCCGTAGTGATCGAAGAGAAGTACCTGGAACTGGCTGTGCGCGCTCTGCACACGGCTTTCGAACTGGACGCACCGGCCCGCCAGGGCGAGTGATGCGTTTGCCAAAAGGCGCGGTCTGACCGCGCCTTTTGTTTTTTTGAATGGCGTGGCCCTCGAGGCTGTTCTTTTGCTCGCGCTAGTCAATACTCAGGCATGTAGGGCTGCGACCGCTCCGGTTGTGGGTCGAGTGCCTTTTTTTTGCAGACTGTTGTCCCTGAAATGTAATGCGTGAGGAGAAAGGTATGCTGATTCTGACTCGTCGGTGCGCAGAAAGCCTGATTATCGGTGATGGCGAAATCACCGTGACCGTGCTCGGCGTCAAAGGAAATCAAGTGCGCATCGGTGTCAATGCCCCCAAAGAGGTGGCTGTTCACCGGGAAGAAATTTACCTGCGTATCAAGAAAGAGAAGGACGAAGAACCAAGCCATTAATTTTTATCGTTTTTTATGTTTGCAAACGGGGAAGAAGCTGGTTAATATACGCCCCGTGTTGCGGAGAGCTGGCCGAGTGGCCGAAGGCGCTCCCCTGCTAAGGGAGTACACCTCAAAAGGGTGTCGGGGGTTCGAATCCCCCGTTCTCCGCCATTATTTGCGTAGTACGTTGTAATCTGGCTTCTTCGGTAAGTTGTTGAAATTACTAGAAAAAGTGTTTGACATAGAGATTAGACGGCCTATAATGCGCGGCAACAAATGCACTCGTAGCTCAGCTGGATAGAGTACTCGGCTACGAACCGAGCGGTCACAGGTTCGAATCCTGTCGAGTGCACCATTTAAGAGTTAGTTGCAGCAATGCAGGTAACTTGGTTTCAACCAGTTGTGGTCTGGTCTAAAAACACAAAATGCACTCGTAGCTCAGCTGGATAGAGTACTCGGCTACGAACCGAGCGGTCACAGGTTCGAATCCTGTCGAGTGCACCATACAAACAGAAAGCCCGCATTTAATGCGGGCTTTTTGCCGTCTGGAATTTGGCTTTTCCTTTCGTGCATCCCTTCCCGTCGAACTCCACGTTTGCGCTACGACCTCGCCGGGTGTCGTAGCGCTAGCTGTGATCTCTCTGCGTACTCTCCAGCGTCTTCCGTGACGTTCCTTTTCAAGGGGAGCGTCTACAATTTTCGAAGGGTGTGTGTTTTCCTTTCAGAATTCGTCGTCGCATTTTCATGGATCAGGACGATGCTCAAGATTGTTGTGCAAGCGCTTGTTTCAGCCGAGATTTTTTAACGTTTAAAACCGTCAGGCGGTGTATCATTGCGCCCGTCAGCCCCGCCGGGGCTTGTGGAATACCTCCATGGACTTACCCAGTAGTTACTCAGTACCCCGTTTCACCAATCATGAATTGACTGATTGATCCTTCCGGCGTGCCCCGCTGCTGGGAGTGGAGTTCGCCTATGTCTGAAATCGAAGTAAAGAAAACGCAGGAAAGCTTGCAGGATCGCCTGGCTCAGGTGGTTGAGCTGCTGCAGCGCCAGCGAGTTGTAGAAGACCTGACTCACCGCCAGGAAGGCCCGCATCATGACCGGGTCGAGAACCTGGTCCACCGGCAGAACCTCGTCGAGCTGCAACGCAAGCTCGATGACCTGCACTCCGCCGACGTCGCCTACATCCTTGAAGCCTTGCCGCTGGACGATCGTCTGACGCTCTGGCAACTGGTCAAGGCCGATCGCGACGGCGACATCCTTCTTGAAGTATCCGATTCGGTCCGTGAATCGCTGATCGCCGACATGGACGATCACGAGCTCCTGGCAGCCGCCAAGGACATGGATGCCGACGAACTCGCTGACCTGGCCTCCGAGCTGCCGCGAGACGTCGTCCATGAGCTCATGGAGACCCTCGACCAGCAACAACGCGAGCGCGTGCGTTCGGCACTGTCCTACGACGAGGAGCAGGTCGGTGCGCTGATGGACTTCGAGATGGTGACCATCCGCGAGGATGTCAGCCTTGAAGTGGTCTTGCGTTATCTGCGCCGTCTCAAGGAGTTGCCGGGCCACACCGACAAGCTGTTCGTGGTCGATTACGACGGCGTCCTCAAGGGCGTGTTGCCGATCAAGCGTTTGCTGGTCAACGACCCGGACAAACAGGTTTCCGAGGTGATGGCCAGCGATCCGGTGAGTTTCCACCCGGACGAAGACGCCTACGATGCCGCTCAGGCGTTCGAGCGTTACGACTTGATCTCCGCCCCCGTGGTCGACAAGAACGGCAAGCTGATCGGCCGTCTGACCATCGATGAAATGGTCGACCTGATCCGTGAAGAGAGCGAAAGCGAAGTTCTCAACATGGCGGGTCTGCGTGAAGAAGAAGACATTTTTGCATCGGTCTGGAAATCCCTGCGCAACCGTTGGGCCTGGCTGGCGATCAACCTGATTACCGCGTTCGTGGCTTCTCGGGTGATCGGCTTGTTTGAAGGTTCGATCGAGAAACTCGTGGCGCTTGCGGCGTTGATGCCGATCGTGGCGGGAATCGGCGGTAACTCGGGTAACCAGACCATTACCATGATTGTGCGGGCCATGGCGCTGGACCAGGTGAGCACCGGCAATACCTCGCGCCTGATGCGCAAGGAGTTGGCGGTAGCGCTGATCAACGGCGTGATCTGGGGCGGGGTGATTGGCCTGGTTGCCTACATGCTCTATCACAGTTGGTCATTGGGCGTGGTGATGACCGCCGCGATGACACTCAACTTGCTACTGGCGGCGTTGATGGGGGTTCTGATCCCGATGACCCTGGCGAAGATGGGGCGCGATCCGGCGATGGGGGCCAGTGTGATGATTACTGCCGTGACCGACAGCGGAGGCTTTTTCATCTTCCTGGGGCTGGCGACAATCTTCCTGCTCTGAAGTCCTGCTTGTTGAAAACCCGCTGAATGGCGTAATGCTGTGTAGGAGCGAGCTTGCTCGCGATGGTCGCTAAAGATAACGCGTGTTTGCTGACTAAACGCAGCGCTCGCGAGTCCATCGCGAGCAAGCTCGCTCCTACAGTGATTAGCACTACGCCCGTGGCGGGTTTTTTTGTGCCCGGATTTCAGGCAAAAAAAAGCCAGCGATCAGGCTGGCTTGGGCTTTCTGGCTGAATCAGGACGCGTCGGCGGCCATTTCAGCGTCATGGGCGATCAGCGAAACCAGGGCGTTCTGCTGTCGATGGGAGAGCTGGCGGAAGCGCTGCAGCAGCTCCCGTTCGTGTAAGGAAAGCTCGGGGCTGTCCAGACGCATGCTCAACTCTTCTCCCAGTGCACCTTCCTGAATAAGACTCTGCTCAAGGCGCGCAATGATTTCGGAGTTCATGCTGCGATGATGATTGCGAGCCACCTCGGCAATGCGTTCACGCATTCCGTCTGGCAGACGTACGACGAACTTGTCAGCCGTACGGCTGGAATAAATTGCCTGTTTCAATGGGCGCATATATTTAACCGGTTAGTTCAGGGGAGCGGTTTTCGGGATTGGCCGCAGGATGTCTGGTAGGACAAGCGCTCTGGCCAAATGTTCAACCTGAATTGATAGAGGCGCGCATCATGCCTCAAAGTAGCCAGATCCTTGGCGTCAATTCTGTGACAAATATTGAACTGGATAAAGGCGTTCTGCCAGCACCAATTATCAGAAATGCGGACTGGTTTGAAAAGTTCGACCAGGCCGTATCACTTCGTGCTTTCTCCACCCGACGAAAGGTTTCCGGCGGGCAGGAAAAAGTGAACTCGATCCCTGTTCCTTACCTTTTACAGAATAGTGGCAAATGGCCGATTTACTAGGGGAGTCGCATGGAGGGGGGAATTAAGGATGGATGGCAGGCCCTTGCAATGGGACTGCCATGTCGGGATCACCGCAGAACCGGATCAAACTTGATCTTGCGCCCGGCGATCAATGCGAGCACGAACAGCGCGCTGAATACGCCACAGGCGATCAGGGGGAGGGTGACGACCATGTCCTGGGTCAATGACAGATGAAAAATGCCGCTCAACAAGGCGAGGATGAAGAAACTCGCGGCTGATCTGGACATGCTGTACTCCTGGTGAAGGTCTTTCAAAATACCAATCGTTCGGCGGATGGAGCCGGCACCAGGATGTTTTCCTGGCTGACAAAGCCGTGCCGGTCGCTTGTCGTTGCCAGCAGCTTGCACGCCAGAGTCTATCGGCAATTAAATTCTTTAAAAACAATGAATTAAGTTATTTTTGGCAAATCTCGATATTGCATTTTGCAATGATAGCTTTTTGCAGTGATGCAATTTGCACGGTAAACAAGTCCGCACCCGCTCGAGGCGTCTGCCTACACTTAAAAAGCCTACGGACGACATGACAAAAGCCAGCCCGGCCGTTAACATGCACGCCGTCCATCGCACCGCGTATCGTCGTGGTCACCGTGTGTCTCAGTAGCTCAATTGGATAGAGCATCCCCCTCCTAAGGGGAAGGTTGGCAGTTCGAACCTGCCCTGGGACACCATATTTTGCAGCTCCCCCACCTGTTTCAACGCTTCCCTTTCACGACTCGTAGATAAAGTTCGGCAAATTCAGATGCCCGGGATTTATCCCAAGCCATCAACTTTACCTTCGCGACTTTCCGTCTCCTCCCCCCTCGTAGTCTGAATCTCCCATCCCGTCTGGGAGTATCCGCCGATGTGCCGCCTGCGGTGCTTGTTCATAGTTGAGACCAATAGATCAGAAAATGGTCCAAGGTCGACCCCCGATGACTGGACCCCGCTCAGGAGAAAGTCATGACTATGCGCAAGAAAACCTCATCGCCCACGAACGACCTGACCAATAACACCGGTGACCATCCTTCACCCGTCAACCACGACTGGACGTTTACCTACATTCCGACCGTCACCACCAACCTTGAAGACTACGCTCCCGGCAGCACAGCCATCATTACGGCCAGCGGTTTTGCCGCCGGCAGCACCGTGACACTCGAAGTGGACCACGCCATCGGTGCTGGCGCGGATGGTGTGTGGGGCACGCCCGACGATGTGCTCGACACCAACACCGGCGCGGGGCATGAGCCCTGGTCCGTGACCGACGGCGGCGCTGGCGATCTCGACGGCCAGGTCAACGGCAGCGTCACCACTTCGTGGTACGTGAATCCCGACGACTCGGCAGGCGCGACGTTTCTGCTCACCGCGACCGCTGCGGGCGCCGATGGAGTGGTCGGCACCGGTGACGACGCCGTGGCGACAACGTCCTTTACGGACAGCGTTTTGGGCGTCGTGGCGACCGGCGAGGACGTCACGCTGGACGAAACGGCCGGGTTGCAGAACGCCACTGCCACGCCAGCCCCTGCGGGGGACGCTGACGACAACGATATTCTGGTGGCGTCCCTGCCTTCGACCTTCACTACCCGATTGACTGCTCTGGGGGCAGGTACCGCAACAGGCGCGGCCTTGAGTGGCTATACCGGTGCCGTTGGCAACACTGGCAGCAATGCATTCACCATCACCGCTGACCCCGGAGCAAGCATTACCGATATCAGCTTCGTCGGCATCTCCGGCGCACCGCTCAATGGCGTGGACAGCGGGCTGGATACTCTCGATGGCATCGACATCCTTCTCTATACGGATACGAACAACAACATCGTTCTGGGTCGAGCTGGGAGTTCCACCGGCGCGATCGTGTTCGCTGCCTATATTGAAGAATCCGGATCGGGCGGCAAAATCTGGACCGTGGAGTACCAACCGCTTAAACACCCCGTTACGACGAATGCCGATGATTCGCTCAACCTGCTGGATAAGGTTTTCATCGGCGCCAGCCAGGACATGGAATTCAGCCTGGCCAATGCGCCCTCCGGTCAGAACCTGTTCCTGATGTTCACGAAGGCGAACCCGAACGTTGTCGATGTCGGTGGTGTGTTGCGGATCACGGACCCCACCATCATCGCCACCGGCAAGGACCCCGCAGACCAGTCAAGCGGCGCCAATATAACGACTGGAGACACGATCAATACCAGCCAGGCGGGTGGCCCTACCACCTTCGGCACCAATAATCAGATGATTGTGGAGCAAGAAGGCATCCGCTTTTCGTTCGTCACGGGTGCCAGGCAGAGTGTGACCATTCCCAACCTGGACCAGAACGAAGCCGATGTTGAATCCAACGTCGACTTTACCGGTGTCTTCAATGCGAAATCGGCCAGTTTCGACGTTGTGCAGTTGCAAAGCGGCAAGAGTGCCGTGGTAAGAGTCAGCGCATCCAGCACCGCTGCTGAACCTGGCACGAATTTCATCAATGGGTATGGGAATGATTCGCCGGTGGCCATCACCAATGTTCGTGTCTTCAACAGCATCGGGCAGGTGATCGAGAATTCAAACGGCTCGGTGAATGATCCGGCCATCACCATCAGCTTTGCAGCAGGGGTTGCAACCATCACGGGCGTCAAAGCCGGTTACCAGATTGAATACACCACTGCGGCGGACCACAACCGTGTGCTCGTCGAGAACGGGGCGGCCGTCAATGCCAAGGGCAATGAGCACGCCGATTTTGATATCGGTGCTTTCACGCTGGTACAGGCCTCTATTTCGAAAGCCGAAATCGGCTCCAGGATCATCTTCGACGACGATGGACCGAGCATCACCACCACCGGCACGGAACCAACACTGACGGTGGACGAGACGGTACTGGCGACCAATGCCACCCAGAGCTTTGCCGCCAACTTCAATTCGGCGTTTGGCGCCGATGGGGCCGGCACCCTGACCTATGCGCTGGGCGTGGTGGCCGGGGCCTCCGGGCTGATCGACACGGCCACGGGCGAGGTGGTGAACCTGTCGCTCAACGGCACCGTGGTCGAAGGCCGCACGGCCCTTACCAGCCAGCTGGTGTTCACGGTCAGTGTCGCCGCCACTGGCAGCGTCACGCTCGACCAGATCCGCGCCGTGGTGCATGCCAACACAACCAATCCCGATGATTCGACGAGCCTGACCTCGGACAACCTGGTGACGCTGATCGCGACCAAGACCGACAGGGACGGCGACAGCGCCCTGGCGACCCTGAACATCGGGCAGAATCTGGTGTTCAAGGACGACGGGCCGAGCATCACGAGCACCGGCGTGGAACCGACGCTGACGGTGGACGAGACAGTACTGGGCACCGACGCCAACCAGAGCTTTGCCGCCAACTTCAATTCGGCGTTTGGCGCCGATGGGGCTGGCACGCTGACCTATGCGCTGGGCGTGGTGGCGGGGGCCTCCGGGCTGATCGACACGGCCACGGGCGAGGTGGTGAACCTGTCGCTCAACGGCACCGTGGTCGAAGGCCGCACGGCCCTTACCAGCCAGCTGGTGTTCACGGTCAGTGTCGCCGCCACTGGCAGCGTCACGCTCGACCAGATCCGCGCCGTGGTGCATACCAACACAACCAATCCCGATGATTCGACGAGCCTGACCTCGGACAACCTGGTGACGCTGATCGCGACCAAGACCGACGGCGACGGCGACAGTGCCCAAGCGACCCTCAACATCGGGCAGAACCTGGTGTTCAAGGACGACGGGCCGAGTATCAGCACCACTGGCGTCGAGCCGACGCTGACGGTGGACGAGACAGTACTGGAAGCCGACGCCAGCCAGAGCTATGCCGCCAACTTCAACTCGGCGTTTGGCGCCGATGGGGCTGGCACGCTGACCTATGCGCTGGGCGTGGTGGCCGGAGCCTCCGGGTTGACCGACACAGCCACGGGCGACGTGGTGAACCTGTCGCTCAATGGCACGGTGGTGGAAGGGCGTACGGCCACGGACAACCTGCTGGTGTTCACGGTCAGTGTGGCCGCCGATGGTGTCGTCACCCTCGACCAGATCCGGGCGGTGGTGCATCCCGATGCAAACAATCCCGATGATTCGACGACGTTGACCTCGGACAACCTGGTGACGCTGACCGCGACCAAGACCGACGGCGACAGCGACAGCGCCCTGGCGACCCTGAACATCGGGCAGAACCTGGTGTTCAAGGACGATGGGCCGAGCATCAGCACCACCGGTGTGGAACCGACGCTGACGGTGGACGAAACGGCACTGGCGACCAACGCCACCCAGAGCTTCGCCGCCAACTTCAACTCGGCGTTTGGCGCCGATGGGGCCGGCACCCTGACCTATGCGCTGGACATGGTGGCCGGGGCTTCCGGGCTGACGGACACGGCCACGGGCGACGTGGTGAACCTGTCGCTCAACGGGACTGTGGTGGAAGGCCGCACGGCCACGGACAACCTGCTGGTGTTCACAGTCAGTGTGGCCGCCGATGGCAGCGTCACGCTCGACCAGATTCGCGCCGTGGTGCATTCCGACCCAACCAATCCGGATGACTCGACGAGCCTGACCTCGGACAACCTGGTGACGCTGATCGCGACCAAGACCGACGGCGACGGCGACAGCGCCCAGGCGACCCTCAACATCGGGCAGAACCTGGTGTTCAAGGACGACGGGCCGAGCATCAGCACTACCGGTACGGAACCGACGCTGACGGTGGACGAAACGGCACTGGCGACCAACGCCACCCAGAGCTTTGCCGCCAACTTCAACTCGGCGTTTGGCGCCGATGGGGCCGGCACGCTGACCTATGCGCTGGGCGTGGTGGCCGGAGCTTCCGGACTGATCGACACGGCCTCGGGCGAGGCGGTGAATCTGTCGCTCAACGGCACCGTGGTCGAAGGTCGTACGGCCACGGGCAACCTGCTGGTGTTCACGGTCAGCGTCGCCGCCACTGGCAGCGTTACGCTCGACCAGCTCCGCGCCGTGGTGCATTCCGACCCAACCAATCCGGATGACTCGACGAGCCTGATCTCGGACAACCTGGTGACACTGACCGCGACCAAGACCGACGGGGACGGCGACAGTGCGCTGGCGACGCTGAACATCGGGCAGAACCTGATGTTCAAGGACGACGGACCGAGCATCACCAGCACCGGCGTGGAACCGACGTTGACGGTGGACGAGACGGTACTGGCGACCAACGCCACCCAGAGTTTCGCCGCCAACTTCAACTCGGCGTTTGGCGCCGATGGGGCCGGCACGCTGACCTATGCGCTGGGCGTGGTGGCGGGAGCCTCCGGGCTGACGGACACGGCCTCGGGCGAGGTGGTGAACCTGTCGCTCAATGGCGCCGTGGTCGAAGGCCGCACGGCCCTCGGCAACCTGCTGGTGTTTACCGTCAGCGTCGCCGCCAATGGCAGCGTCACGCTCGACCAGCTCCGCGCCGTGGTGCATCCCGACGCCACCAATCCCGATGATTCGAAGACATTGACCTCGGACGACCTGGTGACGCTGACGGCAACCATTACCGACAAGGAGGGCGACAGTGCCTTGGCGACCCTCAACATCGGGCAGAACCTGGTGTTCAAGGACGACGGACCGAGCATCAGCACCACCGGCGTGGAACCGACGCTGACAGTGGACGAGACGGTACTGGCGACCAACGCCACCCAGAGCTTCGCCGCCAACTTCAATTCGGCGTTTGGTGCCGATGGGGCCGGCACGCTGAGCTATGCGCTGGGCGTGGTGGCGGGAGCTTCCGGGTTGACCGATACGGCCTCGGGCCAGGCGGTGAACCTGTCGCTCAACGGCACCGTGGTCGAAGGCCGCACGGCCACGGGTAATCTGCTGGTGTTTACCGTCAGCGTCGCCGCCAATGGCAGCGTCACGCTCGACCAGCTCCGCGCCGTGGTGCATTCCGACCCAAACAATCCCGATGATTCGAAGTCGTTGACCTCGGACAACCTGGTGACACTGAGCGCGATCAAGACCGACGGGGACGGCGACAGCGCTTTGGCGACCCTGAACATCGGGCAGAACCTGGTGTTCAAGGACGACGGGCCGGCACTCAGTTTCGGCAACCTGATCGGGACCGGTAGCGTCCTGGCGCAATCCGGGTTCTGGAACATGGCGACGGGAGCCGACGGGCTGGGTGCGGCCGGTCTGGACATCTCGCTGGTCAATAACCAGTTTACCCTCGTCCGGCCCGACAACACGACCACGACCGGGACCGGCACGCTCACCGAGCTGGCGCCATCACCGGATGCCAATGGCGCGTACCAGTTCGCAGGAACCTTGACCGGTGACTTCGACAACAACGCGGCAACGGCGAACACCTCCGTCGATTACACGCTGACCGCCTATGCCGATGGCCACTATGCACTGGATCTGGTGCAAGGCTTCAGTTCGACGATCGTGCTCAGCAGTGCCGACGGCTCACTCACTGCCGGCGGCCCGGATGCGGTGCGCACATTGTTGATTCCGCTGACGAGCAACCCGGCTATTCCTTCGACATCCGAGGAGATCGTGTTCTTTTCCGCGAAGGCGCTGGCATCGACTTCGGACATCCTGAGCGGCATCGGGCTCGGAGCCCCCGACCCGACCGAAGCCACACTGCAGACCAACCCCCTGCCGTCGTACATAGACCCGGCGGCCATGAACGTCAGCACGTCCGGCATTGGCGTCGCCAACAACGTGTTCCAGGGGGATAACCTGGCGGCCATCAGCGCCGCCGATGAAAGCTTCGTCATCAATCCAGAGACCCTGCTGACGGGCATGAAGGTCTTTATCGACAACTCCGTGGCGGGTTACAACACCGCGACCGAGGACCTGTACTACAGGATCTACTACGAGGATGGCACGTTCTCGAACCGCGTCGAGGTGAACACCCTGACTCCGGAGGCCGGCGGACAGGTGTCCTTCCTCATTGAGAAGGAGGGCTCGGCGCTGATCGATGCTGTTCAGCTGACAATGGGCCGAGGCGAGATCAAGATCCCGGTGATCCAGTTCATACAGCAGAGCGAGAGCCTGGCCAGCGATGTCCAGCTTGCGTTCAGCGCGACGCTGACGGACAAGGATGGGGACTCGGCGACGAGTACGTTTGACGCCAACCTGTTCGCCAACGATCCGAACAACGCACTCTTCGACTTCACGCTGGCTGGCACGATCGCCAAGCAGGATGCGTTCAACGTCGATCTGTCAGTCAATGAGAACCTGTACCAGGTCACCGGCTTCGATACGGGCCCTGGCGTGCAAGACAAGCTGGTGTTCAACGGCGACCCGAACGCCGTTGTCCAATCGATCAACAACACCGGCGCGGACAGCGTCGTGACGGTTGCCGAGACGGGCGGACAAACAACGACCATCACCCTGGTCGGGGTCGATCTACAGAGTACCGACATCTTTTTTGGCAGCGCTTGAGGAATTGCGCGCGTGAACGGATGCGAGGGCGGCCCAGGAAACCCCCCTCGCATTCTTTTTGCGGCTCCAATACGAGATCCGCATGATCGCATCCGCGGTGAACTATCGAGCGGTACAAGGCTTGAAGGGGGCGGCGGGGGAGATACGGGTTAACGCGGCAGGATATATCGAGAACGACATCAGCATTCCGGGAATCCTGTTCCGGGCCACCGACAAGGAAGGCGAAATGGTGAAGGCCTACCCCCTGAAAGTAAGGGGCAGACCGTTTTGTATCGACTTGAATTCAATCCAGTTCCACCCAGACGGACTCGGTCGGTGCTTCGTTGGTGAGCCCGTGTTTGAGCGCATACATCAGCAAGTCGATGCGGTTGATGAGGTTGAGCTTTTGATAGATGTTGCTCAGGTGGTTGTGCACGGTGTGCTCGCTGATCCCCAGGCGCCCGGCGATGCTTACATATTTGGCGGACGGTTCGCCCACGATGGCGCGAATCAGTTCTCTCTCGCGCAGCGTCAACCGCGCCTGTTTCGCCTGCTCCAGATTGCATTTGATGGGTATGTGCCCGCTCACGGCATAGCCGCAAAGGCCGCCAGCCCAGGCTCTGTCCATTGCGAAGTCGCTATGGTGAACATTGAGGATGGCCTGGATAATCGATTCCGTCGGGTCTTCCGCGAGCACGATGCCGCGAGCGCCAGCCTCTATCGCCTGGGCAGCGGGGACGACTTCGTACAGGCCCTTGAGCAACAGCACTTTCATTTCAGCGCTACGGGTGAGTCCCGCGACGACATCCAGCGGATTCAGCGCATCCGGAAAGAAACTGAAAAAAATCACATCCGGCCGCAACTGATCGGCAAGGTCCAGCGCCTGGGTATAGGTGCTGGCCTGTCCTGTCACTTCCATCCGGGGCTTTCTGGCATTGATCAAGTCGTGAAGGCCCTTGAGTACGAGGGGGCGACAATCGATCAACATCACGCCAATTGATTCGTTCTGGTCAGTCATGATCTTCCTGACCCCCTTGAAAAACCTGTGATGGCCTCCATCCGCCGGCCTTCCAGGGTCAGCAACTTGCTCACTGGGGCGGTGCGATTGAAGGATGGATTTGAACGCCGGTAGGCCGTGATGATGCCCGCCCGGGTATTGGCAACCAGCACCCCCGAGGCAATTTTCATCGACAGCACTGGCACGCGGGGCGAAGGTTTACAAAAGTCAGGCAAAGCCCGGGAGAGAAGGTCAATACGAGTAATTATCAGTGGTTTACGCATGATGATGTGCTCCCTCCCGCCTATCAACTGATTCTAGGTCAGCCCGGAGTGCTGCCAACCTACCCATCCGTCAGGTCCTCGATAGCGAGCCGGTACGACGAGGCCTGAGCGATGTTCTCAAGGGGGACAGTAACCCTCGAAAATCAAGGGATTAGGCTCGCCGGAGGTGGCCACTGGCCAATATCGGATCCTGATCAATGTCGTCAATTAATCGACGAGTGGTGTGAAGTTAGGAGTGCTAACTTTAGAGTGGTCAATTTGTTGGCGATTCACGGTCTGACCGAACCACCTGCCAGCCAGCGCTTGTTGAAATCAGCCGACGACCTGCGTGGAAACCCGGTGACGGCTGTGCCTTACTTCAAATTACATCTGTGGAGATCAATCGATGCGACACAGAGGCACCGGATACTGGCTCTGGACCAATACCCGCTTACCCTTTCAGACCTATGAAGAAGTGCTCGACGACGGCGTGCAGGTCGAGGTGCGGGCGCGCAAAGGAGCGACTGCAGCAGGCCATCGATCAACGGGCCTGCGTGCAGCGGGCTTACTTGAGTTGCCTCAGGTCAATGAGCGCCGCAGAGCCTCAATAGTGTCGATCAGGTCATCGTAGGACACCGGTTTACCGATGTGCTGGTTGAAACCCGATTGCCGTGATTTCTGAATATCGCTTTGGGCACCGTAACCGGTCAGCGCAATGGCAGGCACATTTTTGACTTGCGGCAATTGGCGCAGGGCGCTGATCAGTTCATGGCCGTTCATGACCGGCATGCCCAGGTCCGAGATGATCAGGTCGAACCGGGTATTTTTTGCCGCGTCCAGCGCCGCCGCCGGACGGTCGAAAGCGATCACTTGGGCGTCCTCCATCTCCAGCAGCATCTTCAAGGTTTCCAGTACCTCGGCGGAGTCGTCTACCAGCAGGATGGTCAGGCCGCTGAGCCGGCCGGAAGCGTCTTCGATCTGCGCGGCGGGCAGGGCTTCGCCGTTGATCTCGGCCAATGGCAAGTAGACGGTAAACGTGCAACCGGTACCCACGCCGCCGGAACTCACTTGCACCGTGCCTCGTTGTGCCTCGGTCAATTGACGGACCAGCGACAGGCCGATCCCCAGCCCCTCGCGTTGGTGCGAGGCGTGCTGTTTCTCCGCCTGGCCGAACAAGTCGAATACGTGTTCGAGGTGCTCTTTCGCGATACCGATGCCGTTGTCTTTGACATCCAGCCTGGCCATGTTGCCCGCCTGACTCGCGATCAATAGCACGCGGCCCTTGGCCGGGGTGAATTTCAGTGCGTTGTTCACCAGGTTCCAGATGATTTGCTCCAGGCGCGTCGGGTCGGCCTGGATCATCAGTGCCTCGGCAGGGGCTTGCAGCTCGACCTTGATGTCGTGCCCGTCATTGAGAACCACGGTGTAGATGTCACGCAGTACATTGTTCAGGTCCACAGCGACCGATTGCAGCTTGAGCTTGCCGGTGCGGACCCGGGCGACATCCAGTAGATCGTCGATGATCCGCGCCTGGCTGGTGACGGCTTCGCAGATGGTGTTGACGGCTTTGGCGGCTGGAGACAGGTTTTTCGTCACTGGCAAGCGACGCAACAGTTCCGCATTGAGCTGGATCAGGTTCAGCGGATGCTTGAGCTCGTGGGACATGACCGCAAAGAACTCGTCCTTGAGGTAACTGGTATTGCGCGTCTCGGCCAGTTGCAGGCTCTGCTCTTCATGCTGGCGCTTGTGGCCGGTCAGGTCCCGGGCGATTTTCACGTAGCCCTGAAGTTTGTCACCGTTGAGCAGAGTGACTTCGCCGCTGCAAAAGAATCGGCTGCCGTCCTTGCGCAGGTGCCAGCGTTCATCTTCGAAGCGCCCATGATTGCGGGCCGATTGCAGTTCGTTTTGCGGAATGCCGTTGGCACGATCTTCGGCTGAAAAGATGAAATCGTAGCGAGTCCCCTCGGCCTCGTCTTTGTTGTAGCCAAAGATCAATTCGGCACCTTTGTTCCAGCTGGTGATCACGCCGTGTTCATCGAGGGTGATGATGGCGTAGTCGCGGGTGCTTTCGGCGACCAGCCGCATGCGTTCTTCACCCAGGCGCAACTCTTCCTCGGCCGCGCGGCGCTTGGTGATTTCGATGAAGGTCAGCACCGTACCGTCGATGTGGTCTTCGCTGGAGCGATAAGGCAACAGGCGGGCAATGTACCAGCGGTTGTCGGTGCTGCTGACTTCGCGCTCGATCATGTTCAGCGATTCGAAAACCAGGGCGGCATCGGCGGCCAGGTCCTCGTAGTGCAGGCGATGGGTGATGTCGAGCAGTGAGCGTCCGGTATCGACCGGCAACATGCTGAAGATGTCGGTGGCACGGGGGGTGAACCACTTGATGCGCAAGCTGCGGTCGACAAACACCGTGGCGATGTCGGTGGAGGCGATCAGGTTGCTCAGGTAATCGTTGATCTTGTCAGTCTCTTCGACTTTGGTTTTCAGTTCGAAGTTGACCGTCAGCAGCTCTTCGTTGATCGACTGAAGTTCTTCCTTGCTGGTCTCGAGCTCTTCGGTGGCCGAGCGCAGCTCTTCGTTGATCGCCTGCATTTCTTCATTGGAGGCCTTCAGCTCTTCGCTGGAGATTTCCGATTGTTCGATGGTGTCTTGCAAGTGCAGCTTGGTGCGTTGCAGTTCGCGCTCAAGGTTGGACAGCACCTGGCTTTCGGTTTGCAGCTGGGGGCTCAAGGTCACTTCCGAGGGGTCGATCTCGAGCTCCTCGAAAATCACCAGTACGTACTCGCCCTCCGAGACTTCATCCTTGTAGGGATGGGCGACCAGATCGATCAGGGAGCGCCGTTCATCGCGTTTGATCGGCACCCCGCGGGACTTGACCGAAGTACCGCTCTGCTGGACCTGGAACAGGGTGGTGCGGATTTCCAGGCGCAACTCCGGAAGAATCAGGTTCAGCAGGTTGCGCGACAGTTCGCCGCCCACATGCCGCAGGAAACGCCCGGCGCTCTCGCTCATGTGCAGGATGTCGGCGTTGGTATCGACGAGTACGCTCGGTGGCGCCGACTGTTCGAGGGCGCGCTGGTGCAGGTCGGCCACCGACAGTTTGCGTTGCACGCTGGTTTCCTGGGCCTGCCGGGGCATATTGGTACGTACGTAGCCGCCACGGGGCATGGTGGGCGTGCGTCGGCTGGAGGTCGTGCCGGTTTTGGCGCGGAAGATCCGGTTGCGTTTGTCGACAGGGGCAAACAGTTCATGGCAGGCATCGGCGCTTTCGGACGTGCCGAGGAACAGGAAGCCGCCGGGGCGCAGGGCGAAGTGGAACATCTGGAGGATCTCGCGCTGCACTTCGCGATCCAGATAGATCAGCAGATTGCGGCAAACGATCAGGTCGATCTGCGAAAACGGCGGGTCGGACAACAGGCTGTGCTTGGCGAATAAAACCCTTTCGCGCAACTCCTTGCGCACCCGGTAGTGGTCATTCTCCTTGATGAAATAGTGGCGCACCCGTGACGGAGGCACGTCGGTGATGATCGCTTGCGGATACAGACCGCTGCGCCCGTAGCTGACCGCGCGCTCGTCGATGTCGGTGGCAAACACTTGCAGCGTGGCCTTGCTGGAGTCCAGTTGCATTTGATCGTGCAGCAGCATCGCCAGGCTGTAGGCTTCTTCGCCGGTGGAGCAGCCGGCGGACCAGACACGTATTTCTTCTTTTTTCTCCGACTGTGCCGAAGCCGTGGCGGCGTTGACCAGTTGCGGCACCACATCCCGCTCGAGGGCTTCGAAGGCTTCGCGGTCACGGAAGAAGTTGGTCACGCCGATCAGCATGTCGCCCAGCAGCGCCTTGGTTTCCTCGGGATTGTTTTGCAGGAATTTGTAATAGGAGGCGAGGTCCGGTTGCGCCGTGACCTGCATCCGGCGTTCGATGCGTCGCAGTACCGTGGCACGCTTGTAGTGTTTGAAATCATGGCCGGTGCCAGTGCGCAATTGAATCAGAATGTCATGCAGCATCTGCTCGGCCGCCGCGGTATCGCGCTCGGACACCGGGGCAACACTTTTCATCTCCTGATCACTGACCGTGGGCAGGCTGATTTCCCGGGCGTTGCGCCACAACTCCAGCAACTTTTGCGGCATTTCAACCACCGGCAACACGAAGTCGACCATGCGCGTATCGATGGCGGCTTTCGGCATCCCGTCGAACTCGGCGTCTTCCGGCGTCTGGACCAGGGTGATGCCACCTTGTTCCTTGATGCGCGACAGGCCGACCGCGCCATCCGAGCCGGTGCCCGACAGTACCAGGCAGAACGCGCGTTCACG
Source organism: Pseudomonas sp. IT-P74 (assembly GCF_949768175.1). NCBI lineage: Bacteria > Pseudomonadati > Pseudomonadota > Gammaproteobacteria > Pseudomonadales > Pseudomonadaceae > Pseudomonas > Pseudomonas sp. IT-P74. The sequence continues at coordinate 405,292 of NZ_CATKQD010000033.1, read as the reverse complement.
GTGCACATCGGCCAGGTCGCGGAAGAACAGATCGATCGACGAGTGACGTCCCAGGCGCGGGTCGACAGGGCTGACCTCAAGCAGACCGTCATTCATGTTCAGCTGTTGCGCCGGCGAAATGACGTAGACCCGGTTCTTTTCGATAGGCACCGTGCTGCCGACCTGCAGGACCGGCATCTTGGTTGATTCCTGGACGATCTTGTCGGCGATGCTTTGGTGGTCGGGAGACAGATGGAGAATGATCACGAACGCCATGCCGTTGTCCTGCGGCATGTTTTCGAAGAACAACTTGATCGCTTGCAGCCCGCCCGCCGACGCGCCGATCCCCACCACCGGAAAATCCAGCGTGCTTGGGCTCAGGGCCTTTCGCTCTGGAACGGTATTGGAGGGTCTACTCATGGGGTCGTCCTTTGGCGATGGGGGGCATGCACTTGAGTCCTGGGAGAGGCAAGAGCAAATCGATAAATCAGGATAATCCTGTTTTTCGCTAGCGCCTTCAAATAATTAGAGTGTGCCGCAGGGGAAGATTCTCAAGGGAACGCCACTGCTGGCCGATAACCCGGGCAGACAGGGGCCATTTTGCCTCTTTTGCCTTTGGGTTCTTCTTCTTAAATTGCCTGGAAATCTTCGATGCTGTCGTATCACCAAAAGCGTTTTCTGATCGTCGATGATTTCTCGGACTTTCGCAGTTCGGTCAGGTCGATGCTGCGCGAACTGGGCGTCAAGGAAGTGGACACTGCCGATACCGGCGAGCAGGCGCTGAAAATGTGCTCGCAGAAAGCCTACGATTTCATCTTGCAGGACTTTCACCTGGGTGACGGCAAGAAGAACGGCCAGCAGGTGCTCGAAGACCTGATGGAAGAAAAGCTGATCAGTCATGAAGCGGTGTTCGTCATGGTCACCGCCGAAACCAGCCAGGCCATGGTGCTCAGTGCACTGGAACATGAGCCCGATGCCTACCTGACCAAGCCGTTCAACCGCTCCAGCCTGGCCCAGCGCCTGGAGCGCCTGGAGCAGCGCAAGACCTTGCTCAAGCCGATCCTGCAGGCCCTGGATCGCGGCAAGCCGATGGAGGTGCTCAACGCCTGCATCGCCCTGTGCAAGCAAGACATCCGCTATTCGCCACTGTGCTTGCGCTATCGCGCCGATGCCTTGCGCGACCTGAATCAGAACGAAGCGCTGGAGCGCCTCTATGACGGCATCATCGCCGACCGCCCGTTGCCATGGGCGTTTGCCGGGTTGGGCAAGTTGCTGTTCAAGCGCGGTCAGGTCGGGCAGGCCAAGGGCATTTATGAAAAAGCCCTGAAAGTCTTCCCGATGATGCCGTCGCTGTATGACGGGATGGCGGATGTATTGGTCGCCGAAGGGGACACCAAGGGGGCGCAGCGTGTCCTGGAAGAGGCGATTCGCCTGTCGCCTCTGGCGGTGCGCCGGCAAGCGTTGCTCGGTAAGCTGGCGATGACCAACGAGGACTTCGACACTGCCTCCAAAGCCTATCGCCAGGCTGTGGCCCAAGGCGCGCAATCACGTTTCAAGGATCCTGAAAGCAACCTCGGCCTGGCTCACGCGTTGATCAGCAAGGGCAGCGAACGGGGCCTGGACACGCGCACCCGCCTGGAAATCAACACCACATTGAGCGCCGTGGCCAAGGAAAACCCCTCCGATCCGGGCCTGCAAATCCGGGCGCGCCTGATGAAGGCCACCAGCCTGTTGCTCAACGATGCAGAGACGGCTGACAAGCTCACCGAGCAAGCCATGTTGCGTCTGGACGGCATGGAGCAATTCATGAGCGCCGAAGCGGCCTTGCTGGTGGCCAAGCAGCTGAAACTGCTCGGGCAGACCGAGGCCGGTACCGCGATGCTGAAAAACTGCGTGGAAATCTACGGCGACGATCCGGTGGTCATGAAGGACATCGCCAAGCAGACCGACGACCCGAGCATCCTCAATTCCGGCAACGCCGCCGCGGAACTCAACCGTCAGGGCGTGCGCGTCTACAAGACCGGCAACCTGGTGGAAGCCCGGCAAGTATTCCGCAAGGCCCTGGCGATGCAACCGAAGAACATCAGTATCGCCCTGAACCTGGCGCAGTCGTTGTTGCATGGCACCGATACCAACCTTCCTTCGGCGGAGCTGGAAGAATGCCGGACCTGCCTGAAAATGGTCGGCCTGATGCCCGACTCCGACGCGCGCTATCCGCGTTACCAGAAGCTGAAAAGCAAGGCGCTTGGTCAATGAACGACAACCAACAGGCACTGGATTTTTCCACGGTGATCGCCTCTACCGTGCACGACATGAAGAACTCGCTGGCCATGCTGATGCAGGCCCACAGTCAGTGGCTGGGGCGATTGCCGCAGACGGCGCGGCAGACGCCGGAGCAGGGCGTGATCGACTTCGAGTTCGCTCACCTCAACGGCATGCTGGTGCAGTTGCTGGGATTGTACAAACTCGGGGTCAACCAGATGCCGCTGCAACCGGCCTACCATGAACTGGATGATTTCATCGAAGCGCAACTGGCCTGTCATCAGGAGGTGTTCGCCAGCCGCGGCATCATGGCCACCTTTGAAGTGGATCCGCTGAGCCCGCTGGGTTTCTTCGATCGTGAGTTGATCGCGTCGGTATTGGCCAACTGCATCAACAACGCCATTCGTTTTGCGCGGCATGCCGTTCTGATCAGCGTCAGCGACGAAGCCGGGCAACTGGTGTTGACCATCAATGACGATGGCGAGGGGTACCCGGCGCAGATGATCGAACGTCAGACCGATTACGTGCAGGGCATCAATCAAAGCACCGGCAGCACCGGGCTGGGCCTGTACTTTGCCGGGCGAATTGCCGCGCTGCATCAGCGCAACGGCGTGGGTGGGCGTACCGAAATCAGCAATGGTGGTCCATTGGGTGGGGGAGTGTTTCGCCTTTACCTGCCCTGACCGGCAGCATATTTAACGACGCTGCTTGAAATTCCGAACACGCGGAGCCTATTTTGTACGGTCGCCGTTCGCGGCCCGTACAATAACAAGGATAGCGTCATGACGACCGTTGGCCTGAGTTCACTCGCGCAGCGATTGACGGGCATTGATCAAGTTGAATGTGTCACGCCGGACTTGAATGGCGTTCCACGGGGCAAAGTGATGACCGCCGAGGGCTTTCTCGACGGTCGACGTTTGCAGATGGCACGGGGTGTGCTGCTGCAATGCATCATGGGCGGATATCCGCCGGCACGTTTTTACGGCAGCGACGATGGCGACCTGGCGTTGATCCCGGACCCTGCACAAATCCACCGCTTGCCCTGGAGCCATCCGCCGCGGGCCTTGGCCATTTGCGATGCGGATGAACTGGGCACCACCACCAGTTCCAATCTGTCGACCCGTGGCCAGCTCAAGGCGGTGATTGCCCGTTATGCGGCCCGCGGCCTGGCGCCCGTGGTGGCGACCGAGCTCGAGTTTTTTGTCTTCGCCCCCAATACCGATCCGACCCTGGCTTTTCAACCGCCACTGGGGCTGGACGGTCGCCGCGAAGACGGTCAGTCGGCGTTCAGCGTCAGTTCCAACAATGGCTTGCGGCCGTTCTTCAATGAAGTCTACGAGTGCATGGCGGCCTTGGGGCTGCCTCGCGATACCTTCATGCACGAAATGGGCGTCAGCCAGTTCGAGATCAATCTGCTGCACGGTGATCCGCTGTTGCTGGCCGACCAGACGTTCCTGTTCAAGCACCTGCTCAAGGAAGTGGCCCTCAAGCACGGTCTGAGCGTGGTGTGCATGGCCAAGCCGTTGGCGCATACGCCGGGCAGTTCGATGCATATCCACCAGAGCGTGGTCGAGATCGATTCAGGGCGTAACGTGTTCAGCGATGAGGCGGGGCAGGAGACGGCCATCTTCCGCCACTTCATTGCCGGTCAGCAAACGTGCATGGCCGATTTCACCGCGTTGTTTGCGCCGAACGTGAACTCCTATCAGCGCTTGTGCCACCCTTACGCCTCACCGAATAATGCCTGTTGGTCCTACGACAATCGGGCGGCGGGCCTGCGCATTCCGGCCAGTTTGCCGGTGGCCCGTCGGGTCGAGAACCGCTTGCCGGGGGCCGACGCCAACCCGTATCTGGCGATTGCCGCAAGCCTGGCGGCGGGGTTGCATGGCATCGAGAAGGCATTGGAGCCGAGCGCGCCGATCCAGGGTGAGTTCGAAGTGCCGGAAAATCTTTCGTTACCGTGTACCTTGCATGCGGCACTTGAGCGTCTGAAACGTAGTCAGTTGGCCAAGGAACTGTTTGGCGCGGAATTCATCGAAGGCTACATTGCTTCGAAGACCCTGGAACTGACCAGTTTCCATGATGAAATTACTCCCTGGGAACGGCGTGTTTTAGCAGCCCAGGCCTGACGATCCATCGACATCCGGCTATCGTTTAGCGGTAGCCGATTCTCACTGCAAGGAGCCGCTCGGAACGCCGATGCGCCAAATCTGGAAATCCTTTCGAGCGCTGTATTTCGCCTCGCTGATGATGTTGATCGGCTCGGGCCTGTTGAGCACTTACCTGGCGTTGCGCCTGGCTGCCGACCATGTCGACAGTCTGTGGGTCGGTGCGCTGATGGCTGCCAACTATTTCGGCCTGGTGCTGGGGGGCAAGATCGGTCACCGGTTGATTGCCCGGGTCGGGCATATCCGGGCTTACTCGGCCTGTGCCGGGATCGTTGGCGCGGCGGTGCTCGGCCATGGCCTGGTGGACTGGTTGCCGGCCTGGCTGTTTTTGCGGGTGATCGTCGGCCTCGGCATGATGTGTCAGTACATGGTGATCGAGAGCTGGCTCAATGAGCAGGCCGATGCCAATCAGCGCGGCATGGTCTTCAGTGGCTACATGATCGCTTCGTATCTGGGGTTGGTGCTGGGGCAGTTGATTCTGGTCATGCACCCAGGGCTGGGGCTTGAATTGCTGATGTTGGTCGCCCTGTGTTTCGCCCTGTGTCTGGTGCCGGTGGCCCTGACGCGGCGGATTCACCCGGCACCCTTGCACCCGGCACCGATGGAGCCGCGCTTCTTTATCAAGCGCGTGCCACAGTCATTGAGCACGGTGCTGGGGGCGGGCTTGATCGTCGGTTCGTTCTACGGTCTGGCGCCGCTGTATGCCTCGCAGCAGGGATTGTCCACGGAGCAGGTCGGCCTGTTCATGGGTAGCTGTATTTTTGCCGGGTTGCTGGTGCAGTGGCCGCTGGGTTGGTTGTCCGATCGCTACGATCGGGCCGTATTGATCCGCAGTTTTGCATTCAGCCTGGCACTGGCGGCACTGCCGCTGGCGATCATGCCGCAGGTGCCGCTGGAGGTTCTGTTTATCGCCGGTTTTATCTGTTCGCTGGTGCAGTTCTGCCTGTATCCGTTGGCAGTGGCGTTCTCCAACGACCACGTCGAAGGTGATCGCCGGGTGTCCCTGACGGCAATGTTGCTGGTGACCTACGGCGTTGGCGCGAGTATCGGGCCGCTGGTGGCCGGCGTGCTGATGAAGCTGTTCGGCAGCCAGATGCTTTATGCGTTTTTCAGTTTCTTTGCGTTGGTGCTGGTGTGGCGGATTCGCCCGAAAGCGGTGACCAACCTGCATCAGGTGGAAGACGCGCCGCTGCATCACGTGGCCATGCCGGACAACATGACGAGTTCACCGCTGGTGGCCTGCCTCGACCCGCGTGTTGATGAGCAGGTGGTGCAGGATCAGATGCAAAACCCGGTGAGTGCCGGGCCAGAGCCTGAATCAGAACCTGAAACTGTCACCGAAGCTGAAACCGATCAGCCGCCGCAAGACCCTGATACAGGGCGGGACCCTAACCTCAGCGAGGCCAGGCCTTAAATCCAGGGCATAAAAAACGGGCAGTCACCGCAAGGGACTGCCCGTTTTTTGTTGACGCTCTATCACATGTCGTCTTTGTCGAAGCGACGTGCTTCACGTTGCAACTGGTAGACGAAGCGCTCGACCTGGCGCTGCACCAGCCCGCTCATGTTGTGGAAGCGAACGCCGGCGAAGGTGGTGGAAATCCTTTCTTCGAAGTGCAGATAACGCAACTCGACCGGTGCGGTCATCTTGCCGAAGGGCAGGTCGGCGCTGAAGCGGTCGTAGACCTGACCCAGTTGCAGGCTGCCGGTGATGTCGCCGTCGAAGCGCAGTTTGCAGCCGGTAGCGGAAATATCCAGTAACTTGCCGCTGATCGACGCCTTGAGCTTTTCGCCGTCGAGGTTGACGTTGACCAGTTGTGCCAGCTTCAGCGCGGCGCGGAACGCATTGCGGCGCTGGTGGTACACCACTTCAGCGGGCAGGGGGCCGCGATAGCAGCGGCTGCCACCGGATTCGTCGATGTTCAACTGGCCGTTGCTTTCCCAGGCAATGCGTACGCCTTCGTGGAAGCCTTCGACCCTGAACGGCTCACCCGCCAGCAGGTAGCGCTCGCCATCACGGGGAATCATTTCGTCCAGGGCGATCATGTTGCTGTCACGGTCCAGGTCCACCAGATAGCTCTGGAAGCGCTGGCTGCGCTCGTGGAACGTGATGATCAGCGGGTCATGGCTTTCGAGCAGCTGGCGCAGGTTGCTGGAGATTTCCAAGGGCGTGGAGAGCACCTTGGGTGGCTGCGGAGCATCATCCACGGATAAGGCATTGGACACGGTTAATCAATCTCCAGACAAAATTTGACTACGGCAAGCTAGCAGTTTGCCAGTATGTTGCGCGTCTTGATAGAGCGGGGGCATTGACCGGCTCATGCCTGACTGAGCGGGCGCGGCTTGGCAAGCTTGGAGAATGTTCCGCTGGCATCGTAAAGCGCCGGGGTTTCACCGCCGGTGAGGATTTTCAGCTGGGTGGCCGTCGCGGCCTGCTGAGTGAGGATCGACTGGCCGTTGTTGGCGTTGATGGCCTGGCACTGGGCCAGGAGATCGGTCAGCACGTCACTTTGCGCCAGCAACTGCTCGCCAATGCTCGACTGGCCGGCCAATTGCTCGAGACCGCCGCGGTTGGTCGGCAGGTTGAGGCTGGCGAGGATTTCACTGCGCTTGCGGCCGTGCTGTTCGAGCAAAACGACCAATGCCTGTTTCTGCGCCAGGATGTTCTCGAGCAATGGCATGTCGCGGCCATGCAATGCGAGGGATTCGGTCTGCAGGAGTTCCAGCAAGTGTTGCGCTGGAGCAAAGTCGTCGGTGATCAGTTGCAGTAAATTTGTGTCGTGCATGGCTGGCCTTGGGTTTTAAGCGTCCAAAAGCCTGGCGCCGGCGGTGGCCTAGCGCTGGGCTTCGAAGTTGAGCAGTTTGCTGGCTACACGGTTGCTGTCGACTTTATAGCTGCCATCGGCAATCGCTGCTTTCAACTCGGCCACGCGGGCGTTGTCGACGGCAGGCTGATCGCGCAGCTTGTCAGTGACCTTCTGCAACTGTTGAGCCTCATTGCTGAGATGTACCGATTCCCCGCTTTTGACGGTACCGGCCTGTTCGGCCGCGGACTCCAGCGGCGCGGATTTGCCGGCCTCGGCGCTTTCCTTGCTGGCGCTGGTACGTGTACTGCCCGTCAGGGACGAGGAGCTGTTCAAACGGCTGAAATCAATGACCATGATAAAAAACCTCTGGGAATTTGGACGCTTGCCATGGTTTCGGCCATTCCCTGGAAAACTTTAGGCTCATTTATCAATGAACCTTGCGCGCGTCAGCGCTTGCCCTGCATGGAGCACAGTCTAGGGAACAGCCGCGGCAAGCGCCACATTCCGATCAACAGAGGACCTTACATGGACACTTCCACCTGCCCCGGCGCCATGACCTGCGCCTTGATGACTCGTTGGGAATTGAGGTTTTTCACCCGGATCTGTTCGCTCAGGCTGCCGTTTGACAGCGCTTCGCCGGGCATGCGCACGCTGAGGGTGCCGCTGCGGGCGGTGATCACCACCTGATCGCCCTTGCGGATGACTTCGGCCTGTTCGATGTTCACCAGGGTAATCACCTGATCGGTGACCATTGGTCGGGTCAGTCGCTGCCCGATCGCCTGATCGAGGGAGGTCAGGTAGCCCTGGCTGATCAAGCTGATATCGCGCTCGCGCAAGACCACATCCCCAGGCTCGACAATGGCGGCGCGGCGCAGTGGCCGGGCGCTGGTCACGACATCGCGAAACAGGCGGACTTGAGCGGGTACGAAGACGGTCCAGGGAGACGCGCCCTCGCAGCGAACCTTGACCGTGACCCGTCCCAGCGGCTTGGGACTCTCGAGCGTTGCTGTCAATTCCTTGTCGCACATGGGCATGTGCATGCGCGGATCGAGCGGGTTGACCTGGATCTCGTAGCGACCCTCCGTTTGACTGGTAGCCAGATAGTCTTCTACGGTGAATTCAAGAAAGCCCTGAGTGACGCCGATAAGCATGTCAGGCAAGGTAACCGCGTCAGCAAGGGCAGGGCTGCCAGCGTTGAACAGGCAAACAGCCGCCAGCACGCCGAGCCGTTTGCGGTAGGGTGTGGTCAGGCGTCGAAAAAATGTCGGTTCTGTGTTCATAACGATTAAAAAAGCAAGCGCCGTGCCGTTTAGTGATGAAGGCACGTCGCAACAACACTTGGCGTTGGCGTAGGAGTCTGGCATGGCTGGTGTAATGGATTCGGTAAACCAGCGCACGCAACTGGTGGGGCAGAATCGCCTTGAGCTGTTGTTGTTCCGTCTCGACGGCCAGCAGCTGTACGGGATCAACGTGTTCAAGGTTCGGGAGGTGCTGCAATGTCCCAAACTGACACTGATGCCCAAGTCCAGTCCTGTCGTGTGCGGCGTGGCGAACATCCGGGGGGCGACCATTCCGATCCTTGATCTGGCGATGGCGACCGGCTCCGGCGCGTTGAAGGACAAGCACAACCCCTTCGTGATCATCACGGAGTACAACACCAAGACCCAGGGTTTCCTGGTGCGTTCGGTGGAACGCATCGTCAACATGAACTGGGAGGAGATCCATCCGCCGCCCAAGGGAACCGGGCGCGATCATTACCTGACGGCGGTGACGCGGGTCGACAATCAGTTGGTCGAAATCATCGACGTCGAGAAGGTGCTGGCGGAAGTGGCGCCGACGCCGGAAGCGATTTCCGTCGGTGTGGTGGATGTCGAAACCCAGCACAAGGCGCTTTCGTTGCGCGTGCTGACGGTCGACGACTCGTCGGTGGCGCGCAAGCAGGTCACGCGTTGCCTGCAAACGGTCGGCGTCGAAGTGGTGGCGTTGAACGATGGTCGGCAGGCGCTGGACTACCTGCGCAAACTGGTCGACGAGGGCAAGAAGCCGGAAGAAGAGTTCCTGATGATGATCTCCGACATCGAGATGCCGGAGATGGACGGGTACACCCTGACGGCGGAAATCCGCAACGACCCGCGCATGCAAAAGCTTCATATCATCCTGCATACTTCGTTGTCGGGGGTATTCAATCAGGCGATGGTCAAGAAGGTCGGTGCCGATGACTTCCTGGCCAAGTTCCGTCCTGATGACCTGGCATCCCGGGTAGTCGACCGGATCAAAGCAGCAGATATCAGCCAGGGGCCCGTGTCCCTGGCAGTCAACACGATTTAAGAGGCGGCATCATTGTCTACGGGTAATTTGGATTTCGAACAGTTCCGGGTATTCCTGGAAAAAGCCTGTGGCATTTTGCTCGGTGAAAACAAGCAGTACCTGGTCTCCAGCCGTCTCAATAAACTGATGGAACAGCAAGGCATCAAGTCTTTGGGGGAACTGGTTCAGCGCATGCAGACCCAGCCGCGTAGCGGTTTGCGCGAGCAGGTGGTGGATGCCATGACCACCAACGAAACCCTGTGGTTTCGTGACACTTACCCGTTTGAAGTCTTGAAGAACAAGGTACTGCCCGAAGCGATCAAGGCCAGTCCCGGCCAGCGCCTGCGCATCTGGTCGGCAGCGTGCTCGTCGGGCCAGGAACCGTATTCGCTGTCGATGTCCATCGACGAGTTCGAACGGGTCAACATGGGCCAGTTGCGGATGGGGGTGCAGATTGTTGCCACCGACCTGTCCGGCACCATGCTGAACAACTGCAAGACCGGCGAGTACGACAGCCTGGCCATCGGCCGCGGTCTGTCGCCTGAGCGGCTGCAGCGTTACTTCGACCCGAAAGGGCCGGGGCGCTGGGCGATCAAGGCACCGATCAAGAGCCGTGTGGAATTTCGCTCGTTCAACCTGCTGGACAGCTATGCGGCCCTCGGCAAGTTCGACATCGTGTTTTGCCGCAACGTGTTGATCTACTTCTCCGCCGAGGTGAAGAAGGACATCCTGTTGCGCATCCACAGCACGTTGAAGCCGGGCGGTTATCTATTCCTCGGTGCTTCCGAAGCGCTGAACGGCTTGCCGGATCATTACCAGATGGTCCAGTGCAGCCCGGGGATCATTTACCAGGCGAAGTGATTCTGTTGGTGTTGTCAAAAAAACGGGAGTCCTCAGGGGCTCCCGTTTTTTTGTCTGCTGATTTTTCGCCAGCACTGCATTCTCCTGTAGGAGCGAGCCTGCTCGCGATGGCGTCCTGACAGTTGAACTCAACGTTGCCAGATAAACCGCTATCGCGAGCAGGCTCGCTCCCACAGTGGCCGGTGGTGTTCTGAAAGGGTGAGGAGGCGGCAGAAAAGCGGCATGCGGCGGAAAACCGTTGCCGCTTTTCTGGCATTGCCGCGTTGCCATGTCCGGGAAAGCCCCGGTTTTCGGGGGTTTTTGAATTGGCATGGGGCTTGCTAAGTTGATCCTACGAAAAATCAGGTCACCCGAAGGTTTCCCGACATGAGCATCAGCTTCGATAAAGCGCTCGGTATCCACGAACAAGCCCTGGGCTTCCGCGCCCAGCGTGCCGAAGTCCTGGCCAATAACATTGCCAACGCCGATACCCCGAACTACAAGGCTCGGGACCTGGACTTCTCGAAAGTGCTCGCCGAGCAGAACGAGAAAACCAAAAGCGGCACCTTCGCCTTGAACATGACCAACAGCCGTCATATCGAGGCTGAAGGCCTGGGCAATGGCGACGAATCGTTGCTGTATCGCACGCCGATGCAACCGTCGATCGACCAGAACACCGTGGATGCTCAACTTGAACAGTCGAACTACGCGGAAAACGCGATCGGCTTCCAGGCCAGCTTCACCCTGCTCAACAGCAAATTCAAAGGGCTGGTGTCAGCCCTGCGCGGAGAGTAAGCCATGTCTCTATCCAGTGTTTTCAACATTGCCGGTAGCGGCATGAGTGCGCAGACCACGCGCTTGAACACCGTCGCTTCGAACATCGCCAACGCCGAGACCGTCTCGTCGAGCATCGACCAGACCTACCGTGCGCGCCACCCGGTATTCGCCACCATGTTCCAGGGCGGGCAGAGCGGCGGCAGCGACTCGCTGTTCCAGAGCCAGGACGCCGCCGGTGAGGGCGTGCAGGTGCTGGGTGTGGTCGAAGACCAGAGCAACCTCGAAGCGCGCTACGAGCCGAACCATCCGGCGGCCGATGCCAAGGGTTACGTCTACTACCCGAACGTCAACGTGGTTGAAGAAATGGCCGACATGATTTCCGCGAGCCGTTCGTTCCAGACCAACGCCGAAATGATGAACACCGCCAAAACCATGATGCAGAAGGTCCTGACCCTCGGTCAGTGATAAGGGGCGACTCAGATGAGTGTTACCGATTCCACCAGTGGTTTGAGCCTCAAGGACATCCTGGCCAACTCTTCGGTCAAGACCACCACCACGACTGATGGTCTTGCGTCGGCAACCGGCAGCGCCACGGGCAACAAAGCTCTGGGCAAGGATGCATTCCTGCAGTTGCTGGTGACCCAGCTGAAAAACCAGAACCCGCTGGAGCCGCAAGACAACGGTGCTTTCGTGGCCCAGTTGGCGCAGTTCAGCAGCCTGGAAGGCATCACCTCGCTCAACGACACCGTGAGCGGGCTGGCCAGCAACTACAACTCGTCCCAGGCATTGCAGGCTTCTTCGCTGGTGGGGCGTTCGGTCATTGCACCCGGTGACAAGGCTGTGGTCGACACGTCGAAGAGCCTCAGCGGTACGGTGGTGGTGCCATCGTCGGTGGCCGCCGCGACCCTGAAGATCACTGATGCGGACGGCAAGACCGTACGCACCATCGACCTGGGTGCTCAGAAAGCAGGCAACGCCAGCTTCATCTGGGACGGCAAGAATGACGCGGGGGAAACGGTCGCTGCAGGTACGTACACCTTCGGTGCTACCAGCACGATCGATGGGCAGTCCGTGGCACTGATCACCAACCTGCCAGCGACCGTCAACAGCGTGACCATCAGCCAGACTGGCGGTGAGTTGATGCTCAATCTGGCCGGGCTGGGTACCGTCGCTCTGTCCAAAGTACAAACCATTGGCATGTAAGGCCGACTAACCCGGCACAAAGGAGTGGATTATGTCTTTTAATATCGGCCTTAGCGGTCTCTTTGCATCCAACAAACAACTGGACGTGACCGGCAACAACATCGCCAACGTCGCGACCACCGGGTTCAAATCGTCCCGTGCGGAATTCGAAGATGTGTACTCGGCAACTCGCCTGGGCACCGGCAGCAAGACCGTCGGCAACGGCGTGCGCCTGGCCAACATTTCCCAGCAGTTCGGCCAGGGTGACGTGAACAACACCGGCAACGTGCTCGACATGGGAATCCAGGGCAACGGCTTCTTCGTCATGAGCAACAACGGTTCGCTGACCTACACCCGTGCCGGTACGTTCAAGACCGACAAGGATGGCTACGTGACGAACAGCGACGGTACGGCCCGTCTGCAGGGTTATGGCGTGGACTCCAATGGCAAGATCCTCAATGGCGTGTTGACCGACCTGCGGATCGACACCTCCAATCTGGCGCCAAAATCCACCAGCACCGTTTCGTCCACGATCAACCTGAACTCTACGGCCGTGGTGATTGATCAGTCGGTCGCTACCAACAAATTCGATCCGACCAAACAGGCAACTTTCACCAAGCAGTTCAGTACCCCGATTTTCGACACTCAGGGTAACCAGCACACCATGGATCAATACATGGTCAAGACCGGGCCGAACACTTGGGATACCTACACCCTGATCGATGGCCGCAACCCGGACGGCTCCTCGCCTACCGGCACGGGTGCAGTTGATCCAATTGCTTCGACCATGACATTTGATACATCCGGTAAACTGGTTTCGGTCACCACACCAGTGACGCCGCCGACGACCCCGCCAACATCGACCACCAGCGATGACCTGAAAATCAGCAACTGGACGCCGGGCACCGTCACCAACGGTGTCTGGACAGCCAACGGCGCAGCAGCCGACCCGGCGGGCCTGACCATCGCCATGGGCAACACCACCCAGTTCAACGCCGACACCGCGCGTTCGATTCCGTCGCAGAACGGTTATGCCACGGGCCAGATCACCAACCTGACCATCGACGGCAGCGGCGTACTGCTGGCCAACTTCAGCAACAACCAGACCAAGCCAATCGGTCAGATTTCGTTGGCCAGTTTCACCAACGAACAAGGTCTGCAGCCGGTGGGTGGCACTAGCTGGAAGGAAACCTACAACTCGGGCATTCCGGGCTACGATGCGCCGGAAACCGGCACACTGGGTTCGATCGTTTCCAACTCCCTGGAGGAGTCCAACGTCAACCTGACCAACGAACTGGTCGACTTGATCAAGGCGCAGAGCAACTACCAGGCGAACGCCAAGACCATCTCCACCCAGAGCACCATCATGCAGACCATCATTCAGATGACTTGATGCTGGATTGTGCTGTGCAAGGAGCCCCTCGTAGAGGGGCTTTTTTGTGGCCTATGGTTTTGTGTTGGAGGTGACGGCCTCATCGCAAGCAGGCTGAACTGGTCTTTCCAGATAAACACGATCAACTGTAGGAGCGAGCCTGCTCGCGATGGTGTCAGACCGGGCACCATTTTCCTTGGGGCAAAAGAAAACCCCCGACCCGCCAGAGGCTGATCGGGGGTTTCGAGTAAGCACCTTGCGGCGCTCACGGGTTCAGCTTACTGGCAAGCTTCGCAATCCGGCTCGTCGATGGCGCAAGCCTTCGGCACTGGAGCAGGGCCGGCAGGCGCTGCCAGGACCGAGTCGTCACCGTGGTTGCCGCCGCTGGAAACAGCGTTCAGCTTGCCGGTGTTGATGGTCGACTTCTCGGTGCTGGTCGCAGCCAGGGCACGGAGGTAGTAAGTGGTTTTCAGACCACGGTACCAAGCCATGCGGTAGGTCACGTCCAGCTTCTTGCCCGAAGCGCCGGCGATGTACAGGTTCAGCGACTGAGCCTGGTCGATCCACTTCTGGCGACGGCTGGCGGCGTCGACGATCCACTTGGTGTCCACTTCGAAGGCAGTCGCGTAGAGCTCTTTGAGTTCCTGCGGGATGCGCTCGATCTGCTGCACCGAACCGTCGTAGTACTTCAGGTCGTTGATCATGACCGAGTCCCACAGGCCGCGAGCCTTCAGGTCGCGCACCAGGTACGGGTTGATCACGGTGAATTCGCCCGACAGGTTCGATTTCACATACAGGTTCTGGTAGGTCGGTTCGATCGACTGCGAGACGCCGGTGATGTTGGCGATGGTCGCGGTCGGTGCGATGGCCATGATGTTCGAGTTACGAATGCCTTTCTGTACACGGGCGCGAACCGGTGCCCAGTCCAGGGATTCGTTCAGGTCGACATCGATGTACTTCTGGCCACGGGCCTCGATCAGGATCTGTTGCGAATCCAGCGGCAGGATGCCTTTGGACCACAGCGAGCCCTGGAACGTCTCGTAGGCGCCACGCTCGTCAGCCAGGTCGCAGGACGCCTGGATCGCGAAGTAGCTGACCGCTTCCATGGAAGTGTCGGCGAACTGCACGGCAGCATCGGAACCGTAAGGAATGTGCTGCAGGTACAAAGCGTCCTGGAAGCCCATGATGCCCAGTCCGACCGGACGGTGCTTGAAGTTGGAGTTCTTCGCTTGCGGCACCGAGTAGTAGTTGATGTCGATCACGTTATCGAGCATGCGCACGGCGGTGTTCACGGTGCGTTCCAGCTTGGCGGTGTCCAGCTTGCCGTTGACGATGTGGTTCGGCAGGTTGATCGAACCCAGGTTGCAAACGGCGATCTCGTCCTTGTTGGTGTTCAAGGTGATCTCGGTGCACAGGTTCGAGCTGTGGACCACGCCCACGTGCTGCTGTGGGCTGCGCAGGTTGCACGGGTCTTTGAAGGTCAGCCATGGGTGGCCGGTTTCAAACAGCATGGACAGCATTTTGCGCCACAGGTCTTTGGCCTGGATGGTCTTGAACAGCTTGACCTTGCCCGGGTACTCGGTCAGGGCTTCGTAGTACTCGTAACGCTCTTCGAAGGCCTTGCCTGTCAGGTCGTGCAGGTCCGGTACTTCGGATGGCGAGAACAGGGTCCACTTGCCGTCATCGAAGACACGCTTCATGAACAGGTCAGGGATCCAGTTGGCGGTGTTCATGTCGTGGGTACGACGACGGTCATCACCGGTGTTCTTACGGAGTTCGATGAACTCTTCGATGTCCATGTGCCAGGTTTCCAGGTAGGCACACACAGCGCCTTTGCGCTTGCCACCCTGGTTAACGGCAACGGCGGTGTCGTTCACGACTTTCAGGAACGGAACAACGCCCTGGGATTTGCCGTTGGTGCCCTTGATGTACGAACCCAGCGCACGAACCGGCGTCCAGTCGTTGCCCAGGCCGCCAGCGAATTTCGACAGCATGGCGTTGTCGTGGATCGCGTGGTAGATGCCCGACAGGTCATCCGGCACGGTGGTCAGGTAGCAGCTCGACAGCTGTGGACGCAGGGTACCGGCGTTGAACAGGGTCGGAGTCGACGACATGTAGTCGAAGGACGACAGCAGGTTGTAGAACTCGATCGCGCGGTCTTCTTTGTGCTTCTCTTCGATCGCCAGGCCCATGGCCACGCGCATGAAGAAGATCTGCGGCAGTTCGAAACGCACGCCATCCTTGTGGATGAAGTAACGGTCGTACAGGGTTTGCAGGCCCAGGTAAGTGAACTGCTGGTCGCGCTCGTGGTTGATCGCCTTGCCCAGTTTTTCCAGGTCGAAGGTGGCCAGCACAGGGTTCAGCAGTTCGAACTCGATACCTTTGGCGATGTAGGCCGGCAGTGCCTTGGCGTACAGGTCGACCATTTCGTGGTGAGTGGCGCTCTCGGCCACTTCGAGGAAGCCCAGGCCTTCGGCACGCAGGGTGTCCATCAGCAGGCGGGCGGTGACGAACGAGTAGTTCGGCTCGCGTTCAACCAGGGTACGGGCGGTCATCACCAGGGCGGTGTTGACGTCGGTCAGGGCCACGCCGTCGTACAGGTTCTTCAGGGTTTCGCGCTGGATCAGGTCGCCGTCGACTTCTTCCAGGCCTTCGCACGCTTCGGTGACGATGGTGTTCAGGCGGCCCATGTCCAGCGGCGCCAGGCTGCCGTCGGCACGGGTGATGCGGATCGACGGGTGAGCGTTGACCGCTTCTTCGGCCGGTGCGTGGGCAGCGCGTTCTTTCGAACGACCGTCACGGTAGATCACGTAGTCGCGAGCGACTTTCTGCTCGCCGGCACGCATCAGGGCCAGTTCGACCTGGTCCTGGATTTCTTCGATGTGGATGGTGCCGCCCGAAGGCATGCGACGCTTGAAGGTCGCGGTGACCTGTTCGGTCAGGCGGGCAACGGTGTCGTGGATTCGCGACGAGGCAGCAGCGGTGCCGCCTTCAACTGCGAGGAACGCTTTGGTGATGGCGACGGTGATTTTGTCATCGGTGTAGGGAACGACAGTGCCGTTACGCTTGATCACACGCAGCTGGCCTGGCGCGGTGGCGGACAGATCCGGATTCGAATCGGCGGCCTGCGGCAAGGTGCCCTGCGGGTTCTCGCGAGTTGTGTCGGTTTGCATGGGGGGGTGTCTCCACATTCTCTATGTTTGTTTGGGCACCATCACGGTGCCCACCGTTCTGTCCTGAAGCACTACAACCGACATGGCGTCGGGCATAACAACTTCGGGACAGTAGGAAAAAGGCTAATGATGCCGCTTCCGTGCCGAAGTCTTTGGCCCCGAGCCTGAGCTCGAAGCCGGATTCCTTTCTCAGGGTGCCTGTCATGACTGCAACACCCGTACCGTTCTGGCCATTCGGGCCTGAAAAAACGGTGCCATCCGCCTGTGCGGTTTGGGCTTGTAAAATCGTGCTTGGTTCAACCAAAACTGGCGATAAAGCGCTTGAGTTTGTGGTCTGAAATGTGGTTGGGCTTTTCAGCTAAAACCCTACATGTAGGGTTTTTTTAGCGCCCAGGTACAAGATAATGCGTTTTTGAGGGGGTTGCAACGTACTGCCTGTGGATAAACCTGTGCGTAAATTGTGTGTGAAAGATGGAACGGGCGTGTAGGCCGCGAGCTAGCTGGAGCGGACTGTTTTTCACTGATTTTCAGCGATTGAAAACAGCCGTTCGGATTTTTAAGGGCGCGAACCCTATCACAAAAAACCCTGTCGTCCGAACGCATTTACCCGCTTGTGTTCTCGACGGGCGGCGTTTATACAATCGGCCCAGCGTGTATACATATTTGTCCCCCCGAATCATTACAAAAAGACGGGCGGAACCTTCCTTATTAGTGTTTTTGGCAAGCAGAGGTCACCCGTGGAGCAAGAAGCCTGGCAGGTATTGATTGTGGAGGACGACCAGCGACTGGCCGAACTGACCCGCGATTACCTGGAAGCCAATGGCCTGCGTGTATCGATCGAAGGTAATGGCGCGCTTGCTGCGAATCGCATCATCAAGGAACAACCGGACCTGGTGATCCTCGACCTGATGCTCCCCGGTGAAGATGGCCTGAGCATTTGCCGCAAGGTCCGCGCCCGCTATGACGGCCCGATCCTGATGCTCACTGCCCGCACCGATGACACTGACCAGATTCTCGGCCTGGACCTGGGGGCTGACGACTACGTTTGCAAACCGGTACGTCCGCGCCTGTTGCTGGCGCGCATCCAGGCGTTGCTGCGACGCAGTGAAACGCCCGAAGTCGCCCCGGAAAAACAGCGGCGTCTACAGTTCGGCCCGTTGATCGTCGACAACGCCTTGCGCGAAGCCTGGTTGCAGGGCAACGGCATCGAGCTGACCAGCGCCGAATTCGACTTGCTCTGGCTATTGGTGGCCAATGCCGGGCGCATCCTCTCTCGGGAAGAAATCTTCACCGCGCTGCGGGGCATCGGCTATGACGGTCAGGACCGTTCCATCGATGTGCGCATCTCGCGCATCCGCCCGAAAATCGGCGATGACCCGGAGCATCCACGGCTGATCAAGACCGTGCGCAGCAAAGGCTATCTGTTCGTTCCCGAGGCTTGCGTAGACCCGTCCCTGTGAACTCGATCTTCCTGCGTATCTATGGCGGCATGTGCGCCGCGCTGATTCTGGTGGCGGTGCTCGGTGTGCTGGCGTTGCACCTGCTCAATGAGGTGCGCAGCGAGCAATACCGCGAACGCCTGGCCCATGGCACGTTCTCACTGATGGCCGACAACCTGCAACCGATGAACCAGACCGAGCGCCACCGGGCCTTGCTGGTGTGGGAGCGGCTGCTGGGGATTCCGCTGGCGCTGAAAACCTTTGCCGAGACCGACCTCGACCTGACCCAGCGCACCCGTGTGTTGCGCGGCCAGGCATTGGTGGAACAGACCGGGCCGCACGCGGCGAAGGTCTACAAGCTGGTCAGCGACAAGGAACAGTTGATGCTCACCGGGGAAGTGCAGCAGATCAGCGAACAACTGGCCCGGGCGACCATCTACCTGTTGACCGATGAGCTGGTGCGTACCCCGGTTGCCGACCAGCCCTTACGCCTGGCGCAACTGAAGGAAAGCAAGGGTTTCGGCTTCGACCTGCGGCTGGTCACGGTCGACCAGGCGGACATGGACGAAGACCAGAGCCGCCGGGTGTCCGAGGGCGACACGGTGATGGCGCTGGGCAAGGGGGGCGATTCGATCCGGGTGTTTGCCGGCATGGTGGGCACGCCGTGGGTCCTGGAAATCGGTCCGTTGTATCAGATGAATCCTTATCCGCCGGAGTGGCTGGTGCTGATCGCCGCCCTGGGCCTGTCGCTGATCGGATTGATCGTCTATCTGCTGGTGCGCCAGCTCGAGCGACGCTTGCGTGGCCTCGAAGCCGCCGCCACGCGCATCGCCAAGGGCAGCCTGGAAACCCGCGTACCCGCTCGCGGTGCGGACTCGGTGGGACGACTGGCCTCGGCGTTCAACGGCATGGCCGAACACTTGCAGCAGTTGCTGGCGATCCAGCGCGAACTGGTGCGCGCGGTATCCCATGAATTGCGCACGCCGGTGGCGCGCCTGCGTTTTGGCCTGGAGATGATCGGTTCGGCCACCACGCCGCAAGCCCTGGAAAAATACTGCCAGGGCATGGACCACGACATCGAGGACCTCGACCGGCTGGTGGACGAGATGCTGACCTACGCGCGGTTGGAGCAGGGCTCGCCGGCGCTGAATTTTCAGCGGATCGATCTGGATGCCTTGGTCGATCAGGTGATCGAAGAGCTGGCGCCGTTGCGTGCCGACGTCACGGTGCAGCGCGGGTTGTGCCTGTCGGCCGCCGATAACGACGACGCCTGGGTCGAGGCTGAACCGCGCTACCTGCATCGGGCGATCCAGAACCTGGTGACTAATGCCATGCGCCATGCGCAATCACGGGTGACCATCAGCTATCAGGTGGGGCAGCAGCGTTGCCGGGTGGATATCGAGGATGACGGGCCGGGCGTGCCGGAGTCGGCGTGGGAGAAGATCTTTACGCCGTTCCTGCGCCTCGACGACAGCCGCACCCGTGCATCTGGAGGTCATGGGTTAGGCCTGTCCATTGTGCGACGCATCATCCATTGGCATGACGGGCGCGCGTTGATCGGCAAGAGCAAGAGCCTGGGCGGAGCGTGCTTCAGCCTGAGCTGGCCGAGAAATCAGGAAAAGCGCTGAAATGTTGCGTTGTCTGATAGGGCCCCATCGCGAGCAGGCTCGCTCCTACAGGGATCTATGTCACGCCACAAATCCCTGTAGGAGCGAGCCTGCTCGCGATGGCGGCCTGACAGGCGCCAATTAACCTCAGGCCTTGATACTGACCAGACTCAACAACTGCCCGTCCTTGACCCCGAACTGCGCATCCAGCTCGGTGCCATTGCGCCATTCGCTGGACAAGTCAGTGAGCAGTCGCAACCGCACTTCGCCCGATTCACGCCACTCCAGCACTTCGGCCTGTTCGAAATAAAAGCGTTGCCGAACGATCGGATAGAGCGCCTTGAACAGACTTTCCTTGACCGAGAAAGTCAGGGTGACCAGCAACGCCCGTTGATCGTGATCAGCCGCCGCCATGCGCTGGAGCTCCGGCGGATTGAGGATTTCCCCGGCCAGGCGTTCGGCCCGTTCGGCATTGAGCAGGTTTTCCAGGTCCATGCCCAGGCCGCGCCAATGGCTTTTGTTCGCCACGATCGCCGCGGCCCGGCCAGTGCTGTGGGTAATCGAGCCAGTGATATGAGCAGGCCAGACCGGTGCCCGGTCTTCACCGATGGCGGGAATGAAACTCAAGCCTTCGAGTCGCTGCAACGCGGCCCGGGCGCACACTCGCCCGGCGAGAAACTCCGCCTGCCGTTTGGCCACCGAGCGCTGGATGCTCGCCGGTGCTTCGACAGCACTGCGCTGAAAGTCATCGCTGGCCAGTTGGGTGCTATCGAAGTGAGTACTCAACAGGACCGTATCGGGCAGCACAAACGGCAGTGGCCAATGGTCATCGAGGGGGGTGCAACAGACGGGCAGGGCGGGGGTTGGATTCATATCAGGCATTTTGCCGGGTTGGCTTGAGGCTGGGTAGTGCAAAGCTTCTGACGCATTGGTAGTCGGCGCTGGCCTTGTCCATTGCATGGTCGGATCTGCTGTTGAAACGTTTCGAAATACTCGGGGCGGGTCGGTTCAGCCCAGGTTCAGAGTGTGTTCAGGGGGAGTTCAGGGCGCGGTGCGTAACCTTGCCCCGTACCCAAAAAACAAACGGCACATGAGGAAACTCCCCAATGACTGGATTCAAAAAACTGCTTCTGGCATTCACGGTTCTGGGCGCAAGCACCGCAGCTTTCGCGTCCGACGACAACTTCGCCAGCCTGACTCTTGGACAGACCAGCGACAAGGTCAAAAAATCCCACGCCCTGAACGACAACCTCAATCACCCGAACGCCGATGGCGTGATCGGCAAGGACACCACCTGGGGTGTTCGTCTCGGCCAGCAAAACACCAAGGGCCGCTACTACGCCACTTACGACAATGTGTCGGGCTCCCACAACGGCATTAAACTTCGTCAGGAAAACCTCCTGGGCAGCTACGATCTGTTCTACCCGGTGGGCGGCAGCACCAGGCTGTTCGGTGGCGCCACGGCCGGCCTGACCAAAATGACTCAGGAGTCGCCAGGCTTCAGCCGCGACAGCGATATCGGCTACGCCATCGGTGGCCAGGTGGGTGTGCTGCAACAGGTTTCGCAGAACACTTCGGTTGAACTGGGTTACCGTTACCTGCGCAGCAACGCCAGCACCGAGATGAGTGAGCGCGGCGGCAGCAAGCAGGGTTCGCTGGACCTGACCAGCAGCGCCCAGACTTACCTGTCCGCCAACTACGCTTTCTGACAAGGGCATGCGCCAACGCGAAGCCTGTAGGAGCGAGCTTGCTCGCGAAAGTGGTGTGTCAGGCAACATCAATGTTGACTGTGACGCCGTCTTCGCGAGCAAGCTCGCTCCTACAGTGACCGTTGCCATGTTAGCTATCGAGGTGCGACGTTGTGCCTATGGAGATGTTGATTTGCCCGGGAGAGCAATATGAAATTGCTGGTCATCGAAGATGAAGCGCTGCTGCGTCATCACCTGCAAACCCGCCTGACGGAGAGCGGCCACGTGGTCGAGTCCGTGGCCAACGCCGAAGAGGCGCTGTACCAGGCCGCACAGTTCAACTTTGACCTGGCGGTGATCGACCTCGGTCTGCCGGGCATGAGCGGGCTCGACCTGATTCGCCAGTTGCGCTCAAGTGGCAAAACCTTCCCGATTCTGATCCTCACCGCGCGCGGCAACTGGCAGGACAAGGTCGAAGGCCTGGCCGCCGGCGCCGATGATTACCTGGTCAAGCCGTTTCAGTTCGAAGAATTGGAGGCGCGCCTGAATGCCTTGCTGCGGCGCTCCAGCGGTTTCACCCAGTCGACCATCGTCGCTGGTCCGTTACTGCTGGATCTGAACCGCAAGCAGGCGTCCCTTGACGAACAGCCGTTGGCACTGACCGCGTATGAGTACCGCATTCTCGAATACCTGAT
The DNA here is from genome assembly GCF_949768175.1 of Pseudomonas sp. IT-P74. NCBI lineage: Bacteria > Pseudomonadati > Pseudomonadota > Gammaproteobacteria > Pseudomonadales > Pseudomonadaceae > Pseudomonas > Pseudomonas sp. IT-P74. Next base: position 382,999 of record NZ_CATKQD010000033.1, on the reverse strand, counting down.
GCGCCATCATCAGCAAGTGGTGCCCAAGGATCGCTTGATGGAACAACTCTACCCGGATGACGACGAGCGTGATCCGAATGTAATCGAGGTGTTGGTCGGCCGTCTGCGCCGCAAACTGGAGGGGCCGGGCGGGTTCAAGCCGATCGACACCGTGCGTGGCCTGGGCTACCTGTTCAACGAGCGTTGCACTTGATCCGTTCGCTGCGCATACGCTTGATGCTTGCCGCCACGCTGTTGGCGGTGTTGTTCATGCTGGCGTTGCTGCCGGCGATGCAGGGTGCCTTCAGCCTGGCGCTGCAGGATTCCATCGAGCAGCGCCTGGCATCCGACGTGACCACGCTGATCTCGGCCGCCCGGGTGGAGAACAACAGCCTGCAGATGCCGGCGCAATTGCCTGACGAGCGCTTCAACCTCACCGACAGCCGATTGCTCGGCTACATCTATGACCGTGAAGGGCATCTGGTCTGGCGCTCGAAGGCGACCCAGGAAGAACGCATCAACTACAGGCCGCGCTACGACGGACGTGGCAGCGAGTTTGCACGGATCCGCGAAGCCAGCGGTCAGGAATTCTTCGTCTACGACGTCGAGGTCAAGTTGCTCGGCGGCAAAAGTGCAGCCTTCAGCATCGTGGCATTGCAGCCGGTTCGCGAGTACGAACTGACCCTCGAAGGCCTGCGGGAAAATCTCTATCTGGGTTTTGGCGCGGCACTGCTGGTGCTGCTGGCGTTGCTGTGGATCGGCCTGACCTGGGGCTTGCAGGCATTGCGGCGCTTGAGCCAGGAACTGGACCAGATCGAAGGTGGCACCCGCGAAAGCCTCAGTGAGGAACATCCCCGGGAATTGCTGCGCCTGACCGGTTCCCTCAACCGTTTACTGCACAGCGAGCGTGAGCAGCGCAGTCGCTACCGTGATTCCCTCGACGACCTGGCCCATAGCCTGAAAACGCCGCTGGCGGTGTTGCAAGGCGTCAGTGAGGACATGGCCCAGCGGCCCGAGGATCGCGATCAGGCCTGGGTGCTGCAAACCCAGATCGAACGCATGAGCCAGCAGATCAGCTACCAGTTGCAGCGCGCCAGCCTGCGCAAAAGCGGTCTGGTACGTCATCAGGTGCACTTGCGACCGGTACTGAAGAGCCTGTGCGACACGCTGGACAAGGTCTATCGCGACAAGCGCGTGCACGTCGCGTTCGACCTGCCCGACCCGTGCTACGTACCGATCGAGCAGGGCGCTTTGCTGGAGATGATGGGCAACTTGCTGGAAAACGCCTATCGCCTTTGCCTGGGCGAAATACGCATCAGCGTTCGTGAAACCCTCAGCGGCACCGAGTTGTGTGTCGAGGATGACGGCCCTGGCGTACCACAGGATCAGCGCGCAAGGATTCTCGAGCGCGGAGAGCGCCTGGACCGTCAGCACCCGGGGCAGGGCATCGGCCTGGCGGTGGTCAAGGACATCATCGAAAGTTACAGCGCCAAGCTGACCCTGGGGGATTCACCGATGGGCGGGGCGGCGTTCCGGATTCATTTTCCGGTGGTTTAGTACACTGTCAAATGTGGGAGCGAGCCTGCTCGCGATGAAGTCAGTGAGTTCACCAGGTAGCTGAGCCTTGAACCTCAGTTTTCCTGAGCTCGATAGGCCCCCGGCGTCAGCCCCGTCCACTTCTTGAACGCCCGGTGAAACGCCGAAGGCTCGGAAAACCCCAATTGCTCGGCGATCTGTTGCAACGACAGGTCGGCGCGGCTCAGGTGATAAATCGCGATGTCCCGGCGCAATTGGTCCTTCAACTCCTGAAAGCTCGAACCCTCTTCCCGCAAATGCCGGCGCAAGGTCTGCGGGCTGATGTGCAGGTGCGCGGCCACGGCTTCCAGGTCGGGCCAGTGTGAACTGTCGCGACTGAGCAAGCGCCGCAGGCGGCTGCTCAAACTGTCGCCATCGTCCGGGCGCGAGAGCAGGTCGGCGGGGGAGCGCTCGAGGAAATGCTTGAGGGTGCGTTCGTCCTGTAACAGCGGCATGGCCAGGTAACGGCTGTGAAACAACAGGCTGCTCTGGGGCATGGAAAACTCAAGCGGGCAGGAAAACAGCAGGTCGTACTCGGCGCCGTGTTCCGGCCGGGGGTAGCTGAACGTGGCCTGCTCCAGGCGAATGCGCTGGCCGATCAGCCAGCTGCCGAAACGGTGCCAGATCACCAGCAGGCTTTCGCTGAGGAAATGATCCGGGTCCCAGAGTTGCGAGTCGTCCAGGCTCAGGCGCACCCATTCATCTTCGCGGCTCAGGGTCAAACGCGGAGCCCCGGGGAATAGGCTATAAAACAATAAGCCGCGATGGAGTGCCTTATCCAGGTTGCGGCAGTGAATCACGGCATGGCACATCATCGCGAAGCTGCCCGGCCTGCTTGGGGCTTGCCCGAACCCCAGGTACTCGTCGTCCAGTGCCAGCCATAAGGCCTGAATCAGTTGGGCGAATTGCTCCGGAGCGATGCGTGCCCGGGGCTCGTCCAGCAACTCGGGGCTGATGCCCAGTTGCTGTAGCAGGCCCGAATAGTCGTAGCCGTGCCGACGCGCACCACCCAGGGCGGCGCGGGCGAAATGACTGGCAATGGTGCGTTCGCGCATGGCAGCAGATCTGACCGTTGATCGACGGATGGTAGCTGCGCGCCGCGGCCATGAACAGGGCGGATATCCGCCAAATAGCAGGACGACTTTTAATGGAAGGGCGGAAATCCGCCACATGCTTGTATCCATCCGATAACAGGGAATTCGCTGCGCCCCCTGAGATCAAAAGGCTTGCAGGGATTTTGCGGAAGGTGGCACGGGCCTTGCGATACAACATGCAGATGCCTGCCGTTGCGCAGCTCGAAAAAACAAATCCCTCCAGTGCAGGAGGGTTCGCAATTGCGGTGTTGCGGGCAACAGATGGATGTTGTCACCGGGCACCCTTGAGGAACTTTGCAATGACGACTCGTCAGCCACTGTACAAATCCCTGTATTTCCAGGTGATCGTTGCAATTGTCATCGGTATTTTGCTCGGTCACTTCTATCCGCAGCTCGGTGTGGCGGTAAAGCCGCTGGGTGACGGGTTCATCAAGCTGATCAAAATGATCATCGCCCCGATCATCTTCTGCACCGTCGTCAGCGGTATCGCCGGCATGCAGGACATGAAAGCGGTCGGCAAGACCGGCGGCTACGCGCTGCTGTACTTCGAGATCGTTTCGACCATCGCATTGCTGGTCGGTCTGGTCGTGGTCAACATCGTGCAGCCGGGCAATGGCATGCACATCGACGTTACCACCCTCGATGCCTCCAAAATTGCCACGTATGTTGCAGCTGGTGCGGACCAAAGCGTCGTCGGCTTCCTGCTGAACGTGATCCCGGCCACCATCGTCGGCGCCTTCGCCACCGGTGACATCCTGCAAGTGCTGATGTTCTCGGTGATCTTCGGTTTCGCCCTGCATCGCCTGGGTGCCTACGGCAAGCCGCTGCTGGACTTCATCGATCGCTTTGCCCACGTGATGTTCAACATCATCAACATGATCATGAAGCTCGCGCCAATCGGTGCCTTCGGTGCCATGGCCTTCACCATCGGTGCCTACGGTGTCGGCTCGCTGGTGCAACTGGGTCAACTGATGGCCTGCTTCTACATCACTTGCCTGCTGTTCATCCTGATCGTGTTGGGCTCCATCGCTCGCATTCATGGTTTCAGCGTGCTGAAAATGATCCGCTACATCCGTGAGGAACTGCTGATCGTGCTGGGTACTTCTTCTTCGGAATCGGTACTGCCACGCATGCTGATCAAGATGGAGCGTCTGGGCGCGCAGAAATCTGTCGTGGGTCTGGTGATCCCGACCGGCTACTCGTTCAACCTCGACGGTACTGCCATCTACCTGACCATGGCCGCGGTGTTTATTGCACAGGCTACCGATACGCACATGGACATCACGCACCAGATCACCCTGCTGGTGGTGTTGCTGCTGTCCTCCAAAGGCGCTGCGGGCGTGACCGGTAGCGGTTTCATCGTACTGGCTGCCACCCTGTCCGCCGTCGGCCACCTGCCGGTTGCCGGCCTGGCGCTGATCCTCGGTATCGACCGCTTCATGTCCGAAGCCCGTGCCCTGACCAACCTGGTCGGCAACGCCGTGGCCACCATCGTTGTGGCCAAGTGGGTCAAGGAACTGGACACCGACGTGCTGCAAGCCGAGCTGGCTTCGGGCGGCCGCGGCATTGCCGACGAGCCTAAAGACGATGTTTTGGGCCACGTCGAAGAGGTAGCCCCAGCTAACGCCAAGTAAGCCTTGTTGTAATGAGAAAACCCGCTTCGGCGGGTTTTTTCATGCCCGACGATTGAGCGCAACGGTCACTGCACGTGGCGTATAAGGTGATTGCTGCAAAGCGATCGGCTGCCTAGGCTGTGGGCATCATTAAGGGAGAACGCCCATGCTCGGTCCACTGGCATCACTCAAGGTTCTGGATTTCTCGACACTGCTGCCGGGGCCGTTCGCCTCGTTGCTGCTGGCGGACATGGGCGCCGAAGTGCTGCGCATCGAATCACCGACCCGCATGGATCTGCTGCGGGTGTTGCCGCCCCACGATCAAGGCGTGTCAGCCAGTCATGCCTACCTCAACCGCAACAAGCGCAGCCTCGCCCTGGACCTCAAACAGCCTGAGGCGCTGGAGGTGATCAGGTCGTTGCTGCAGGACTACGACATTGTGCTCGAGCAATTCCGCCCGGGTGTCATGGAGCGTTTGGGGTTGGGGTACGAAGCCCTGAAGGCAATCAATCCGAAATTGATTTATGTGTCGATCACCGGCTACGGCCAGACCGGCCCCTACAAGGACCGCGCCGGCCATGACATCAACTACCTGGCCCTGTCCGGTCTGGCGAGTTACACCGGCCGTGCCGACAGTGGGCCTTTGCCGTTGGGCATGCAGGTGGCGGATGTCGCCGGTGGCTCGTTGCATGGGGTGATTGGCTTGCTGGCGGCGGTCGTTGCCCGGCAGCAAACCGGTCAGGGCCAGCACCTGGATGTCAGCATGACCGACTGCGCGTTCAGCCTCAATGCGATGGCGGGTGCCGGGTATCTGGCCTGCGGCGTCGAGCCGGGTCCGGAAAACCAGGTGCTCAACGGCGGCAGTTTCTACGACTACTACCGTTCCCGGGATGGCCGCTGGCTATCGGTGGGCAGCCTGGAACCGGTATTCATGAAACAGCTGTGCACGGCGTTGGGGTTGGAAGCGTTGGCCGGTCTCGGCCTGTCAGCGCAACCGGCGCAGCAGAAACAGCTTAAAGACGCGCTGAAGGCCGAATTCGAAAAGCATGACTTTGCCGAGTTGCGCACACTGTTTGCCGAACTGGATGCCTGTGTCGAGCCGGTGTTGAGCCTGGGAGAAGCGCTGCATCATCCACAGTTGCAGGCGCGGGAGTTGGTGGCCGAAGTGCCCCGGGGCGATGGCTCGTCCCAGGCGCAGATGGCTTGTCCGCTGAAGTTTTCACAAGGGTTGCCTGAGCCCCGGCATATTGGCGCGGCGCTGGGGCAGCATACGGATCAGGTGTTGGGGGAACTGGGGTTCAGTGTTGAGCGGATAGATGAACTGCGGCGTTCCCAGGTGGTTCTTTAGTGCCTGATAAATCGCTTTCGCCAGCAGGCTGGCTCCCACAATGGATCTATGGTGGACCGATGATCCCCTGTGGGAGCCAGCCCGCTGGCGAAGAGGCCAGTGCAGCCACTACAAAACTCAACTACTCGACCCGCATCTCCCCACTGAACACCAGGGTATTGCGACACCGCCGGCACAAATACCGCCGTCCTTGCCGAACCAGGCTGTGGCGCTGGGCCGAGAACGGGAAGTCGCTGTCGGCGCACGGGCACTTGTAGATGTAGCGGGTCACGCTGCGGCGTTTGACGTCATAGGTGTGGCAGCGGTTGGGCGGCAGTTCGTACACACCGCGCATGATCAATTGCCACTCTTCGCCATGGGGCTGGATGCGGTCGCCGAACAACTGGTGGGCGATCAGGTGTGCGACTTCATGGGCCACGGTCTGTTTGAGGAAATCTTCGGCGTTTTCCCGGTACAGCTGTGGGTTGAAGCGCAGCAGGTTCTCGTGCAAATGCGCGACACCGGCTTTTTGCCCGCGCAGCTTGAGGCTCACCACGGGGCGCTTGAAAGGTCGTTTGAAAAAGGATTCGGCTTGTTGGAAACAGTCTTCGACGCGGGTATTGAGTTGCTCGGGCATGCTTGATGGATCTCCAGAGCGGTCGAGTATGCCGCAACCCTCGGACCTTGCGAATCGCCAGGTTGACGAATGGTCGTGTGCCGCCTCGTTGCTGAAGAATGAAAAGGCCGCCTTGCGGCGGCCTTTGTCGGCAGTTCCGATTTTCAGTGATGAGCGGCTAACTGGTGTAGACCGGCCCCACGCCGAGTCCCCAGACAATGACTGTGAACGCCATGATGGCGACCAGCACCACCAGGCCTACGGCGAGCACCGAACTTGAAAACAGGAAGCCCTCGTCAGATGGAATGTTCATGAATGTCGGCAAGCCCACGTACAGCAAGTACACCGTGTAGCAGATGGCGGCGGTGCCGACGATCATCCCCAGCCACAAATGCGGGTACAAGGCGGCGAGGCCACCGATGAACAGCGGTGTAGCGGTGTAGGTTGCAAACGCAATGCAGCGGGCGAGGCTTGGGTTGGCGTCATAGGTGCGGGCCATCCAGTGGATGAATGCGCCCATTACCGCGACACCGCCGAGCATCGCCAGGTACGACATGATCGTCATCCATATCGCGCTTTCTACGGTCAGCATTACGGGAGGTCGATTGCCGATGACCCAGCCGACCTGTGTGGTGCCAATAAAGGCAGACACGGCGGGGATCGCCGCCAGGATCAGTGTATGGGTCAGGTACATGTGGCTGATGCTTTCCTCCTGGTCGCCACGGATTTCTTTCCATTCTTGGTCAGGGTGGGTGAAGAGCCCCACTACGTGATGGATCATGCCAGTCACTCCTCTTGTTTTTACCATCGCCCCCCAGCGGAGCGCCTACGGGCCAATGTGGCCAAGCAAGTCATAGGTCTGAATTTGTATGTGACCTTATGTCGCAGTATAGGGAGGAGTTTCCCCAGAGGGAGTAGGGGCTTTAGAGCAAATCGCGCTGTAAACCCGGTTGTTAATCGCCGCCGGGTCTGTGGCGAACGGCCCTTTTGGCCAGGCACTTCGCCCCTGAGGTGTTTTTGCGTAAAATGCCGGCCTTTCGTCACACCTCACGGACTTCGCGTCATGGGCACTCTCACGGTCAACCAGAACAAACTGCAAAAGCGCCTTCGCCGACTGGCCGGTGAGGCGGTTGCCGACTTCAACATGATTGAAGACGGCGACAAGGTCATGGTCTGCCTGTCCGGTGGCAAGATATAAGCGACAAATATTTTGTAAAGCAAAGAAAGCTGGAAGCCGTCTCTTTAAGCCCCGCTGTGTAACACTCATATATCCTTTTCGTTTGACAAAGCTCGTTTCCAGACTAGTCTTTTCTGAACTAGTTATTGGACTAACTATTTTGTCAATCATGAAGCTCAGGCGATACCAATTCAACTCGTTGCCATTCGTGACCCTAGTGGATGACGCGGATTGCCCTATCGATCCATATGTTTCGTGTTATCTCAATGGTCCGTTGTCTTCTAAGTCGGCTAATACGAGATTTAGATACGCAAATGAACTGTTGTTCGTGCTGCAGTACTTTTCAGAAAAGAATATCGACTTGCCAGCACGGGTTGCATCGGGAAAGTTTATTTCGCTGAAAGAGTATATGCAGTTTTATGATAGTTGTTGTTTGCACAAAGGCGCATTTGATGCAGCTTCAAATGTGAAGCACTTTAGAGTAAATGATAAGCACCTGAGAAATATCATAGTCGCCAATCAGAAAGGTATGGCAAAGGTATCTAGCGAGACTTTGCAAGGTCGCGTCAGGCGTCTTAGGTGTTTTCTTGACTGGCTATTTGAACAGTTTCACGAAGTGCATGAGGTTGACGAAGTAATAAGCGAACAATTTGCTAAGCTGATTACTAAAATTAAACTGGATGAAGAAGGGCTTCGAAGAAATGGAAGCCAACAAGTAAGTGGTGCTGAGGAGTCGGTCCTTCCGGATGAGATTTTCCTGAAGTTGCTCGAATTGATAATGCCTTCTTCTCCTAATAATCCATTCAAAGCATCAAGGGTCAGAAATTATCTGATCGTCAATTTGCTAGTACAAAGCGGCATCAGAAGAGGCGCGTTGGGAAAGTTAAAAATTTCAGATTTCAATTTCTATGGTACTTACGATCAGATATCTATCTATAGGTCTGGAAACGATTCAACAGATCCACGCGCTGAAAAACCCAATCAAAAAACAAAAGCGCACTTGGCTACGGTTGAAAAAAATGTAATGCATGAAGTTGAGTTTTATATTAATCACATTCGTACAATATTTCCTCGCGCTAAATATCATGACTTTTTGCTTATCAGCGAAAATGATTCAAAAGGTACCGCGGGTCAACCGCTTTCTCTGAAATCAATCAATTCAATCTTTCAGAAAATTTCTACAGCATTGGGGGTTCGTGTGCATCCTCATATGTTGCGTCACAAGTGGAATGAAATATTCGATGAAAAGGGAGAGCGGCGTGGCATCAATCCAGTTCTTCTTGAGGATATTAGAAAATATGCTATGGGTTGGTCGCAAAATACAACCATGAATAATGTTTATAATGACAAGCGACTTGCATTGAAAGCGAGGGAGTTATCACTAGCACACCAGCATAAAGTAGATCAAAAAAAATGATTCGATACAAAAAACAGGAAGGAGCAAAAGCTAGCAAACAAAAAGCTTGTTTGGTTACGGCTAAATCTGGCCTGGTGGTAAATACAGCAGATGACGTATGGGTAATACTCCCAAATAATGGAAAAGGACATAACCTTTACGTAGGATGGGTGCACTCATCGGGTATGCCAGATGATGAAAAAAATTTGATTTTGGATGTTTTTGTATATTACGTCCGAACCAAGGCTGCCAGCACAGCGTCCGGCATAAATACTAATGTGAAGCCATTTATGTCAGGTGGAATTCCTTCGTTAGACAGAATAAAGGCACTTTGGAGTGGGCTTAAAACAAACCAAAAGAAAGGGCTTAATCAATTTTTTGGAACACTCTCCAAACAAGGCTATAAGAGGTTTAAGGGATTTCATTCGTTTACTTCCACGCACTTGGATAAACTGCGTGTAAATGCACTCGATTCTTCCAGTGGGGCGTTAAGTGATAGTGAGTTTGATTCGTTGGCTAAGGAAATTAATCTTGGCCTTCAAGAGTTTAAATGGGGCGATGATCGAGAACTTCTCTTTTATCAGTCATCAAGGCTCTATGGTCGCCTTAGAAATTTAGTGACTAACAAATTATTGCTTTCGATTGTACGGAGGCCGATTCAAATTGCTCTTTTGAAATGGTCCGACTTGATTCCCTTAGGTGCAAGTTTTAATGATGCAGGGATTCGTGCTGCGGATGAAATTGGTGCTATGGGCGGACAAGCATTGCAGTTAAGAGTATTCATTGCAAAGTCTACAGGAATGAGCTTCTCGAGGGAGTGTCCCGAGCGCTATCCTATCTATGTTTCTGATGATCTTTCAAAAATGCTTATAGAATATAAGAGAGTAATGTTGGAAGGGCTCGTGATGTTAATGCAGTCATTGGAAGTCAAAGTCGACAAGTCCGAGCTATTGAATTTAATGACTGATATGCCTATGTTTCCTCATACTAGCCTTTTTGAAATACGTTTTAAGTCTATCGATTTTTTGAAAAGTCTTTTCACATCACGTTCTACGGCCTACCACGTTTCGGAGGGGGCTGTGACGAACGCAATGAGATGGGTATCGGTAACCTCTGATCGAACTGCAGATTGCATGGTCACTTCCAATAGGATTCGTCATACCGTATTAACTCGTGGCGCTCAAGATGGTTTGTCCGCTGCTCAGTTGGCAAAAATAACCGGTGTTACTGTGCCAGCTGCAAGGCACTATATAGACTTGGACTACAAATCCAGGCGGGAAATTGACTCCAAATATATCGGCAATGAGTTTCTGAAGAAGGCATTCAGCAGTAATGTAACGGTAGGTTCGGCAGATGACGAAACTATATTTGACAATCAATTCAATCCTATTGGCAACCCTAGAAACAAGCGTTCATGTACTACTTGCTCAACAATAATGGGGAGACCATTGGGGTGCTATGGGTGCCCAAATTTTCGCCCAATACTTGAGGCTGATCACAGGTCGGTGTTAGAGCTCGCGGAGAATAAGCTTGCGGTAAATCTCAGTTCCTTAATCAATCCTCTTCACGCCCGAAGCATTGAAAAATTGGAGCGACAAATTGCTTGGGTTAAACTGACAATAGCCGTTTGCGATGAAAACCTTCCAAGGCAGAGCGCAATTGAAGATTAACAAGTACTTTGATCGATTAGAGTCGTTAATCGATTCATATCGTGACACCGAACTAAAACAATTTGAAGGGCCTGGTGGTAATGCAATATTTGATGATCTGATTTGGTACCACATTGACCCTAATACCGGACGCCGAACTAGGTATCTTTGCGGAGTACATGGGCGTAAGGGAAAGGGTAACGCCGGTAACCTACCCACAGATGCGCTTCCTTACCCCTATAGTCATCTGATAAAAGTGTGGATAATCGAAGTGGCAAATACGCATTTATCTGCCAGCGAAAAAAAAGCTCAAACGTCCGCAGCTAGAAAGCTATTGTCATTTATGGAGGGGGATCTCTATACCCAATCAGAGTCTACAATTCGAGAACTTAATTTAGGAATAAGAGCTGCCGACCGTCTACGCCCGTTTTTTGATTTTTGCACTAAGAAGGGAGTAATGCGAAAAATTGACTTAAAGGGAAGTGATAATAGAGATAGAACTGGGCATGCTTCTTTAGATCACGTGTTGGAGAAATTACCGGATATCACCACAGTTCTCGCTCTGGGCAATATATTCTCATGTGTGTTTGAACATGTGGGTGAATGTGGATCGCTTCTCCCTGGTGAGAGCATTAAAATGCATGATGCCTTGGTTGTTACGTTTACCACCTTATCTCTGGCGTCACCTAATCGCACTTCTGCGGAAATACCACTCCTTCCTAAACAAAAGCTTAACTGCCACTCCGAAGGAGATGGGGTACCAGTCTACTATCTCGATTGGATTGGAAGCAAAGGATATAGGAACAATAAAAATCATGTGCTTTCGGCGCTAGCTGAACCAATCACGAAAGCTACGAATTACTTTTTTAAGGCATGTGAACCGGCAAGAGTGTTATGTAGGTATTACGAAAAGCCTAACCAAAGCTTGAGCCGACTGCTCGGAGAGTTCGAAGTTGCGCCAGAACTAAAGCACAATTTGTCTTTGACCCAGCAACCCAATCTTTTCACGTTGGGTTATGCGTTAGGGTTTTATGGAATTAATCAATGCGTTCCGGTGCTGAAAGAAGGTGTTGATCTGACTTCCATTAACCGGACTAAAAGAAGTCAGTGCTTTGAAATGAAACAAATTTGGTCTTTGCGACCTAATGATCGGTTATCTGTATCATATACTGATTCTGCCTCTTTGTCCGCGCTACCGCTATTATTCGGATACTCTAATATGCCTAGGGTATTTATCGATAAAATCACTGTCACAGTAGGAGAGGTTCAAAATTGGTGGGTTTCTTTTTACAAGGAAAATATTCTTCCAGAGTTTCCACTTTCATTTTCTAGCGGCGAGTCAAGTATCAATATAAAAAATGCAATGTTTTGCTGCTTGGGAAGCTGGCTTTATGGGAAATCATCGAAAGGAGGCACCGGTGGAAAAATATTTCAAAAGTCGAAGTATTCAGTAGTACCTCTCGCATCTCTAGGGAGCTCGGTGTCATCTCGAATTGGCCTTAATCGAAACATAAGGTCAATTTTTCAAAGTTACGGGTTTTCCTCAGATTTAACGCTGTCCCCGCATAGTTTGCGACACTTATCCAATACCCTTGCGGATTTAAGTCGTATCCCGGTAGAAATAATAACTGCTTGGTCTGGTAGAAAAAATTCTGAGCAAACTCATACTTATATCCATACGGGCGACGACGAGAAGGCAGGCCGGGTGAGTGCGATAATGAATCCGCCCGATATCGACAATCGTTATATTAGGGTGGTCTCTCAAGAGCAGCTTACTAAAGCTACAAACCTACCGGCGTCGCTTACTTCCACGGGGCTTTGTACTCAAAATCTAAATGTGACTCCATGCAATTATTTGAATGATTTCGTCTCCCAGTGCTTTCTATGTCCAGAGACTTGTCACATTGCCGGCGATGTAAATGCTATAGAGTTGTTTGAGAAAGATCTATCGTTTCAAGTTGTGAGGCTAGAGTCCGTGGCAGAGGATCTTCGTCTATCCTCATCTCAAGCAATGAGAAAATGGTATGTTATACATTCTCGAAATGTTCATGTCCTTTCAATGTTGATTGATTTGATGAGAAGTTGTTCCGCAGGTACGACAATTTGTTACTCGAACAAAGACTCTGAATTCAAATTGATCGATTTAGATACGATGGCCATAAAAAGGGTTGCGTGTGCCCTCCCAAATTTTGAGGCACGCCTGAAAAGTTTGATTGAAGATGAAGGTATGAACGCTACGGCAGATACCAATCCTCAGCTACGCTCTCTTTTTTCGTCTTTCGGACTGTCCGATAAGGAGGTATGACGTGGTGGAACCAAAAATATCTGCCCTGGCGCAACGTAAGATAGAGATTATGCTGATCAAGTGGAAAGGTAAGCTTACTTGGGATGCGCTAGTGACAAAGGTTGAGCTTGAACTCGCAATAAAAACTACAAGACAAACTCTATGCACTTATGTGGGTATAAGTACATCGTACAAAAACAAAAAAGCGCAACTTCGAGGTGTATCACCTTCGCTCTATACAAAAATTACGGCTTCTGATGTGAAGTTGGATAAACAGATAGAGCACTTAAAGGCTGAGGTTGAGGTGCTGAAAAAAAATAATGCGGAGCAATTACGAATGATTGAAAGAATGCTTTTGAACGCGAATGATATTCCAAATCTAGATCTCTATGCTTTAGTTAAGAAGAGGCCTGAGGAAATACAAGTGTTTAAGAAGTCCTAGACAACCAGGGTGATTCAGTTTTATGCAGCGGTTAAGTGTTGTGTTGTCTAATATGATCTTTTAAATATTTTCTAAGGTAATAGGTCTGCTGGGCCACATTCCAGGCTTTCGGCAATTTGGTATAACTTTTCGACCGTAATATTGACTTCGCCCCGCTCAATTCGGCCCATGTAGCTTCGGTCAACTTGGCAAATCAGAGCGAAGACGTCTTGCGATAGACCTTTTGCTTTTCTCGCTTGCCTGATCTTTTTCCCCAATTCTTTCGCCAGATTCCCCATAGCCGCCTCGACACACATGAGGAAAGACTATCGAGCGTTTGCGGACGAATCGGCCACGGACTATAATCCGTATTTTTGTTAAAGATCATTGAGGCGCCTGCATGAAACAAGATTTATTCGAATTCGACAGGCAGCTCCATTCTCTGCTTTGCGAGCATTTTTCTGAGGAATTCACGACCCGCCAGTTGAGAGACGCGTATGCAGCTCTCCTTCCTCCCTCAAGCTTTCGGCTCGCGGATGTGCGCGTCTATGTTTATGAACAAATCCGTAGGCTAGTTCGCGTTGGCTGGGCGGAGACGGCAGAGCAGCGCCAGAAGCGGGGGCAAGTGTTTCGTTTGTTGGATATGCCGCAACGGCTGCAGCTCGTACTGGTAGATGGGAACTTCTCCAAGAGCGTCGATTCGCTGGATGTTCTCGCAGATGAGGGAAGAGAAAGACCATGCCCTTCGTCTAACCCAAGGGAAGAGCAAGACGACCAAGCCCGCCTTCAAGTGATGCTGAAGGAGACCCGGCTTGATCTGCTCTCATCCTTGGGCGAGACCGAGCGCTACAAGCAGTTGTTTGAGGAGATCCCACATCTGAAGGGGCGTCTTGAAGGGGTATATCTAGAAGTCCGTGACAGGAGTTCAAAGCTACTTGGTCACGTTCGTGCAATCGAGAATACGCTTAAGGCGATTTCTGCCACATGAACTCCACTCTCAGGGTATGGCAGCACGACTGCATTACGTTGGCTATGCAGCACTTCACCCAGCAACCTCATTTTTTTTGCCAAGCAACTCCCGGTGCTGGCAAGACGAAAATGGCAGCGGAGTTGGCCAGGCAATTGCTTCAGCAAGATAAGATAGATCTGATTCTCTGCTTTGCTCCGTCACGGCAAACAATGGATGGATTTCAGAGAACATTCTCCGCCGCTCTAGGGAAGCGCCTGGATGGATTGATAGGTGCCGTCGGAGCTGTTTGCACGTATCAAGGGATGGAATATCGAGACGCAGCGTTCTGGAAGCTGTTCGACGACTATAGGGTGTTCGCAGTTTTCGATGAAATCCATCACTGCGCCGGCCATGACTTGCTGTTAAGCAATGCATGGGGTCAGCAGATTGTGCAAAGGATTCAAGATCGCGCCACCTTCACTCTTGCGCTCTCGGGGACACCCTGGAGGTCTGACCAGAAGGCAATAGCGCTTGCTCGATATTCTCAACCAGACGGGGTGCTGATCTGTGATTACCGATATGGCCTGCAGGAGGCAATCGCTGACGGCGTATGTCGGTCACCGCGTATCGTCGTATTGGATAACAACATGGTGAGATTAACTGAAACGCTATCCACAGAAGGCACCGTCACGACGTATCCGAGTATTGCCAGGCTACTTTCTGAGTCACCCGTGTCTTATGAAGATCTGCTTTTTCATGACGATATCCTGCGGCAGATTCTGTTTTTAGGGTGCACAAAGCTTCGCGAAATCCGTGAACGACATCCGGAAGCCGGGGGGCTGGTGGTTGCGACAAACATTGAGCACGCTCACCGCATAGCTGACCTTATGCGTGCTCAGGGGGAGGTTTGTCAGGTCGTGACCAATAAGACGCCAAACGCGCAGCAGGTCATCAATGATTTTCGACATGGTGGCTGCACTTGGATTATTGCGGTTGGCATGATCAGCGAGGGGACGGACATACCGAGGCTGCAGGTTTGCTGTCATCTAAGTCGTATACGTACCGAACTGCACTATCGCCAGGTCTTGGGCAGAATTCTCAGGCGCTCAAGTGATGCGGATGGAAAAGCTTGGCTATATGTTCTCGCGGAACCAGCGCTCCAGCAGTACTCGGAGCGTTTGGCCGATGATTTGCCCGATGATCATGCCGTATTGAGTGTCGTACGAGCTTCGCAGTTTGAGTGCGACGACCAGATTAACGACCATCCAGAAGATCCTAGCGGCATTGAGATCTCCATTTTAGGAGGTTCAATGGGCGGAGCCTTTTCCCGAATGGGGAGCGATCACGCAATTTCGATTCTCGGCTCATCTGAGCCTGCATTGTATGAACTCAACTTTTCACAGCACTACCGAACTCAGCTTCTGAGCGTGTATTGAGAGCATGAACTCATTAGCATGACTGTGGTTGGAAAGGTTCAGCTTCGGCTTCACAGTTCACCGACCCAGCGGACACAAAATGCCGGTTCCCCAAAGTTAATTTTGGTAGTGGCAGCACTGCGTTGGTGCCAATGCGAGAAACCTCTTTGTGCGAAAACAGAAAAACAGACGTAAGAAAGTGCAATTCATCAAAGCGTTGATGGCCATCAAAATCAATCAAGAAGCACGTCAATTGCTTGAAAGGCGTTCAGCCCGCGCGAGTCGATTTCTGAATGGGATATCGATCGTCGGAGATAACTCAGAGTCCGATGGCTGCGAAGCACAGGGAAAATACATGCGTGAGTGTTCAACCGTGGATGGGAGTATGGGGGCTAGCTATCGTCGATAGTTATCATTCATTTTAAAGGAGGCAGCCCGTAAGGCGCCGTGATGTTTAGCGCCCACCTGACGATGTGAAGCTGGTCATGTATCAACCCTAGCCTCTGGAAACCTCTATCAATGGACCTACAGACCCACGAAAACCACTACGTACCAATCTGGTACCAGAAGCGTTTCCTTCCTGCGGCTGGTGCCCAGTTTTTCTATCTTGACCTGTCACCCACCATCTATCGGAAGGAAAATCGTGTCCCCAAGAGCAGCTTCAAAAAAACTGATCTCTACACTACCTAGCCTGGCTGACAGCCCAATGATGAAATAGAGCGCTTGATTTTTGGAGAAATCGACAATTTTGGGGCTGTTGCGATTCGTCAACCGGCCGGTGGTCAGCCAGAGGAAGTTCATGAAGCGTTTACGCCTTTTTTCAAGTACCTCGGGGCACAGAAGTTACGCACACCAAAGGGTCTAGATTGGATCAACGCGCACTACTCGTAGCTTGATCAGTCCGGGCTAATGAGAGAAATGCAGCACCTATTGACACTGAACTTGACCATCTGGAGTGAAGGGGGTCGTGAGATCGTCTCCGCGAAAAAGTCGGACGTTAAATTCATCATTACTGACAATCCTGTCACCCTCTACAATGCGGCCTGCCCTCCAGAGGTGCCGACGTGTCGCTACCCAAATGAACCGTCCGTGCAATGGAACGGGACGCAAACGATTTTCCCTCTAGATGCCGAGCATTGCCTAATCCTTAGCCACCTCGATTACGCGAAGCAGACAGAGGGTGTCGACCTGTTAGCCGAGAGACAGAATGCCCGCAACTTCGGAAAAAGCTTGGCTCGAACGGATGCATGGATCCGTTCCAGGGCACTGTCCCGAGACCAAGTGCTGGCAATCAATTACCTTCTAAAATCTCGCGCCTGCAAACATGTGGCGGCGCCTGTAGAGGATTGGCTCTACCCGGAACGAGAATACGCGGTGATTGGGGCCAGATTGGGGAAGTGCTTCTCCCGCCAGCTGACGAGCTTTGGCATTTCGGCGGGGAAATGTTCGTTGGTTACGAGGATGGCTCGACCCTCTACCAGGACCCGTACGGGCGTACTTCAGGCAGTAATGAGTATCTGAAGAAATCGCCGCCCTCGGATTTCATTGATGGTGAAGCCGAATGCGGTTGCGGTAGCGGGTATTCGTTTACAGCGTGTTGTAAGGATATTACTGAAGCGCATCGGCCTGCCTGGTCTGTTGCAAGCATTCGAGAGCGGAACCTAATGTTCGTCGGTAAGGTGAAAAACGTCCTTGGATTGGACAGCGGCAAAAGCTGGGGCGACGTGCGAGCAGAACTCAACGATGAGCACGTCACGCAAATTTATCGGTAACCGGATGAAGCTCATGATCATGGTGTTACTGAAGATCGAACTCAATGAGCTGTCGGTGAAAGCGGAAGCAGAGGTTAACGCTGAATAATCTTGTCCCTATTTGCGAAAGGTTCGGCGTTGCACTGCAGAGCCGTGGTTGAAGTAGGCATGACTAACGACATGCCTCAGCCCGCTTTCTCGCTTTACCAGGCATTCGATCAAGGTGAATGGTTCCGCAGTAACGACCCACCGGAGAATGACCCCCAGTGAGAAATACACGAAGCCGGTGGTCGAGGAAATAATGAGTACCCTTAGATATTAGCGATGTGCTGCTAACGAGTCGCCGTCGAAAGTGTCAACAATGCTTCGAAAGCATTTATTTATGTATCCATGATCGAAGTAAGTTGTGTCGTGATGCACGAGTTAAAATGTAAAGAGGGACGGGGATGGGGATGGACGAATCTTATTGATCGGCGTAGCGGGGTGAGCGCGAAACAAGATAAAAGTTGCGTTTGATGTTGTTTCTCATGTGTGAAGTTATTTCAGAATCGTCTGATGGTGGCTGGCCGGAGTGTCAACTTAAACTATTTAGTGGAGGGAAGGTTCCGTTTTAATGGTAAGCGCTATTTTATTTTAAATGCGAACCCCCCTGTGGGCACTCTGCCGGCCACAGTGAGTAAACATGAATACAGACGACACTTTTTTGAAAATCAACCGCAGGCGCTTGCTCGGACTTGCAACCGGAGCCGGTTTGGTTGGCCTTCTGCCCAGGCAGGCGCTTTCGGGCTCGCCGGACTCGGCCATTGCAGGCCAGACTGCATCGAGGGAACAGGTGCGCTACCCGGAAAAGACCGGGATGATTCTGATCACCGATCGACCGCCGCAACTGGAAACCCCGCTGCATTTCTTTCGTCAGGATCTGACGCCAAATTCGGCACATTTTGTGCGCTGGCACTTGTCTGGTTACCCGACTGAAGTAGATACGCGAACCTTCCGTTTACGTCTCGACGGCCTTGTCGACAAACCGCAATCGTTCACTCTCGAAGAACTGGTCAAGGGTTTCGATCCGGTCACGTTGGTGGCGATGAATCAATGCTCCGGTAACGCACGTAGTTTGTTCAGTCCGCAACCGCCTGGCAGCCAATGGCAATTCGGCGCGATGGGTAATGCGCAATGGACAGGCGTACGGCTCAAAGATGTGCTGGCGCTTGCTGGGGTCAGATCCGGGGCAGTGGAAGTGGCGTTTTCCGGGCTGGACGAGTCGCCCATGCCAGGGCTGCCCAAAGTAGTCAAATCGTTGAAGTTCGATCATGCCGTCGATGGTGACGTGATGATCGCTTACGCCATGAATGGTGAGCCGTTACCTATGCTCAACGGCTTCCCGCTACGCCTAGTGGTGCCGGGCTGGTACGCGACGTACTGGATCAAATCGCTGGCACACATCGAGGTGCTCGAAAAGCCTTTGAGCAATATCTGGATGGACGTGGCCTACCGCATTCCTGATAACCCGGAAATCAACGAAGAACCGGGAAATCTGGCGAAGAAAACCGTTCCGATCAATCGCTTTGCTACCCATTCGATTTTCGTGCGTCCCGAGCCAGAAGAGCAGTTGTTGCTCAATCATCCGATGATGCTCGAAGGATTGGCCAATGACGGCGGCGACGGCATAGCCCGCGTCGAGGTGTCGTTGGACAACGGCCGCACTTGGGTCGACGCACTACTGGATCCTGAGATCGGGCGCTTTTCCTGGCGACGCTGGCGTTACCTTTGGACGCCACGCGAGAAGGGGCGTTACACCTTTCTAGTTCGCGCGACCAATCGCGCAGGCGAGGGGCAACCGGTCTCGCAGTGGAATCGTGGCGGCTTTGCGCGTCGCATGATCGAGAGCACCAGCGGAATGGTGGTCTGACATGGCCCGCCATTATCTGCCGTGCCTATTGGCATGCGCACTCAGTCCGACGCTCCACGCGCAAGAGTCGCCGGATGTGAATTTCGGCCAGGCGGTACACAGCATCACCGTGCCGCACAACGAGCCGTACCTGCTGGACGGGCCGGGACGTGCAGAATTTCTTCAGCAATGCGTGATTTGTCATTCGCCACGCTACGTCGTCATTCAGCCTACCTACCCCCGCAAAACCTGGGCGGCCGAAGTGGCGAAGATGCGCGACGAATACGGCGCGCCGATTCCCGATGCGGCGGTTGAGCCGATCCTCGATTACCTGATGTTCCTGCAAGGTAAGCCCGCGCCATGAGTGATGTTGAAACAAACGCCAGACATTCGAGCATCTCACGCGCGGCGCTGGTCATGCTGGTCGGCGTGTTGAGTCTGGGTACCGTTATTGCCTGGAGCGTGGTGCGCATGCCCGCGAGTTCGACCATTAGCCCGCGTGGCGACAACTTGCCCGGCGTGCCCCAAGGGACGACGTTTGACCCGGGCCGAGCGTCTGCCCTGATCCAAACCGGCAAAGTGGTGGTTCGCCAGCGTTGTGCCGGTTGCCATGACGCGCAGCAACGTCTGGAAGGGCCGTCCTGGCAAGCGATTGTGGCGCGCTACCAGCAACATGTTGGCGCAGATCCCATGGGTGCCGATGCCTTGGCGCTGATGAATACCGCCATTGGGCACCCGCGTCCGGGATGGGACGGATATACCCCGGGACCTTTAGCCATTGCTTTGACACCCGATGCACAACTGGGCGTGGCCGCCTGGATATTGAGTCATGCACGAGAAGAAATTAAATGAGAAGCCTTGATTCGGCATCGGCCGGAATTGCTCAACGACAGCTGGAATATCTACCGCGCACCGACTACGACCTGATCAAGGCGCACAGTTACGCGGCGGTCATCACGCTATTTCTGTCCGCCATAGCCGGCCTGCTGGTCGCGCTCAAACTGACCCTGCCGGAGTTGCTGGGTAACCACGCGGCATTATCTTGGGGCAGACTGCGATTCGATCACACCCAAGGCATCTTCTTCGGCTGGTTGGGTAACGCGTTTTTCGCGTTCTGCTACCACATGGTGCCTCGTCTGGCTGATCGTCCGGTTTACAGCCGCAAGCTCGGCTGGGGGATTTTCCTGCTCTGGAACTTCGGTGTGCTCTTGCCGGGATGGGCATTGATTTCGCTAGGCCTGGATAACCAGTGGCTCGCGGTGCAGTCGCTGGAATGGGCAGAGTTCCCGATGCTCATCGATCTGCTCGCGGTGCTCGGCTTGCTGCTGATCTGCGTGCAGTTCACCGGACCTTTTGTGCTCAAGCGTCAGTCCGGGGGGGTGTATATTTCCGTTTGGTACCTGGTGGGCGGCGCAGTCTTCAGTTTGCTGGCCTATCCAGTCGGCAACTTCGTCCCGGCTTTTATACCGGGGGCGCAGGGAGCTGCCTTCAGCGGACTGTGGATTCACGATGCGGTCGGGCTGTTTGTCACGCCATTCGTGTTGGCGATTGCCTATTACATTATCCCGGCGACCACCCAGCGGCCGATCTACAGCCATTTTCTGTCGATGATCGGATTCTGGTTTCTGTTTTTCTTCTATCCCTTGAATGGCACCCACCATTACGTCTATTCGGCAGTGCCGATGGATGCGCAGAAGGCGGCGATCATTGCCTCGGTGTACCTGGGGATGGACGTAATCCTTGTGGTATTCAATCTGTTGATGTCGCTGCGTGGGCAGGCGACGAAAGTCGCCAGTGAGGTGCCGTTGCGGTTCGTTTGGACCGGCATCATTTTCTACCTGCTGGTCAGCCTGCAAGGCGCATTCCAGGCTTTGATGCCAATCAATCGATTGACGCATTTCTCGGATTGGGTCATCGGCCACTCGCATCTTGCGATGCTCGGTTTCGCCACCTTCATCGCTGCCGGCGGCATTGCCCATGCGTGGCAGCGGATACCGCACGCGCGCTACAACGACGCCGCCATGAACTGGGCCTTCTGGCTGATTACCGTTGGCCTGTTGCTGATGTTCTTCACGTTGACGGCCGGAGGGCTGGTACAGGCGCACCTTTGGGCGAGCCCCGCGCCGTGGATGGATTCGGTTCGCGCATCACTTGCCTACTGGTGGCTGCGAGACATATCGGCAGTACCGCTGCTGGCAGGTTTTGTATTGTTTTTCTTCGGGCTGACCACGGGGCCGCGATCGGCTTCGTGCAACGTCGCAGCCCCTCGCTTCCACAGTGCAATGGCAGGAGCCTGATCCATGAAAACGGCTAATAGACACCGTGTTTTCAACAGCGTTTACCTGATCATTTTTGTTGCCGGCATTGGTTTTTTTGCGTTGTCGTTCTACTTGCTGGGGATCTTGCCCGGTCAGGAACTGCAAAAGGAAATTAACGCGCGCGCACCCGCTGACATGGCCGATTACACGGCACAGGAAGAGCGGGGTAGAACTATATATGGCCGTGAGGGTTGCGGTTATTGCCATACTCAACAGGTCCGTTTTGTTGCTGAAGACGTTGCCCGTTGGGGCGCGCCAACGCAGGCCTGGGAAACCCGTTTTGATTATCCGCAGCTGTGGGGTACGCGGCGCATCGGCCCGGATCTGGCGCGCGAGTCGGGTGTGCGCAGTAACGATTGGCAGCTTACCCACTTGTTCAACCCGCGCTTCGTCGTAGGCGACTCGGTGATGCCGGGGTATCCATGGTTGTTTGACGGCGATGCTGCAAAACCCACAGCCGATGCGGTGAGTCTGGTGGCTTATCTACAAGCGTTGGGGCGGCCACGGATTGTCTCCGGTTACGACGATGAAACAGCGCCAGCGCCTTCGCCAATGGCCGCGGGACATGCCGACAGCATGGACACATCCACGCTCGCGGCGCGGCGCCAGGCGATCTCGGCACAAGCACGGCTAGACGCAGCGGTGCCGCAATTCTCTCTGCCAGACAATCCGGAAGATTACTCAGTCGCTCTGGCCGCCGGGAAAACTGCCTTTGAGCAAAATTGTACGGCGTGTCACGGTGCGACGGGGGCCGGTGACGGACCAGGAGCCGCATCGCTTCTTCCGCGACCGGCAGATTTGCGCGCCGCCAGCTTCACCTCGGGGCGCATAGCAGATGCACTGTGGAATGGTCGCTATGGCAGTTCCATGCCGGCGTGGCGCGATCTCGACAACTCAACGCTCGCCGCGTTGACGGTGTACGTTCAGAGCCTGCACACCTTGCAAGCTTTGCCAGAGACCGCTACCGGCGAAAGCACTGTGCAGACCACCGCACTCTTCGAGAAAAACTGCAGCAGCTGTCACGGCGCAACTGGGCAGGGCGATGGCCCGGCAGCTCGCAGCCTGGCTCCGCGCCCGGCTAACTTTCAGCTCAAGCAAGGCAACCCTGACTATCTGGAAATGGTCCTGCGCAACGGCATCCCCGGCACCGCCATGCCACCGTGGGAGGAAGTCTTGACCGATCAACAACGCCACAGTCTGGTGCGTTACTTGCGTTCTCTTTATCAACCTTCTGCTCAGGAATAACCCATGTTCGCTTTTATGGTCATCACCATGACGTTGATCGTCTTTGCCTGCACAATCGCCTGGCTGTCCAGCAAGGCAATGAGGAATTGGTCGGAGGGGTCCAAATACCAGATGCTCAAGCGAGAGCAGACGTACGAACGGGCGCAACGGCGTGACGTCGCCTTACTCGGTTGCGAAAGCGCTGCGAAGAAAGCGACTGTTTGAATAGATTGATTGCGATCTGATAGTCCGATGTCGGCGTTCACGCTTATCCAGGTGAACGCTTTTTTTTTCGATAGAATTCGGCTGACAGATCAGCCTTAGTTAAACACGTTACTTTCCAGGCAATACGTTAGCAGATCCTGATCACTGGAAACCTCCAGCTTGCGCATGGCCGCAATCTTTTGCGTGCTGATGGTTTTTGCACTACGGGAAAGGTTGCGGGCAATCGTGGTTACGCTCTGCCCGGCGACAAACATGCGCAAGATTTCGAACTCCTTGGGCGACAGCCGAGAGATCCTTTCATCCAGCGCTACATTGGGCTCCTTTACGCACGTCGGCGCCGGCTTGGCGCTGTTGAACGAGCGACCTTGCGCCACGGCCATCAATGCCAATTGAATCTCCTCATGCAGCTGGCTTTTCTGAATGACCCCGACGACGCCCAATTCATGTAGTCGCGTCAGGATCAACGGGCTGGAGATCATGGTCAGTACCAGGACTTTCACATCGGCAAAATGCCTGAGCAGGTATTCCACCAGCTTCAGGCCATCTCCGTAAGGTGAATCAGCGGGCATGTTGAAGTCGGTGATCACAAGATCGACGGATTCACGCTTGAGCAGCTCGATCAGTTCGTTCGAGCACACAGCCTCACCCACGACGCGATAGCGGTCATCGCGCTCTATCAGCTCACGTACACCCAATAACACGATGGGGTGATCATCGGCGATCACGACGTTGAGTTTTGCCATGTTCGGCTTTCCCTGACTTATTGTTGAATGCATACTGATTACGCCAGCGCGTCGAGCATTGCTTCCAGTCGCCCCAGCATAGCGCCGATCTCGGTGGCCAAAGCCGGAGTAAGAGGCCGACCATCCAGGCGACTCTCGAGGCTGACACAAGCGTCCGCCAAACTGTCGGCCCGCACGGCGCCCAAAGCTCCGGCCATGCTGTGCAGATGACGACCAAGTGCAGCCGCGTCGTTGTCTTGAAGTGAGGCGGTGACCTTGTCAATGTCCTGTTGCATGGTGCTGAAGAACAACGCACGCATTTTCGGCGAAAACTGCGGCTGATCAGGGCGAGGAACATCAGGTGCACGCTGGTCGGGATCAACGGCAAGCAATGGATCGGCGACTTTGCAATGTTTGAGCAATTGCGTGCGCAGCATGTGCAGGTTCAACGGCTTGACGAGCCAAGCGTTCATGCCCACCGCCGCACAATGTTCGCCTTCATCGCGCAAGGCATTGGCTGTGACGCCGATGATCGGCAAATCAGCATCGTTCCTGCGCAGTGCCCTGGCCAGTTCATAGCCATTCATGACGGGCATGTTGACGTCGGTCAGCACCATGTCGAACAAGCCTGGCAGCCATTGGTGCAGCGCTTGTTCGCCGTCGGCCGTGGCGACCACTGTGCAGCCCAGCGCCTCCAGTTGCTCTTTGATGATCGCCCGATTGATCGGGTTGTCTTCGGCAATCAGAATGTTCAGATCCAGGCGTCGGACCTGCTCCGTGAGCGCCGTTCGGCTTCGTTTACCCGCACCTTGTTGCGCGAAACTGACCGCCCAAGCCATCGCCCGGATGTCATGCGCATCGACCGACCAACCTTCGGCGGTGTATTCCGCCGGGTTTGCCCCCGCGGTCGTGGCGATGACGCGCGGGCCGGCCCAGGCAGGTTGCGAGGACGGCAGCACATCGAGCAGCAGCGCTGAAGAGCCGGGCAAGTGTTTCGCGTCCGGCCCGAGGATGCGGGTTTCTTGGCCCAGTCGGTTGAACCAGTTGCAGACATGCTGTGCCAGTTCGGGCGCCGGTGCCTGTACGTAAATCGGCGGCGCATCAGGGGCGAACTCAGGGCAGTCGCTCAGTTGGCCTTCTGCGCAAGCGACATGCAAATGCAGAGAGAAACTACTGCCCAGTCCGGGTTCGCTGACCACTTTCAATTTTCCGGCCATCAGTTCACACAGCCACCAGCAGATCGCCAGGCCGAGGCCGGCGCCGGCTTCGCTGGACGTATCGCGCACTTGATAGAACGGGTCGAACAGCTGCGTTTGCTGCGCTTGGGAAATGCCGATTCCGGAGTCGCTGACCTGCCATTGCAGGTTGGCGCCACCGGTGTTTTGATCCAGCAGCCGTAGTCGCAATACCACGCGGCCGTTGTCGGTGAACTTGATCGCATTGCTCAGCAGATTATTGAGAATCTGCCGGATGCGCAGCGGATCGCCTTGCACCCGGTCCGGGACCGACGAATCAATGCAGGCATAAAGCTGCAGGCCTTTGGCCTCGGCGCACGCACTGTAGGCGCGCAAAGTATCTTCGGTAAGCTCCAGCGGGCAGAAGTCCTGAGCTTCAATGGTCATCTGCCCGGATTCGATTTTCGATACATCGAGTACGTCGCTGATCAGCTGAAACAGGGTGGCCGACGAACGATGAATGGTGCGCAAGTATTCCTGTTGACGCGGCTTGAGATCGGTCAGGCCCAACAGTTCGAGCGTGCCTAGAACGCCGTACAACGGCGTGCGGATTTCATGACTCATGGTCGCCAGAAAGCGCGTTTTCGCCTCGTTCGCCGAATCGGCCGCACGCAATGCCTGCTCCAGTGCCGCGGCATCATTTATATGCCGGGTCACGTCATGGAATGCGCAGATCCAGACATCCTCGCCATGGTAGCGAGCGCCTACCACCCCCGCGTGCAGATGGCGCCCATCGATTTCGAGGTCGGTCTGCCCGGGGCTGGTCAGCGGGCGCTTCTGGTTGAGGACCGCGATCAGTCGGTCGCTTTGATGCCACTCTTGAATATGCTGGTTTTCCAGCAATACTTGATGATCACTGCAATGCACCACACACAGCCCGGTGGGCGCAGCGTCGATGACTGCGCGGCTGAATGCCTCGCTTTCGGCAATGCTCTGATGCGCTTGATGCGCGGGGAGCACCACGCGGGTTTTGTACCACCGGTTGAAGGCCCGGCCACCACCAATGGTGGCAATCATTAACGTCAAAACGCCGAGCAGTGGCCACCACGCGTAATCGATAAAGCTCTTGAAGCCGACTACGTAAACCGCTGTCCAGCGTTGCGGGCCTTCATTGGAAATCTTGAACACCAGACCGTCGAGGCGAACATTCAGCCCTTCGCTCAACGTCCGGTCGGGCGGCTCGGTGCCGACCAACAGATTGCCGTTGGGCGCGGTGAGACTGAAGCGGTCGTAGATCGACCATTTCATGATGCGCTCGATATCGTTGATCTGGCTCAGGTTCAACAGCGATGCCACGACTACCCACGGACTGGCACCGCCAATGTCCAGTTGGCTTGCCGGCAGGTCGACATTGATGTAAGCCAGTACCCTCGGAGCGACGTCTTTATCCACTTCAGCACCATAGCGAACCCAGTGAACCCGGCTGTCCAATGGTTGCGGATTCTTCTCCTGCAGACGCTGCAATACGTGCGTCAGTACTTGCTGGAAGCTGACCCCCTGGATCTGCCTGGCGCCGCGTAATTGCCCGGCGGCGGGCACGGCGATATCAAAGTTGTCCGGGACGTTGAATAGAAACACCTGGGGCGACTGATAGTGCGAGGCCGACCAGAATGCGCTGTAGTAACTGGCTAGGTGCGCGCCCAACGCGAACACCTTGGCGCGCTCAGCCGTTTCAATCGCTGCCGGGTTGATCTTGACGCTGAAGGGCAGGGAAAAAGACAGCTCTTGAGCCCGGTAAATCCCGCTGCCTTGCTCGGGCATAGGTTCTTGCACAGACATGCTCATCCGCTGCGTATTCAGCGTGAGTCCCTTGGCACTTTGCTTGGCGATAGCGCTGAGGAAAGTGTCTTGTTCGCCAATGTTCTCCATCAGTCGTGCGAAGTGATAACGCACCGCATCACGCTGTTCGGCGACCATACGATTCAGGCCCCAGACGCTGAGACCAACCAACACTGATGCCAGACCGCACAGCACCACGACACCTTTATTCATGCGCAGCGAGCTACTGGCCAGTTTGTGCAATCGCACATTGGGATGAGTCATTGGACCAGCCTGTTGGAGACGCTTGTATAAGCCTTGGACACCGCTACCTCTGATGCAAACAGAATCTGTGCGCCAGGGATTCAATCCACTACAGCCGGGCCGTCCTGGGTCAGCAGTTGCTGAAATTCGGATGATGACACCGCATGGGAAATGAGAAAACCCTGAACCTGAGTGCAGTTGATTCTACGCAATAGCGCCAGCTCCTGTGCTGTTTCCACGCCTTCGGCCACCACCGTGAGACCCAACTGACGTCCAAGTGCGACGATGCTGGTCAGGGCCAGAGTCAACTCTTCATTTTCGCCGCAGCCGTGCACCAGCGCCCGGTCAATCTTCAGTTCGGTGAACGGCGTCGACACCAGATTCATGTACGAACTGTAGCCCTGACCGAAATCATCCTGCGAAAGCCCGAATCCCTTCATGCGCAATCGGCACGCACCAGCGTAGAAGTTGCTGATATCGTCGGGCATCGAACACTCCATCAGTTCAAAACAGATCATCGCCGGGACGCCATGGTGCTTGAGGACAAATTGCAGAATCCGGTCCGGCAGGTCTGGACTGTTAAGCAAGTGGGTGGGCAAGTTGATTGACACGGGAATCGCGTAGCCTTGAACGTCCCATAGTTTCTGTGCCTTCATCGCTTGCTCGAGAATACACCAGAGCAGGCTTTCCTCCAGGCCAAACGCCTTGAAGGCGGGCAGAAACATACCCGGCAAAAGCACCCCATGCTCGGGATGGATCCAGCGTGCCAGCGCCTCTGCTGCGACGATACGGCCGTTGGTCAGCGACTTTTTTGGCTGGAACCAGGCTTGCAATTCACCGTTGTCCAGACCCGCGAGTATCGCCAGGTGATCAATTTTCGGGCCGGGCGGAGGCTGGGTGGCTTGATGCGTTTTTCTCAACTGCTCGGTTAGCTTACGCAATGCACCGCTCTTGACCGGTTTAGAAATCAGGCCGATGACGCTGACGCCTAGATTGCGCGCTGCGAGGCTGGCGCTGGTCAGCATGCGTCGGGAGGCGACGCTCATGATCGCCAGCGCGGGCCTCGAACCTGATTCTGCCAAACCCTGAATGAACTGGACGCCGTCCATCCCCGGCATCAGCAAATCAGTCAGCACCAGATCGAAGTCGCGCCTTTTCAGGCAGTCCAGCGCTACGCTGCCTTCTTGAGCGAACTTCAGCTCAAAGTCTCCCAGCTCGCTGAACAGATTCCGTAAATACAGTTGCTGGAACGGGTGATCTTCAACGATCAGGATACTAAGTGGTTTCATTGGAAGTTCTTTCGTAAGGCGCCAGTTGGTTGTGTAAGGCCTGCAACGTGAAAGGTTTGACCAGACAATGGTTCATTCCAGCAGCCAGACACAGGGCTTCTTCGCCGCGCATGGCGTTGGCGGTTGCGCCGATGATCGGCACGTTGCAACCCATGCGGCGCAACTCTCGCGCAAGTTCGTAGCCATTTTTGCGCGGCATGTTGACGTCGCTCAGAATCATGTCGAAGCGACCTCTGCGCCACATCGTCAGTGCCTCCTCACCATTGCCGGCCAGTTCTGCCGTACACCCTAGTTCCTGTAATTGGTCATGCAGGATCAACCGGTTGATGACGTTGTCTTCAGCCACCAGTATGTGCAAATGCAACTTTTTCAGCTGCCATTGCAGGTTGTCATTTTCCGGTTTGATTGCCGAAAGCCCTTGGGCCCGGCTGACGGCCTGATGAATGGCCTCCAGATAGTTGATGTTGACGACCCAGCCGCCGGAACCTGCTTGGGGTTCGTTGTAGCCCTCGCCGGTGGCCATCACCAGCTGCCCCGTCCATTCAGGGGCCACGCGCGCTTCGTAGCAACCGGGATGCAACTCAAGCAGCACGCTGTCTGGCGTATCGGCGCCGCGCGAAGGGCGATCGAGTTGCGGGCGTGCGCCCCATCGACGCAACCAGCCGCTCATGGCTTCCGCGAGTTCGCGAACGGGTGAAAGCACAAACACCACTTTTGGCAACAGCGGCGTGAAACTGTCATTCAACGCGGGGCTTGAGGGCTGTTCCAAAGAGAGAGTCAGCGAAAAACTGCTACCTAGTCCGGGTTCGCTGACCACGCGGATACTGCCATTCATCAAGTGAGTGAGGCGCTGGCAGATGGGCAGACCGAGGCCAGTACCGGCGATCACGTTGGCGTGGCCGCGAGTTTGGTAGAAGGGCTCAAAAATTCGTGTCTGGTCCTCCTGAGTGATGCCTTTTCCAGTGTCCGAGACTTGCCAGAACAAGTTGGCGCGCTCGCCGTCGCGGCCAATCAGACTCACGCGTAGGACGATATGACCCGCGTCGGTGAATTTGACGGCGTTGCTCAGCAGGTTGTAGAGAATTTGGCGGATGCGCGACACATCGCCGATCATCCGTTCCGGCAATTTCGGATCAATCACCGCGTATAGATCAAGGCCCTTGCCGTGGGCTGCTGCTGCGTATCCCTGGATCACTTCGTGAATCAGTTCGAGTACGCTGAACTCTGTGAGTTCGAGTGCCAGTTGCCCGGCTTCGATCTTCGATACATCGAGTACATCGCAGATCAATTGCAACAGCGTCGCAGATGATCCTTCGATGGTGCGCAGATAGTTGGTTTGTTGCGCATCCAATTCGGTTCGGGCCAGCAATTCCAAGGTGCCCAACACGCCATATAAAGGCGTGCGGATTTCATGACTCATGGTGGCCAGGAACAGGGTTTTTGCTTCGTTCGCTGCATCGGCCAGTTGCCGCGCCTGATCCAGCGCATCTTCAATCTGAGTGCGGGTGCTGATGTCACTGAAGGCGCAGAGCAAGACGTCTTCGCCCTTGTAACGGGTGGGCGCGCAACTCAGGTACAGGTGACGGCCGTCGGCGGCTTCGAAGTAGTCAGTGACTTGCGGGTTCATCTCATCGAATGCCTGGTAGATCCAGCGCGGACTGAGCCGTTCACGCTCACCACTCTGGCCCAGCCATTGCTGTGACAAGGTGTTTTCCAGCACCACCTGGCCGTTGGCGCGCCGCAGTACACACAGCGCAACGGGTGCGGTCTGAATCACGTCGCTACTGAATAGTTCGCTTTCGACCAGTGCCTGGATCCGACTGATGGTGGGCATGATAAACCGATCTTCGAGGCGTCGAATCACAATCCACACAAGGCTGATGCTGAACAGGCAGAACAGTAGGGCGCCGCCAAGTCGTGGCCATAGTGCGATGAGCACATCACGCAAATCGATGGAGTAGACCAACTGCCAGTCGGATGACTTCAATTGTTTGCGCATCACCAGATTATCGGGCAGGAAATGTTTTCCAACAAAGCCAAAGAAATTCTGACGCTGCATTTGCATGAGATTTTTACAGATCTGTGCAGGTTGACTGTTGCTGAACACCAGCATGCCGTCGGGGTTGAACATCATGAACTGCCCAGCGCTTTGATCATCCAACGCATGGGATACTTCGCGGCCGTCCATCTCAAGTCCCAACCACCCGGAATCGAGGTCGTGCGCATCAAGGCGAATGAATATGTATAACTGAGAATGACTGGACGATTGATTGGTCAGCCACAACTCGTCCATCGCACTGGAATTCTCACCTTTCAACGCTTGCAAGCGTTCGAGCATTGCCTGGGGAAAGTCGGCCACGATCGGTGTCGCCGTATAAAGTCTTTTCACCTGAAGATTGTTGCCACTGCTGACGTACAGCAAGTTGACCTGCTTGCTCCTCAGATATTGCCGAATCCGCTCGCTCAGCCAAATGCTCCATTGCTTGCCGCGCGTATTGCCCAGTAGTAAATGGATTTCTTCCGGTGATACTTGCGGCTTTACGCCATCGGGCTTGCGAATCGCCGACAGGCTAAGGCTTTCGAGCAGCGCTTCGCGGGTGGTGAAAAAGGTATGGGCTTCAGCAATTGCACTGCTCATGTGGCTGCGTCTGCGCGACACTTCGGCGTTGAACGTCAGCAGCAGAAAACTGTAGACGCCGCTTAGTATGCCAACGAGCAAAACCACGCCAAAAATACGCAACAAACGTCTTGCGGCATTTGGCGTAGAGAGGAGGGGATTGATCTGGTAAAGGTAGTTCTTCAGTTTCATCTGACTACCCTATCGATAGGGTATTTGAGCGGGTATCAGGCGATTCCTAAAACTGGCGTTCTTTGTGTTTATTCGCTGACGTAGAGGTCGCATCGCTTTAGTTTAGTGTCGTAAGAATTTATAAGCCGCAGAGGACTGTCTGGCTCGGTCAGGCTTTTGGTATTTTCATATGACGATTTTCATTGATTGATCACGCCACTACACAGCTATAACGATAGGAACATAAGACGATTCCTAAATATCAATAATTATTTCTTTGTAGCCCTATGGCAGCTTTCCGGGACAAGGATTGTGTGTTCGTATATAGGACGATTCTTATATACATTTGCTAGTATATTTCTCGGGGCTGCGTAAAAGGCTGTGGTGTAGACTAAGCTTCGCAAGACTAGCTGCGCTATGCGGCGAGTTGAATTATGTCGTAGGAGGCTATGTGAGTAACCGTGTTGAGCAGGCAATGCTCAAACAATCGACCGCTCTGATGTTTGCTGTGGCAATTGCCGCTATCATCACGGGTTTTTTTTCTGGCTCCCAATCGATTTTGTTCGATGGGTTTTTTTCGTTGGTCGCAACCTTCATCAAAGTTCTAATGCTGATCACCGCCAAGTTGATTGCCAAGGAAAGCAACCAGCGCTTCCAGTTTGGCTTCTGGCACCTGGAACCGATGGTACTGCTCATCGAGGGCAGCTTTCTGTTATTGATTGCAATTTACGCCTTCCTCAGCGGTATGTTCGGCATAATCAATGGTGGTCGCGAAGTCGAATTGAGCATAGTGATCCCTTTTGCTGCACTGCTTAGCATCGTCTGTTTGGGCTATTTCTTCTACGTCCGCTATCGCAATCGTACGTTGAAATCTTCGCTGATCCAGTTCGACAATATCAGTTGGCTGGTGGATGCAATGCTTTCGATCGGCTTGCTGGTTAGCTTTCTCACCGCGTTGGTGCTCAAGTCGCAAGGCTATGGCGCATGGGCCGCTTACGTCGATCCATCTATCCTGATCCTGTTGGGGCTGAGCATGCTCGCACCGGCGCATAAGATCTTAAGGCCAGCGTTACGCGATGTACTTGGGATCGTCCCAGATCAGCTAGATGAAAAAGTTCGCCGAGTGATGGACGAGGTTAAAGCTAATCAGGGTTTTTCCGAATACGTCTCGTATGTTCAGAAACATGGACGCGCGCGGTTTATCGAAATTCATGTAGTGTTGCCGATGGACTATCAATTGCAGGATGTGGGAAAGCTAGATGCACTCAGGGAACAGATTTCCGCCAAGCTTGGCAAGCCGGACGCGACACGATGGTTGACCATCTGCTTTACCGGAGATCGAAAGTGGATTGCCTGATCTTCTTAGGGAACAAACGAGAGCGTGCATGAGCGCATGCGACTACCGGTAGTAAGTAAGTGAACAGCATTGTTGCCTTGCCGCGCATTTTTATTCGTGCAGATTAGTGACGTTTAAGAATCGTCTTATGGGCTGGGTGCATGTGCCAGTACATCATTGAATCACCTGCTACGGCAAGCCGTGGAACAGGGACGTTAAATGATGTAATGGCACATCTACTACAGCTAAGGGTAACTTTCATGGTTAAGAGTATCTGTAAATGCACCGCTCTGTGTGGTTCCTCATTGTTGATCCTGATGGCCGCCGTCAGCGCGCAGGCATCGGACGGCCAAGTTGAATTCACGGGTTCGATCAACGACAACGCTTGTACCATCAGTACCGAAAACGTGAAGAAGTCGGTCGATTTGGGGCAGGTCCGCGTGGGTGACTTTGCCAACACGGTCGGCGCCACCGCTGGATCCGTTCCGTTTTCCATCTCGCTGGAAAACTGCAGCAGTGCGACGTTGAAAAATGCGGCGATCACCTTCCGCGGACAGCAATCGTCTTCCGATCCAACGATCCTGGGCATGACCGGTGCCAATCAGGTAGCGGGGGTCGGTATTCAAATCAACGATGCCCGCACCGGAGCCAAGCTATCCCTCAACACCGCCAGCACGGATTACGTGTTGCGCCCGCAGTCCAATACCTTTGATTTCACCGCATCCTATGTGCGTCTGGTTGCAGACACAGAGGGTGCTGATGGCAAGCCTGGTGTTCGCGGTATCGGCACCGGTCAGGTGAATGCACTGGCCAGTTTCGATGTGACCTACAAGTAATCATGATATTAACGCCAGGGGTCGCATTCAGCAGCGAGCCCTGGTGTTAACCGAGGACTATTTATCATGCGCTTAAAAGTTGCGGCCATTACGGCTCTGGCGGCGTGTTTTTGGTTGCCCCAGCTTCAGGCGGGCGTCAACGTGGGCACCACACGCGTGGTTTATCAAGGTAAAGACAAAGAGGCGAATCTCTCTCTGGCCAATACCGATGATGATTCGCCTTATTTGGTTCAGTCTTGGGTAAGTCCTTATGACAATCGCGACACCAGTGCCGATGAATTTATTATTACTCCGCCGTTGTTTAGACTCGATGCGAAAAGTCAGAATATTCTGCGAATAATCGCAACCAACGTACAGCACTTGCCCGACGATAGGGAGAGTTTGTTCTTTATCAATGTCAAGGCTATCCCGGCGGTGGGCCCCGAGCAGCACAGTCAGAACGTACTGCAGATTGCATTGAAAACGACGATCAAACTTTTTTATCGTCCGGAACACTTGAAGGGATCATTGAAGGAGGCTGTCGATCAACTGCAGTGGAACGTTGACGATGGCAAACTGAGTGTTAGTAATCGCTCAGGTTTTAATGTAGTGGTGAGTGAGGTATTGGTTAATAACACCATTAACAAAGATTTTCCTGAAGTCATTAAGCCCGCTAGTACGCTGCAGTCCGCACAAGCACTTAAATCGGGCGATAAAATTGTACTAAGTTACATAAATGAATACGGCAGCACCGTCAAGGTAGATCCCGTCACAGTTCACTGAGCATTAAGGTTCTAAATCTTAAAGAAAGGACTCTCTCATGCCTCGTTTGCGCATGTGTGCCTATGCGCGCCTACCCAAGTATTGGAGTTGCTTTGCCCTGATTACTTCAGGATTGACAACCCCTGTGGTTTACGCGGATTACAGCTTCGATGCTTCATTTCTGGAAATTGGCGGAGGTAGCACTTCGACCGAAGTTGCTGAGCAAGTCAAGACCATGAGCAAGGGGCAATTGCCGGGCGTGTACCGTGTCAATGTGACCGTCGATAATCGGAAGGTAGAGCAACGTGACGTACGATTCGTTCAGGAAGCAGCGAATCAGAAACCGACTCCCACGGGATTGTTCCCCTGTTTCAGTGTTGATGACCTGGCAGCGTTGGGGGTTGAATCGAGTCGGCTTGCTCAGGCCGATATCAGTGCCGACCAATGTGTCTACTTCAACAGTGATTTGGCTGATATCACCTATAGCTACGACTTTCATAAGCAGCATCTGGATCTGCAGATTCCGCAGGCGTACATCGGCAGCGTTCCGTTTGCAGTCAGGCGTAAAAGCTGGAGTGACGGGGAGCAAGTAGCCTTCTCCAACTATAATTTTTCCGGTAGCCATTACGAAGCGCCGTACGGCAATCGTCAGTCACAGTTCGGTAGTTTGCGCAGCGGTATCAATACTGGTGCCTGGCGCTTGCGTAATTTTTCGACCTGGCAGAAAAGCACCAACGTCGAGGGCAATTGGAAATCGGTAGATTCCTATGCCCAGCGCGATCTGGGCGACATGATGGCCATTGCCACAATCGGCGAGAGCTCTACCGATAGCGAATTATTCGACTCCATTTCCTTTCGCGGTGTCGGCATTGAGTCGGACCTGGACATGCTGCCTGAAGACTCGCGCAACTTCGCGCCCGTCGTGCGTGGCGTGGCAAACGGTCGATCATTGGTCACGTTACGCCAGCGCGGTTACGTGATCAGTGAACAATGGGTGCCTTCCGGTCCGTTCGCCTTAAAGGATCTTTATTCAACTTCCAGTAATGGCGATATCGAGGTGAGTGTTGAAGGCCCCAATGGCGAGCGTCAGGTCTACACCCAGTCATTTTCTTCGGTGCCCTACATGATGCGTGAAGGCCAGCAAAGCTACTCGTTGACGGCAGGGCAGTATCGACCGGCTGATGGGGCGATCAGCCAGGAAAAACCAGCCTTTGTGCTGGGCACGTTGCGCCGCGGATTGAGCGACGGCACGACGCTGTTTGGCGGCGCCATAGTCAGTGATCAATACAAATCATCGCTATTGGGTTTTGCTTATGATTTTGCCGGCGTCGGTGCGATTTCCATCGACGTGACCCATGCGGTCAGCGATGACATGGGGGCTGAGGCTAAAACGCTTTCGGGTCAGTCCTATCGTTTTCGCTATTCCAAGACGTTAGACCTGACTAATACCAACTTCAGCCTGATTGGCTATCGCTATTCCACGAGCGGTTATTACAGCTTCAATGAGGCGGTCAATGCGCGCAGTAATCGTTCGTTAACCCCCTATGTCGATGATGCCCTGGACAGCAGCCGGGCATTTTCGCCGTACCTGCAAGGCCATATGAAAAGCAGCTTTACAGCCAGCGTATCGCAGCAATTAGGCGATTACGGTGGCATGTTCGCCAGCCTTACCAAGACCGATTACTGGAATATGGCCCAGAGCAACACGTCGTTGCAGCTGGGTTACAGTTTCAGCGTGGGCTATGCCTCTTACAACCTGGGGCTGGCGCAGAACAACAGCAGCGGTGATGACACTCGCAGCCTGTCCTTGAGTGTGAGCATTCCTCTGGGACAGCCTGGCAGCAGCAGCCGTATTGGTTTGAGCAGCACCCAGGATTCCAACGGCGGAGCCACTCGCTCAGCCACTTTCAGCGGCTCCAAGTTCCAGGACGATGCGCTGTCCTACACCTTGGGCGTCAACCAGCAGGTCAGTAATGATGAACGGGTCGTGGGAGGTTCGGTTGCCGCACGTTACAACGGTGCCAATGGAATTTGGCACGGTTCGTACAACAGCGATAAAAACAATCGGCAATTGGACTTTGGCGTAGAAGGGGCTGTCGTCGCCACGCGGGATACAGTGATGTTTTCTCAGCCGCTGGGGGAAACGAACATTATCGTGGCCACACCCGGTGCCGCCGATGTCGGCGTGTTGACCCGAAGCGGCGTCAAGACCAACAGCAGTGGCTACACGATTATTTCGTCGGCCCAACCTTATCGTAATAACCGAGTGTCGCTCAACACTGACTCGTTATCCGATGATGTCGATATTCCTGCACTGGTCCAGGAAGTCACGCCTAACCGCGGCGCTTTCGTGTTGGCCAATTTTCAGACCCATAACGGTCGTCGCCTGCTGGTCAGTGTCACCACACAGCAGGGCACGCCCGCGCCGTTTGCAGCACAAGCCCAAGTATTCGATCTGGAAGACAACTTGCTCAGCGACGCGATGATTGCAGACAAGGGCAGGGTGTTCCTGACCGGCGTGCCGGACAAATTCCGACTGGTCATCAAGGTTAACGAAAAACTTTGGTGTAGCGAGGACCTGGACTTAAAACAATACAGCCTGCCGGCAACGGGTATTGGTCAGTTCAAGGTCACTTGCACTCCCTCCAAAAAAATAATGGCTGACCATAACGAATGAGGTGGTCCTATGCGTGATCTGACAATGGGAAAATTTATCTGGATAAGAAAAATCCGGTGCTGCTTTTTAATTGTTTTTTGCAGTCTGGCCAGTCGATACGCTATGTCTGCGGACCCGGTGCTTAGTTTAACTTGCAGCAACACCGAGATGACCGTGAATCTAAAAGAGGTCATTCCACTTAGTCCTTTCCAGACCCGCTTTGCAGGAACTTGCAAAGTCAACTCAATCATTGCGCTAGGTGGATACTACACCCAAGCCCAGCATGGGCAGTCCAACACGGGGCGAGACTTAACGGTAGTGGCGGCGGCAACTGGTTATGACGTGCCCTATGAGAGTGCTCCAGCAAATACTGCTTGTTTTGAACCGGGCAATTGTGACGGGTACCTAGACGTCGGTGATACTCTTTCATACGATTTCATCATCTCTGGGACCACTAGGACCACGCCAGGATTTTATTTTGGAGGGGTGACCTTATATGGAACCGATGTGGCTTTCGCGAGTAAAGTCGCCATCGGGGTGGTGAATTTCGCCTACACGGTTGTTCAACCTACTTGCTCCATCAGCTCAGCGTCCCATCTTGCCCTTGGGTTCGGTGCGCTTACGAGCAACGACTTCGCCTCGTCGCAGCAGGTGGCTGAAATCAGCTTGAGCTGCAGCGCAGCCACGCAGGTCAATGTCACGCTTGTACCGACTCAAAGCGCGGTCAATGGTTCCCCTGGTGTATCCGCAACTACCCTTGACGGTTTATCCATGGCCGCCACATGGGTCGACAGCACCTCTGCCGTTGTCTTTAACACACCGCGCAATTTTGCAATGAACAAGGGTAGCAACCTCATCCAACTTGGATTCCGTCCCAAGCTCAATGCTGGCAGTTCCCCTGTCGGGGATTTTTCCAGCCAGTACACACTGAACATTGTCTATCCCTGATCTTCTAAAGGAACTCGATCATGAAATTGCCTTTCTCGCTGACCGCTGCAGTTGTCGTGATGCTGACCTGCCGGTCTGCACTCGCGATTACCGATACTGTCACCATTAATGTATCTGGCACGCTCACCAGGCCGCCTTGCACGGTGACCAGCAGCAAGACGTTGAGTGTGAATTTCGGCAGCCTGCGTTATGACCAGGTTTCCTCCGCGCCGGTGATCCCAGTGCCCGTTACGCTGACTTGCCCGGCGAACTCTTCTTTGAGTGTCAGCGTCAAGGCATCGGGCGTCATGGCTGGCTCGACCACCCAGGCGGCAACAGACAAGGCCAATCTGGCGTATACGCTGACGCTGAACAGCGACAGCTCGGAAGTTGATATCACAGGGGCAAAACGTACGCTGACCAAGCAAAGCGGCACCGTAGACTTGAGCATGAAGGCAAAGCTCGTTGCGACGGGTGCGCTTACCGAAGGTAATTTCAGTGCTTCGACGATGATCAATATCGAGTACCTGTGATATGTCAACGGTCATCAGGGTGATGCTGTGGGGGACGTTATTGTCTGCGGTCATGCTTTGCTCCACCAAGACCATAGCCGCCGATACCACTCGTCTCGACATCAGCGGCAGCCTTATCAAGCCGCCCTGTACCGCCAATTTTGGGGCGACGCAAAGCGTTGATCTTCCCAGCGTGAGTCTCAACTCATTGAAAATGGGGCTTAACGAGTGGACAGACGTTGCCCTGGGTTTCCAATGTACGCAGGGCAGTAAGGTGCAATTGCGCTTCACTGCTGGCAACGGCGCCTACGACGCCTCTACGTTGCGTACCACGTTGGACAAACTGGGATTGAAAACCCGTCTGAGCGACGTGACAGGCACTGTCCGCGAAGTGGATCTCAATTTTGGCGAGCCACTGACGTTCTTGGTCGAGGCGACAGCGCTGAATCTCAAGCTTTCGGTCAAGCCGGTACTCGGCGTACAGGAGTTACCTGCGGTTGGCAGTTATAACGCAACCCTGATGATGGAGATCGTTTACCTGTAGCGCCAGGCTTTAATTTATGAAATCGGTAGGTCGTTTTTTCCGAGAAACTGCACCTCTTCCCTCCGTTAAAGAACCCTAATGCCGGCGTACACGAAAGAAAAAATGTCCTGAACTTTGTCATAGTTTCGGGCGTCTACGCTTGTCGGCGATTTAACCTCGATTTTTTATACGCACTCCGTTCGCCATACTGCTGAGTTAATCGAGCCTCAATCACCTCATGGGTCATGATTGTCGACAGCTGTTTGTGCCTTGTAGCATCGCCTTGATTAAATGTTGAGTTAAGCGTCATGTTCACGACAGAGATGCCCCGTTAAAAGCCTTATCGGAAAAATCGATAAGGCTTGCCGATAATACGGTAAAAAGCCGATAAGAAAATGACTTAAACTACACAGCTTCACATCAGAAGGATTACTAAAGCGCGTTATCACGCATAAGAAGTATGAGCATCGTACAGGTCGTAGCTGTTCTTAATGGCTTTGCTGAGCTCCATTTCTATAGTTCCTGGAAAAAGCGAACTGTGGGGTTTTATGGAGGGTCAGTTTCGCGTGGTTTAACACTCATTCAAAGACGGAGTCTTTAAGTCAAGACTCACTGTGTTCCAATGAATTGCGTTTTGTATTCAATTCTGGTGGTTGAAGTTTGGTTTATGATCTTTTGCTGATTTAAAAGACTTGAGCCGGCTTATCTTTCGTGGTTCCGCGTGCCATCTCGGCAGAGAAAGTACATCGGTAATGTAGAGCGCAGTCACTTACTTCAAAGTACTGTTGCAGTCATGCTTTATCTGCATATAAGAGGGCAGTTATGTTCAACCTACAGGCATTAGACTTGGCGCGAATGCAGTTTGCATTTACGGTGTCGTTCCATATCCTGTTCCCGGCCATCACCGTCGGTTTGGCGGGTTACCTGGCCGTTCTTGAGGGGTTGTGGCTCAAGACCCGTAACGACACCTACCGTGATCTGTACCACTTCTGGTCGAAGATTTTTGCGGTCAACTTCGGCATGGGCGTGGTGTCCGGCATTGTGATGGCCTATCAGTTCGGTACCAACTGGAGTCGCTTTTCGGACTTCGCCGGTCCCGTCACCGGGACGCTGCTTACCTATGAGGTGCTCACCGCCTTCTTTCTTGAGGCGGGCTTTCTGGGTGTGATGTTGTTCGGCTGGGGCCGCGTCGGGCGCGGACTGCATTTTTTCTCGACCGTAATGGTGTCTCTTGGAACGCTGATATCGACCTTCTGGATTTTGGCGTCCAATAGCTGGATGCAAACCCCCAATGGCTTCGAAGTCGTTAACGGGCAGGTGATTCCGACGGATTGGCTGGCGGTCATTTTCAACCCATCGTTACCCTACCGCCTCGCACACATGTCGATCGCTGCGTTTGTTGCCACCGCCTTCTTTGTCGGTTCATCGGCTGCCTGGCATCTGTTGCGCGGCCGTGATAACCCGGCGATCCGCACCATGCTGTCGATGGCCATGTGGATGGCGTTGATCGTCATGCCCATTCAGATCATGGTCGGTGATATGCACGGCCTGAATACGCTGGAACATCAGCCGGCAAAAATCGCTGCGATTGAAGGGCATTGGCAAAACCGTGGTAACGAACCGACACCGCTGATTCTGTTCGGCTGGCCGGACATGAAAGCCGAGAAGACTAGATTCACCGTCGAAATTCCATACCTGGGCAGTCTGATACTGACCCATAGCCTGGAGAAACAGGTTCCCGCCCTGAAATCGTTTGCCCCTGAAGATCGCCCGAACTCGACCATCGTGTTCTGGTCGTTCCGGGTGATGGCCGGCCTCGGCATGTTGATGCTCTTCACCGGATTGTGGAGCTTGTGGTTGCGCAAACGCGGAACGCTTTACCAGTGCCGCCCCTTTCTGTACTTGGCGATGTTCATGGGGCCGTCCGGTTTGATCGCGATTCTCGCCGGTTGGCTCACCACCGAAATCGGTCGTCAACCGTGGGTGGTGTATGGTCTGTTGCGTACTGCCGATGCTTCCTCAAACCACAGCGTGGCACAGATGAGCCTTACCCTGGTGCTGTTTGTGGTGGTGTATTTCGCGCTGTTCGGTACCGGTTTCGGCTACATGATGCGCCTGGTGCGCAAAGGTCCGAAGACCAACGAAGGCGCAGAAATCAGACACGCAGGTTCTGGTCTTTCCGCTACCGACGACACCGTTGAAGGCGATCACCGCCTTAGCCCGAACAAGAAGGGGAACTGAGTTATGGGTATTGATCTTCCATTGATTTGGGCCGTGGTCATCATTTTCGGCATCATGATGTACGTGATCATGGACGGCTTCGACCTGGGGATTGGCATTCTCTTTCCGTTCATTCCGGGCAAGACCGATCGTGACGTGATGATGAACACCGTCGCCCCCATCTGGGACGGTAACGAGACCTGGCTCGTACTGGGTGGCGCGGCGCTGCTCGGTGCCTTCCCGCTGGCTTACTCGGTGGTATTATCGGCATTATATCTGCCGCTGATTCTGATGCTGTTCGGGCTCATATTCCGGGGCGTGGCCTTTGAGTTCCGCTTCAAGGCCAAAGAACACAAGCGTCATATCTGGGACAAAGCCTTCATCGGTGGTTCGCTGGTCGCCACATTCTTCCAGGGCGTGGCGCTGGGGGTGTTCATCGATGGTATACCGGTGGTCAATCGGCAGTTCGCTGGTGGTGAGCTGGACTGGTTGACACCCTTCAGCCTGTTTTGTGGCCTGGCCCTGATCGTCGCGTATGCCTTGCTGGGTTGTACCTGGCTGATCATGAAAACCGAAGGCAAGTTGCAAGAACGGATGCATAACCTGGCTCGGCCGCTGGTTCTCGTGCTGCTGGCGGTAATCGCTATCGTCAGTATCTGGACGCCACTCACCCATCCCGAGATTGCCGCTCGCTGGTTCATCCTGCCGAACCTGTTCTGGTTCCTGCCGGTGCCGATTCTGGTGCTGATCACAACCTGGTGCCTGCTCAAGGCGGTGGCGCGCAACGCGCACTACACGCCGTTCCTGCTGACCCTGCTGCTGGTATTCCTCGGCTACAGCGGTTTGGGCATCAGTCTGTGGCCGAACATCGTGCCTCCGTCCATTTCAATTTGGGAGGCTGCTGCCCCACCGCAAAGCCAGGGCTTTCTCCTGCTGGGTACCTTGTTCACTATCCCGTTCATCCTGGGTTACAGCTTCTGGAGCTACTACGTGTTCCGCGGCAAGGTTACCCACGAAGACGGTTACCACTAGCAGAGGGCTGCTCCAATGGACAGTAAGACAATTGTTGAACCGGCCGAGCATAAGCCACTACTGCGGCAGAAGTTGGGCTGGATGCTGGTGATTTATGTGGGCAGCGTGGCGGCACTAGGTGTGTTTGCCATGCTGATCCGACTGTTCATGCAGGCGGCGGGGATGAAGTCGCACTGACCAACATTCTGATACTGGATACAGCCTCTTCAAAAAGTCGAGCGTTGCCCGAAGAGGCTGTTCTTTGCCGAACCGCGAAATTGCGATAAGCAACTCACCCAAAAAATGAGCGCACGCTCAGCCACACATACATCAGGAAGATTGTCATGTCGCTTAAAGATCTCGCAACTATCAATGCGGGAGCCAAACCCCTTAGCCATTTGAGTCGACCTCGCGATGCGATACGCCAATTCACGCCGAACTGGTTTGCAGCGACCATGGGCACCGGCATTCTTGCCTTGGCCCTGGCTCAGTTTCCTCTAGCCATCCCTGGCTTGAGGTCCATTGCTGAAGGGCTCTGGATGTTCAATATCCTTCTGTTCTGTACCTTCAGTGCGATGTACATGGCTCGGTGGATCATGTTTTTTGACGAGGCCAAGCAGATCTTCGGGCACTCCACGGTCTCGATGTTCTTCGGCACTATTCCGATGGGGCTTGCGACCCTTATCAATGGTCTTATAGTGTTCGGCGGTGCTCGTTGGGGCTCAGCGGTCATACCGTTGGCTGAGGCCCTATGGTGGATTGATGTGGTCATGGCGCTCGCTTGCGGTGTGCTGATTCCTTACATGATGTTCACCCGTCAAGAGCACAGCATCGATCAAATGACGGCCGTCTGGTTGCTGCCAGTTGTCGCTGCGGAAGTCGCGGCTGCAAGTGGTGGGGCGCTGGCTCCGCACCTGCTCGATACCGGCGCGCAATTTGTTATGTTGATTACCAGCTATGTACTGTGGGCCTATTCGGTTCCTGTCGCGCTGAGCATTCTGGTCATCCTGCTGTTGCGCATGGCGTTGCACAAACTTCCCCACGAAAGCATGGCTGCATCCAGCTGGTTATCCCTGGGGCCTATCGGTACGGGTGCGTTGGGCATGCTGGTCATAGGCAGTGACGCTCCCGCGATCTTTTCGGTGCAGGGATTGCAAGGGATTGGCGAGGTTGCTCAAGGCATTGGCCTGATTTCCGGCATTCTTTTCTGGGGCCTAGGGTTGTGGTGGATGGCAATGGCCACCCTCATCACGGTCCGTTACTTTAAGGCGGGTGTTCCTTTTAATCTGGGGTGGTGGGGGTTTACTTTTCCTATCGGCGTCTATGCCCTCACGACTCTCAAGTTGGGCGCTATTCTGCATTCCATCTTTTTCAATGTTTTTGGCGGATGCTTGGTGTTGGTGTTGGCGGTCCTGTGGTTGATCGTGGTTTCCAGGACGATTGCTGGCGCGTATCGAGGACATCTTTTCGTCTCGCCATGCCTGGCGTCTTTGGCTAAATAGTCAACTCATCAATAGCGGCCTCAGGCTTGCGAGCCTGAGGTCAGCGGCCAACCTGACCTCCTGCATGACCTCTCTTTATTTACTCAGCCTGGGTGCCAAGTGAGTGCTGTTTCATTAGCGCTGACTGCATCGTCCAGATCCTGGAACGTCTGAGTACCCGCCAGCATTCGCTTATAGCCATGATTATTTCCCTTAAATGAACCTTCATCATCTCTTAATCTTTCATACGATTACCAAGACCGGCAGCATCACGGCCTGTGCAAAGGCGTTGCACATTTCGCAACCAGCGTTGTCTCGCGAATTGCGAAAACTTGAGGAGCGCTTCGGTCTAACACTTTTTGAACGCCAACCGCGTGGTATGCGTTTGACGCATGCCGGCGACGTTCTTGCCGGATATGCCGATCGGCTCTTTGATATTGCCAGAACGGCTGACCTAGCAATGAAGGAACTCGAAAGCGCCAAGATTGGGCACTTATCCATAGCGGCGAGCAGCACTATCGGCACCTATGTCTTGCCGCGCGTTCTTGCACGTTTTCGCAATAACAACCCAGGTGTAAAGGTCAGTCTTTTCGTGAATAACACGGAACAGGTTTCTGAAGCCGTTGCAGATATGCGCTATTCGCTGGGCTTTATTGAAGGTCCTTTGCATATAAAAGGATTGACCGCTACCCGTTTTCGCGAGGACGACTTGCTGCCAGTGGTCGCCGCGTGGCACCGGTTGGCCGATGCTACCGCCATTAAACCCGGGGATATCGATGACGAGCCATTGCTGATGCGCGAGGTGGGATCGGGCACCCGCGAATTGGTGGCGGCAGTACTCGAAGACCTGGGTGTGCAGCAAGGATCAATCATGGAGTTTGGCAACACCGAGGCCATCAAACAGGCTGCCATTCATGGTGGCGGTATCGCTTGGCTGCCCTCCATCAGTATCACCGATGAAGTGGCCAATGACGTACTCATCCCTCTACCCTGCGCGCAGCTCACGCTACGCCGAACGTTGAGTATTGTGCGTCGCGCGGCTGTCCCTGATGGGCCGGCCGAGCGCGAATTACTCTCCTTGCTCGGGTGAGCCGGATGAGAGCGCCTTATCAGATGTATGTGCTCGCGCGAATATCATCAATCAAATGGCGTTCTCGTTTCTGTGTCTTTTGGAACTTTGTGAAGAGGCAAAAAAAGGGCTGAGTAGCGAACTCAGCCCAAAGCTAATTAAACGGAACCCACGGGCCCGGCTTGGGTTTAGCTGTTACCCGCCGCCGGCCGTTGATGAAAATGCCTGGTGACATTGACCAAGGGGCTACCTGGCGCGTCCTGAATCGAACCGCCACGCTAGCTATATGGTCACTTCGGCCAACGCGGGAAGATCTTGGCCAGCCAATGGTCTGCGCTGACATA
Source organism: Pseudomonas sp. IT-P74 (assembly GCF_949768175.1). Lineage (NCBI taxonomy): Bacteria > Pseudomonadati > Pseudomonadota > Gammaproteobacteria > Pseudomonadales > Pseudomonadaceae > Pseudomonas > Pseudomonas sp. IT-P74. The sequence goes on along the minus strand of NZ_CATKQD010000033.1, from coordinate 338,386 downwards.
GCGACCTGCGCCATAGAAGAACAGCACCATAATCATGATGGCGTAGGTCACCGTGAATTCGATGCCGTTGTTGAGGATTATTGGGTCACCCAATTCCGTTACATAGTTGAAGCGGCCCGGAAAGGATTGTTGCAGCCAAGTCATGAGACCACTGAGCCGCATACTGGCTTCGGTGGATTTGTCGGCAATCGCGGCCCAGCCGTGGGACCAATGGACAGCCAGACCGGCGACGGTCATCAATATCGCCAATGGGATAGTGACGATGCGGGTGAACAGACCCAGGGCAATGCAGATCAGTCCTGCTACTTCGGTTCCCGTAGCAAGCGTGGCCATCAGCGTGGGCAAAGGCATGCCGAGACCGCCTTGAGCCGCTGGAGTGGCGAACCACTCGACCAGTCCACTGAAGCCGGTAACTTTGGCGTGGGCGCCCTCGTAGAGGGTCGGCAGCAGATACAAACGGATGGAAAGGAGCGCTACGAAATCCAACTTTTTGGACTTTTCGAGGCCGCGATTCAGAAGTGCGATCAGTTTAGCCATGGTGATGCCTTACTATTCGTGGTGTGAAGTAATGAGTTCGTGCGCAAGCGCGTGGGTGAACCAGTGTGCTGACTCTTGTGGCGATATGAGCCGCTCGCCGTCTGTGAAGGAGGACAGTTCTGCGATGTCGTGATTTGAAAGCCTTTGCGTCATGACCCTATGGTCGAATGTGCGAAAGATGGCATAGGCATAAGGCGCATCGTGGTTTAGCAGTGCCTGCGCCGCATGTTGGTCGTCCGTATGCAGATCAAAGGGAGTGGCCAGCCATCGCACGGTGGGGTTGAGGTAAACATGGGTTGGGCGACGCGCCTCCTGTCCATCGGGATAGGGGACTGGGGTCTTATCGACCTCTACGTCAAACAGCATCCATTCGTACTCGATAAGGGGCCGCCCGATACCTGGCGGCAGGCGCGGCTGCATGAAGCGGACAAACTCGGTCGCAAGGTGAATGAATTCGGCCCGCGTTGCGCCAAAGCATTTGTAAAATGCGTCGATATCCTGGCGCAGGCGCTCGGCACCGCGATGTTGGGTAAACCGTGGGAACATCGTGGTGACTAGCTCTTGCGCGTTCACCCGGACCAACTCTCCATACGGGCCGAGATCACCGCGGCGAACGGCCTGACACCGACGCTCTGCTTCGCTGGTGACCTCTGGTGCGATGCGAACGTTCATTGCAGTTTCCCGGTCGAGCCGGTCATGGCCTCATGGATGCCGCGCAGTTCCTCACATAGCTCGTCAAGGCTGGGTATATTGTTGTCGCGCTCCAGCACAATGGGCTGCTCACCGAACCGATGAACCGCATAGGCACCCAGATTAAGCACGGCGACCGAAACGTCGGTTCCATGGGTATCCAGGACCCGCTCTTGAGGACCATTATCCAGATGGCCGGCAACGTGAAAGTAAGTCACCGCATCCGTTGGTAATGCATCTATGAATGCGTGCGGATCGAATCCGTGATTGCGCGAGTTCACATACGCATTGTTGACATCCAATAGCAGTCCGCAGCTTGAGGCGTCGATCAGCCGAGCGATGAATTCGGTCTCGGCCATCTGCCCCTCCTCATCGTAGTAGTAGGAGATGTTCTCCAGCGCGATACGCCGGGACAGGTAATCCTGCACTGCCTTGATCTTATCGACCATCAGCTGCAGGCTGGCCTGCGTGCGACTTACCGGAATCAGCTCGTAAAGGTAGCCGCGGCTATCGCGTGACATGCTGACGTGATCGCTATAGATCGCAATGTCGTAGTTGTCCAGGAAGGTCTTCACTGCGCTCAAGTAATTCATATCCAGCGGTTGTGCGTCGCCGATGGACAGGCTCAAGCTGTGTGCAACCATTGGATATTTATCCGCGATGGCGTCGAGTTGTTCCATGCTCTCTCCACCCAACCCCATCCAGTTGTCGGGTACGACTTCCAAAAAGTCGAAGTCATTCCGGATGGGGCCGTTGGCGAGAGACGAGGCAAACTCACGTCGGAGCCCAAGCCCTCGTCCTTGGATGATCATTGGCCACAAACCCCTTCGGAGAGCTTCTTCTGGGTCGTTTCGGCGATGTCGTAACCCTCAGCGGTCAGGCCACATTTACCGTCACGTGTGCGGACCAAGCGACCCTGTGGGTCCTGACTGAGTTTGGCCTGGCCGTAGATCTTCTCGGTGCCGCACTTACCGCTGGCACACTTGCCACCACCCGTGGTGGTCTTGGCAGTGGCCGGTGGTGGGGTTTCACCGGCGTGAGCCGGCTGGCTGATGACGGCGAGCGAGGCGAGCGAAGCTACGGCGATGGATAGTGCGAAGGTGTGTTTCATTGGATGCTCCTGAGTCATGGCATTTCGAAGCGCGACAGATCACGACCTGCGTAAACCGGGCCGTGGTAGTAGCGTTTGATAATTTCGACGTTGCTATCCTTATTCTTCAAAGACTTACCCATGAAGTGATTGAGGATGAGCATTTTGGGATTGACGGCTGCGGCAATCTTGCCAACGACCGTGGGTGTTGCATGGAGGAATTTAGAGGTGTCGTCGGCATCGTCATCGATGGCAGCTGGCATAACCAAAATGTCAGCGCCCTTGGCAAAGTCGACGAACCCGGCACGGCTGCCGTTCTGATCCGCGGAGATCACGATCGTGCCGCACTTGCCTTCGATGCGAAATGCCAAGGTCGGCACATCACCGTGCGGAATGCCGTACGCATAAACCTTAACCTCGGCGTCTTGATAGACGAGGGAGGCTTTCTCGGCGTGGCGATCCACGTTGATAATCGGGCTGATCTTTAGATTCAGCCCATCACTGCCATCATGCAGACCCTCGAGATAGGCAAACGAGCCCGTTTTGGCAGCAAACGTGTCATGGAAGAATTCCGTCATGCTCGGGAATGAGTCAGATCCATCCGGACCGACCAGTGCGGTTGTGTGACCCGAGGCCATAAAATACGCGCCCTTCAAGATGGCGGGTAAGTCGACGCTATGGTCTGTGTGGAAATGCGAAATGCCGATGAAGTTCAGGTCTTCCAATCGGGCATGCGCCTGGCCAAAGCGCAGGTACGTACCACCGCCAGCGTCAATGAGCAGTCGCGACTTTCCATCAATCCAGACTATCTCCCCCGATGATGCACGAGCGTCGTCAGAGATTGGGCCACCAGAACCGAGCAGTTGAATGCTCATGGAATGCGATGTGTCACAGCTAGTTGTAGCGGCGGATGCACCGCAGGAGAGTGCCGCCAAACTAAGAGCGGTGGCGATTCGCAAGATTGTTTTCACAGTGAAGCTCCAAGCGGACTGAAGTGGAATGTGCGGGTCACCGAGTGGTGCCGAGCAGCACCAATGAGGTGTGACACATCGTTATCGATAGCTGACATATGCACCATTGCTTGTTTTTGATAGGTCGCATGCCTTTTTGGTATGCATTAAGGCGATGTTGCCGCATAGGTAGATTTCAAACTCTCGTTGGGCAGGGGGACGCAAGCCATGCCGATAGGGCATGGCGCACATGCGAAAAATGTCATCGTGCATGTCGGGTGAAAGTGGAAGAATAAATTCGAATTAATCACCGACTCATCCCGCATTACTTGCTAATGGAAATACCATGGTCATTTGTCGTCCCTTTTTTCGCGCTGAACTTGTCTCAGGAGGTCGTTCCTTCCTTTCATCCCGATGGGGAATCAGACTTTTCTAGGCGGTATCTCAATTGTGAGTGTTCGGCTCATTAGCCCTATACACATCTCATGCAGTTACAGCTCATGAATCTTAAGATGGGGCGAGATTGAACTATAACTTTGTCATTGTTCTGTTCGTAGATTATTTCTGTCGGGTTAGTTGCTGTAGGCTCATTATCAGCTAACAAGAAACTACAAAAATATAGAGGTAATTAAATGAAGTTGTTTATGCTTGGATTTGCTACCTTGCTCACCAGCGGTTTAGTTTTTGCCGATACTACTGAGAATTCACCGGTGATTCACGACAAGACTGGCTTCTATGTTTCTATGGATATCGCAAAAGTCATATCAGTTACTGATACATCGGGCCAGTGCGGTGTGATTCCCGCACGTCTCGATTACCTGGACCATCAGGGGCGGGAGCATGTTTTGGACTATCTGGTTCAAGGAGGTTGCCCGAACGAAAACTGATGATCACTGCGGTCAATTAATAACGACACTTCCTAAAGTGCCATTTATAAATTTCATATCGCCCAAGCGACACCCTCCGTTATTACCTCAGGAAATTAATTCTATGAAACTGTCCACCCTTGTCATGGCCGGCCTATTGTCCGTCATCTCTGCCGCTGCCTTTGCCGAAGACGGTTCTGACCGGGCCCGCGCCCGTTGGGAGGCGTTCCAGGCCAGCCAGGTGGAGGCCCACACTGACGCCGCGCAAAAGGCCTTGGCAGCCCAGACCAAATACAACGATTCTTCTGCAGCAGACACTATTGAACAGAAGCAACAGCCCGATATCTGATCATTCGAGCCGTTCCCGACATTCACTTCTTTTACACTCGGCTAACTTGGATTTGGTGTTTAATTTAGCGCGCGATAATACGGGCGTTGCTCGTTAGCGCAACCAGCTTGGCTGTGGTGGCCCCGCTGGTGACTTGGTGGAGAAACTCTCTGTACTCCCGGCAAGGGGAAGAAGCCAGAGGTACGGGTGTCGCGGGTGACTGCGAATCTGAAGGAAGCATGTGAAACGCAGATTATATTCCAAAAGAAAACTGTTACTCCGAGTCCCGGATGGTATCCGAGGAAGACTCTGACACGGGTCAAGCATCGACGGCGTCCGTGACGTGGACGATCGCGGAGTCGGACACGCTTATGGCGCGGGTGGTTGCACCCGTCAACCTTAAGCGTGCGTTTCAGCGCGTAGTCAGCAACAAGGGCGCACCGTGTGCCGATGGCATTATTACTTGGGTTGCGGGATGAGCTGGCACCAACAGCCGAGGCTAAAAAAGGGGAACTCAACTAGCGCTGATCTTTTATTAGTTGCTTATGACGCGGGATTAGTGCTGATCGTTGTTCTGTGCTCGCTGAGCTTCTTTTTCCTTCCTGTGATTATTTATATCTAGTCTGGCACCCCAAGCGGTGACGACGACTCCAAAAACGACCAACAAAATCAGTTGAGTGGTAAGCATGGCTGTCTCCCTGTAAAGGGGCTATTGGACTTGCAATTGCATTCCATGCCAAATTTAAGTTGTTACAGTATCTTGCAGCGACGGACGCTTTTACGAGTGCGCACTAAACCCTGTCAGCTCGACGCTTCTGATTTTAAGAATCTTCTTATATCAACCGGATAATTCAGCTGTCATCTTCTTCATTTATTTCTCCGGATATTGAACGGCTATGAAGATAGATAGATCCAGAAAGGTTTATACAACCCTTTTTACGCTGGCTATTTTTTATACTGCGACAGCTGTTGGTGCCGCCCCGTCTTGCGCGACTAAATCGGTTACCAGTTATGCGCCAGCTACTGCGCCATATTACTGGCCCGCTGCATCGGCAGGCGCGTGAGGACGTCCTTCAAATAAGCATACGGATCATGCCTGTTGAGTCGCGCTGACTGGATCAAATTCATGATCGCCGCCGCCCGTTTATCGCTGCGCAGCGAACCTGCAAAAACTAGTTCTTACGACCCACGGCCCACGACCGGATCTGGTTCTCGGCCCAATCATTGGGCAAGGCCCCGTCTTCGAGATAGCGCGACAGCGCAGTCCAGCGTTTCAGGCTGTAGTCCAAGGCTCTGCTGATGGCTCTGCACGTTGTAGCCGATGATTACCTCGTGATCGGGACTGTACACGTGAGTCCTGGCTTCAGTGTGCCCATCGAGACGCTGGCGCAGAAACTCGCCAGTTTCTTGGATAGTGAACGGCTTTTACTCGAACTTTTCGCATGCAGCTCCCCCCGGTCGCAGCTACGCGTCGATGAGTGCGCGAACTAACGACTAGTTGTACTCCCGTGAGCGCACCGCCGTGACTTATGCTTGCAAGCAGCAGTTCTGGAAAAGACGGTTCGCCTCGGTCTTTCGCCTGTTCGCCGGCGTTATCGATCGCGTCGAGCAAGATGATCAGTTGTCGATCAGTCGTTACTCGACGGACAGTATCCGCTGCTTGGCCTATTTTCAGCCGAAAGGCACGGATCAGGTCATCGCTATCGTCCGTACCCGGTAAAAGCGGATCACACAAGCCGCGACACGCGAGCTCATTGACGATATGGACTAATCCTTTTCTCGGCAGATGAGGCTTGCCACACTGTTCGTAAGCCATGTCCAACGCCTTGATGACCAGATCCGCATCCGGCTTGTTCGACAGCGCCCAATCACAGTCCCGATAACGCTGCAATCACCAACGACGTTACGTGCGCTTGATGATCCCAGCTGCACTGATGGCGTCTGCTGCCGTCCCAAATGGTAGAGGATGATCTGTCGCCATGAGTGTCTTTGAGGCCAATCAACCCTGGTCACCAGCAGTACTCCGCGATGTAGTCAATCACTGAGGCGCCCTAGCGAAGCTGAAAACGATCGTTGGTCAGGGTGCACTTAAAACGTAGACACAATCTTGTTATGATGCAGCCAAGTCAGATATCGTTCGCTTTATCTCATTTTCGAGTTTTAAGCGTCTAGATAAGATGTGAAGTGTCTGTGTTAATGTATGTTATTTGTTATGGGCTTTCTGTTCTTTGTTTTTGCGTTAATTAGCTATCTGAACTCGTTGCAAGAATGTGGATGTTTTAGGTGGCGTGTTTTTTTTCATTGGGGTTATTTCTAAACTTCTAAGTTATTGGTAGGAGCTTAAAGCTATGATGATAGATGAAAGTACAGCTCAATTAAATAAGGCGGCAGAGCTTCGTCGTAAAAAGCTGCGTGGTAATGTCGGAAAGGCTGTTGTAGATTACGCAATGATCGACGACGGCGATAAAGTTATGGTGTGCGTAAGTGGTGGCAAAGATTCATTTGTAATGCTGGATGCGCTGCTACACCTCCAGCGCGTTGCGCACATAAAATTTAGCGTTGTAGCCGTAAATCTTGATCAGAAGCAACCTGGGTTTCCTGAGCATATTTTGCCTGAGTTTTTTGAGAGTAAAGGGATTGATTATTATATAATTGACAAAGATACTTATTCAGTCGTCAAGCAAAAGATTCCTGAGGGTAAAACAACCTGCTCTCTTTGTTCAAGACTCAGAAGGGGTACGCTTTATAGTTTTGCCGAGGGAATAGGGGCTACTAAATTGGCGCTTGGACATCATATGGATGATATGGTTGAGACCTTATTTCTCAACATGTTTTTCCAAGCGCAGATGAAAGGGATGCCGCCTAAACTTCTCAGTGACGATAAGAGGAATATCGTTATTCGGCCGCTCGCCTATTGCCGAGAAAAAGATGTAGCGAAGGTCGCTGCTGATAGTGCGTATCCGATCATTCCATGTAATCTCTGCGGCTCACAAGAGAATCTCCAAAGGAAAAAAATTAAATCGATGATTGCGGAGTGGGACTCGGTAAATCCCGGGTGCGTGGAAAATATTTTTCACAGCTTACAAAGCGTAAACCCTTCCCAGATGGCCGATCGCAGTCTGTTCGACTTCGTAAATCTGTCTATTGACAGATCGGAAGACCGGCCACCCTATAAGTTTGATGACGCAACGGTTTCTTCTTCCCGCGTTGAAAACTGGATAGATGTCGTCCAGGTTTTGTAAAGGTTCAACGTCTTTTTTTGAGGAAAGGGAGGTTCTGGAACTTGCGAAACCATGAAATTTACATTATCGATTTTTTTTGTAAATAATCTTATTCGTAAAACATAGTAAAATTATAGGGTTACGAGCATGAGTGTACTGTTTTCTAGGATATCCTTGAGCTATAAGGCAAAGACAGCTACACCATGCTCGATGTGCTGATGCACTTGCAGAAGGTCGCGCCGATCAAGTTCGAGATCGTGGCCGTGAACATGGACCAGAAGCAGCCGGGCTTTCCGGAGCACGTGCTGCCGGCCTACCTCAAGGACCTGGGGATCGAGTACCACATCGTCGAGAAAGACACGTATTCGGTGGTCAAGGAGCTGATTCCGGAAGGCAAGACCACCTGCTCGCTGTGCTCGCGCCTGCGTCGCGGCACGCTCTACACCTTCGCCGATGAAATCGGCGCGACCAAGATGGCCCTCGGTCACCATCGTGACGACATCGTCGAAACGTTCTTCCTGAACATGTTCTTCAACGGTTCGCTCAAGGCCATGCCACCGAAACTGCGCGCCGACGATGGTCGCAACGTGGTGATCCGCCCGCTGGCCTACTGCAACGAAAAAGACATCCAGGCTTACTCGGACTTCAAGCAATTCCCGATCATCCCGTGCAACCTTTGTGGTTCCCAGGAAAACCTGCAGCGTCAGGTGGTCAAGGAAATGCTGCTGGACTGGGAGCGCAAGACCCCGGGCCGTACCGAAAGCATTTTCCGCAGCCTGCAGAACGTGATCCCGTCGCAATTGGCGGATCGCAATCTGTTCGACTTCACCAGCCTGAAGATCGACGAATCAGCGGCCTCGCGGTTCGTCAACGTGGTCAACCTCTAACCCCAATTACGGTGGGAGCCAGCCTGCTGGCGATTGCAGTGTGTCAGACCCATCATGGTTGACTGATACACCGCCATCGCCAGCAGGCTGGCTCCCACAGGTTTTGTCACAAGTTGGCAGTTCATTTTTCAATTCTCAGGAGAGGGCATGCGCGATTACAAGTGGCTCAATGAATACTGTCTGAACCGCTTCGGTTCGGCGGCTGAACTGGAAGCCCATCTGCCCGCTCCCAAGACCCCGGCGCAACTGCGCAAGATCAGCGACGACCGCTACCTCTCGACGATGGCGCTGCGGGTATTCCGCGCCGGGCTCAAGCACAGCCTGGTGGATGCCAAGTGGCCGGCCTTCGAAGAAGTATTCTTCAAGTTCGACCCGGAAAAAGTCGTGCTGATGAGCGCCGAGCACCTTGAGCGCCTGATGCAGGACACGCGGATCATCCGTCACTTGGGCAAGCTCAAGAGCGTACCGCGTAATGCGCAGTTCATACTGGATGTGGCCCATGAAAAAGGCAGCTTCGGTGCGCTGATCGCCGATTGGCCGGTGACCGATATCGTCGGGCTCTGGACCTTCCTGAAAAAGCGCGGGCATCAGTTGGGCGGGCTGTCGGCCCCGCGCTTCTTGCGGATGATCGGCAAGGACACCTTTGTACCGAGCTATGACGTGGTGGCGGCGTTGAATGCGCAGGACATCATCGACAAGGTACCGAGCAGTCTGCGCGACCTGGCGTTGGTCCAGGACGTGTTCAACCAGTGGCATGAAGAAAGTGGCGGGCGGCCGATGAGCCAGATTTCGATGATGCTGGCTTACACAGTGAATCATTGAGACCTAGTCGCTCCAATCGCGAGCAGGCTCGCTCCCACATTGGATGTGTGTCGTTCACAAAATCCTCTGTGGGAGCGAGCCTGCTCGCGATGGCGTCAGATCAGGCGACAGAGATTTCGCCTTCACCCGCCAGCTTGCGGTTCAACTGATACCGCCACCGCACATACAACAACGCCGAGCAAAACACCGCCAGGCTCGCGCCCATCTCCAGCAAACCGAATACTTGCCGGTTCGGGTCATAGGCCGCCAATGCGCCCTTGATGAAATACAGGTTCACCACGAAGCACATCCACGAATGCCCGCGAGGGCTGCCGATGATCATCCCCGGTGCCAGAATCAGCAGTGGCACCAATTCGATCAACAGGATCACCCAGGGGCGTGCCCCGTGCAGATCGGCAATCGCCAGGTAGTAAACACACAGCAATCCCACCAGCCCGAAAAAACACAGCAGGCTGATGGCGCGCATCGCCTTGACCCGTGGTTCGAGCCATTCGAGGGCGGGCAGGATCTTCGGTTTCTTGGCCACCTCAGCTCTCCAGTTTCTGTGCAGTCTTGGCCAGGCGCATACCCAGCGCGCGGCACAGCGCCACTTCATGGGCATCCAGACCGCTTTTGCCATCGGCGCCGGCGTGGTGGCTGGCGCCGTATGGCGTACCACCGCCCTGGGTTTCCAGCAGTGCCGATTCGCTGTAGGGCAGGCCGGTGATCAGCATGCCGTGGTGCAGCAACGGCAGCATCATCGACAGCAGGGTGGTTTCCTGGCCGCCGTGCAGGCTCGCGGTGGAGGTGAACACACCGGCCGGTTTGCCCACCAGGGCGCCGGTCAGCCACAGGTTGCTGGTACCGTCGAGAAAGTACTTGAGCGGCGCGGCCATGTTGCCGAAGCGGGTCGGGCTGCCAAGCGCCAGGCCGGCGCAGTTCTTCAGGTCGTCGAGGCTGGCATAGAGTGCGCCTTCGTCGGGAATCTCCGGCGAAACGGCTTCGCACTCGGAGGAAATCGCCGGCACCGTGCGCAGGCGGGCCTCAAGCCCGGCCTGTTCGACACCACGGGCGATCTGCCGGGCCATTTCGTTGGTCGAGCCGCTGCGGCTGTAGTACAGAACCAGAATGTACGGTGCACTCATGGCAACAGTTCCAGGATCTGTTCCGGTGGGCGGCCGATGATGGCCTTGTCGCCGACTTCGAGTATCGGTCGCTCCATCAGTTTCGGGTGGGCGGCGATGGCGGCGATCAACTGCGCTTCGCTCAGGCTGCTGTCAGCCAGGTCGAGGGTCTTGTACTCGTCCTCGCCGGTGCGCAGCAATTGCCGCGCGCTGATCCCGAGTTTGCCCAGCAGGCTCTGGATCTGCGCGGCGTCCAGCGGGGTTTCCAGATAGCGGACCACGGTCGGGGTCAGGCCACGGGCTTCAAGCAGTTCGAGCGCACCGCGGGATTTCGAGCAGCGCGGGTTGTGATAAAGCGTCAGATCGGTCATGAGCGGGTCGCATCTTGCGTAAGGTGGCAGCTATTCTAACTGTGCAGCGCGCAATCCAGAACCGTGAGAGGCGATGGGTCGCAGGCGCATTTTATTTTTGACAAGGAACACGACATGACAAGGCGACTGGCAGCAGCATTGGCGATCATCGGAGCGTTGATGCTGGGGGGCTGCGGTAATGACTATGGCATCGACCAGGACGGCCACAAGATCGCCGCCGACCGACTGGACGGCAAATGGCTGGTGCTCAACTACTGGGCAGAATGGTGCGGGCCTTGCCGTACCGAGATACCGGAGTTGAATGCCTTGGCCGAGCAGCTCAAGGACAAGAAAATCGGTGTGTTCGGGGTCAACTTCGACAATGTCCAGGGGCAAGAGCTGAAGGGCGCGAGCGAGAAACTGGGGATCAGGTTCACCGTGCTGGCCCAGGATCCTTCCGAACTGTTCGAGCTGCCGCGCAGCGAGGCGTTGCCGGTGACCTACATCATCGATGACAAGGGCAAGGTGCGTGAGCAGTTGATGGGTGAACAGACGGCGGCGGGGGTGATGGCGAAGCTTGAGGCGTTGCAGGCGAAGAATTGATTTTGCAGGAGCCGGCAAGCCGGCTCCTGCAAGGCTACGATCAACCCTCCTCAAGCCACCAACGCAGCGGCTTGCCTTCGGCTGGCCAGAAGCGGATCTGCTCGATCGGGGAGACGTCCCAGCGCTGGACGTTTTCCAGGGCCTGAAGGAAGCGTTTTTCCTGTTCCATCAGCGCCGGCGCGCACAATTTGCGGGTGCTGCCGATTTTGCCGAAAGTCAGTTTGTCGCCATCGAGGGTGTACGGCGCAAACCAGTGGTTGCAGCCGCCATTGCCGTACGCCCGGCCGTCTTCGCCGAGGGTGATGGTCAGGTGGCTGTAGTCCATCAACGGTCGCTCGCCGATCCACTCCAGAATGTAGCTGCGATTGTGTTCAAGCTGCACCGGCTCGGCGGCGCAGCCCAGCAGGCTGGCGCCGACCATGGCGCTCACAGCGAGGCGTTTCATCACGCAGGCTCCTGGCATTTCGGGCACAGGTGTTTCTCGCCAACGGTGGTCCAGCCCAATTCGGCAATCCTTGCGGTGGCGGCAGGTTTTTCGGCCTTGTTGCCCAGCTTGGCATCGACGGCGAACTCGAAGCTCAGCTCTTTGGCGCAGCTGTCACAGTTCACTTGCCAGGTGTGGATGGCCAGTTCGCCGAACACCGGGCCACTGGCCACCGCGACCCATTGGCCGGGAGGGTTGATCAGGTGGCGAACCGTTTCGACGGTCAGGCGCATGGACAAGTCCCTGGCACCCTTGAGGGTCACGACCAGCACGTCATTGTTGCGAATCGAACCACCGTTGCCGGTGACTTGATAGCGCCCCGGCACCAGGGCGCGGCATTCGGTGAGGGTGTGTTGCGGGTTCATCAGGCTGTAGCGGAAATCGTGTTCGACCATGGGTCCTCCAAATATGCGCGATATGCTAGCACGGGCTTGCACGCCGCATCGCGCAGGCAGATGACCTTCGATCCGTTTCAGTCGCCCGTGACCTGGTTTTCCGGGGTGCCCGCCGTCCAGGCTGCAATGTTGCGCATTGTGGTGGCGGCAATCGCGTCCAGCGCTTCGCGGGTCAGGAAGGCCTGGTGCGCGGTGACGATCACGTTAGGAAAAGTCAGCAGCCTGGCCAGTACGTCGTCTTGCAACGGCAGGTCGGAGCGGTCCTCGAAGAACAACTGCGCCTCTTCCTCATATACATCCAGCCCCAGGTAACCCAGGCGTCCGTCTTTCAGTGCGTCGATCAGTGGCGGGGTGTCCACCAGGCCGCCACGTCCGGTATTGATCAGCATCGCGCCCGGTTGCATGTGCGCCAGGGACTCGCGGTTGATCAAGTGCCTGCTCTGCTCGTTGAGCGGGCAGTGCAGGCTGATGATCTGCGAGTCGGCCAGCAATTGCGGCAGGCTCAGGTAGCGCGCGCCGAGGGCTTCGACCTGTGGGTTGGGGTAGGGGTCATAGGCCAGTAACTGGCAGCCAAATCCGCCCATGATTTTGGCGAAGGTGGCGCCAATCTGACCGGTGCCGACCACGCCGACGGTCTTGCCCACCAGATCGAAACCGGTCAGCCCCTGCAGTCTGAAATCCCCTTCGCGAGTGCGGTTGTAGGCGCGGGGCAAGCGGCGGTTGAGTGCGAGGATCAGCGCTACGGCATGTTCGGCCACGGCGTGGGGCGAATAGGCCGGGACGCGCACGATGGCCAGTCCCAGTCGCTTTGCCGCTGGCAAGTCGACATGGTTGTAACCGGCCGAGCGCAGGGCGATCAGGCGTGTGCCACCGGCGGCCAGGCGTTCGAGTACCGCCGCGCCTAGGTCATCATTGATGAATGCGCAAACCGCTTCATACCCTTGGGCGAGCGCCACCGTGTCGAGGCTCAGGCGCGCAGGCTGAAATTGCAGCTCGATGCCGGGCGGTTGCTCGGCCGCGAGGAAGCTGTCGCGGTCGTAGTTCTGGCTGCTGAAAAGTATCGTACGCATGCGGTGCTCCTTGAAGGTGGCCTGCGCCGTTGAGCAAGCCGGCATTCGACAGTCGTCAGGTTAGCTTGCCGGCAACCCTTCGCGATTGCGCTGCATCAAGCATTCATACGCGCCTGGGCCGCCAGGCGATTGATTGCCCGGTCGAGCTCATCCAGTGCCACGCCGGCTTTCGGGTCCTGTTGCTTGAGCAGGGTTTCACTGCGTTGGCAGGCCGCACGCAATTGCGGTACGCCGCAGTAACGCGTCGCGCCATGCAGGCGATGGACCCGTTCGATCAGGGCGTTGTGGTCATTGCTTTGCTGAGCCTGTCGGATGGCTTCGCGGTCAGCCTCCAGTGACGCCAGCAGCATTGCCAGCATGTCTGCAGCCAGGTCAGCCTTGCCGGCGGCCAGGCGCAAGCCCTCCTCGTGGTCGAGCACCAGCAGGTCTTGAGCGCCAGCATGCCCATCGCCGGAGCGCTCCGGGCTGTGATTGCGTAGCGCCAGGCCGGTCCACTTCAGCACCACCTGGGCCAATTGCCGTTCGCTGATCGGTTTGGTCAGGTAGTCGTCCATGCCGCTTTGCAGCAGCGCGCGTTTTTCGTTGGCCATGGCGTGGGCGGTGAGGGCCACGATCGGCAAAGGCGTGCAATGGCGTTCGCTTTCCCATTGGCGGATCGCCTCGGTGCTCTGGCGACCGTCCATGCCGGGCATCTGCACGTCCATCAACACCAGATCGAATGTCTCGTTCTGCACAGCCTTGACGGCGGCATAACCGCTTTCTACCGCGAGTACCCTGGCGCCCATGTCTTCGAGCAGGGTCTGCACCAGCATCAGGTTGGCCGGATTGTCGTCGACGCAAAGCACCTTCGGGGCGCGACTGGACAGCGGTTCGCCCGGTTCGCTGCGCATCGGACGCGGGCTGACCAGGTCAGACAGGGAGCGTCGCAGCTTGCGGGTGCAGGCCGGTTTCGCCTGGAGCTGGCTGTGGGGGTTGGGCACGGAAAGATGAAAGAGCGTCTGTTCCGTGGTCGGGCACAGCACCAACACTTTGCAGCCAAGATGTTCGAGGTCCCAGATGTGCTGGTTCAGGCGTTCCGGCGGCATGTCGTTACTGGTGATGCCGAGCACGGCAAGGTCGATCGCCTGGTCGGTCTGGTGGGCGGCGGTGACGCCATTGGTCAGGCTTTCCAGGGTATTGAACGGTGTGGTACTGAGGCCGCAGTCTTCCAGTTGATGCTGCAATGCCTGCCGCGCCAGCTCGTGGTTTTCCAGTACCGCCACCCGGCGCCCGAGCAAGGGCGCGCAGGGCAGGTCTTCGGCATCGTCGCGGGTTTTCGGCAGGCTCAGGCTGATCCAGAACTCCGAGCCTTCCCCCGGCGTGCTGTCGACACCGATCTCGCCGCCCATCTGTTCAATCAGACGCTTGGAAATCACCAGGCCCAGGCCAGTGCCGCCGGGTTGCCGCGACAGCGAGTTGTCGGCCTGGCTGAAGGCCTGGAACAGGGCGCGTACGTCCTGGTTCGACAGACCGATGCCCGTGTCCTGAATGCTGATGCGCAACTGCACGGTGTCTTCGTGTTCTTCTTCGAGCATGGCGCGGGCGACGATGGTGCCTTCGCGGGTGAACTTGATCGCGTTGCTCACCAGGTTCGTCAGAATCTGCTTGAGCCGCAGCGGGTCGCCCACCAGTGACAGCGGTGTGTCCCGGTACACCAGGCTCACCAGTTCCAGCTGCTTGGCGTGGGCGGCCGGGGCGAGGATGGTCAGGGTGTCCTGCAGCAGGTCGCGCAGGTTGAACGGAATATGGTCGAGCACCAGTTTGCCGGCCTCGATTTTCGAGAAATCGAGAATCTCGTTGATGATGCCCAGCAGGCTGTCGGCGGATTTTTCGATGGTGCCCAGGTAGTCGAGCTGGCGCGGGGTGAGCTCGCTTTTTTGCAGCAGGTGGGTGAAGCCGAGAATGCCGTTGAGCGGCGTGCGGATTTCATGGCTCATGTTGGCCAGGAATTCGGACTTGATCCGGCTCGCTTCCAGGGCTTCCTTGCGCGCCAGGTCCAGCTCGATGTTCTGGATCTCTATGGTTTCCAGGTTCTGGCGCACATCTTCGGTGGCCTGGTCGATGCTGTGCTGCAATTCTTCCTGGGCGTTCTGCAGGGTGCCGGCCATGCGGTTGATGCCGGAGGCCAGTTCGTCCAGTTCCTGGCTGCCGAGGGGCGGCAAGCGGGTTTCCAGATGACCGTCCTTGAGTTGGGCCACGGCCTGCTTGATCTGGCTCAACGGCCGATTGATCGTGCGCCCCATTCGCAGGGCCAGCAATGCCGCCCCCGTCAGCCCCCCGGCAATCAGCATCAGGCTGGCGAACAGGCTGCGGTAACCACGTAACAGCATGCTGTTGTGGGACAGTTCAAGCTCGACCCAGCCCAGCAGGCGGTCGGCTTCTTCGGGAATCACGTCTCCGGCCAGGTTGCGGTGTTTGCCGAATACCGGCAGCAGATAGCGGGTCGCATCGCTGCCACTGCGGCGCAGCATCTGCGTGCCACTGCCGGAAGGTGTCTGGTTGAGCATGGTCGGGCCGGCGTGGGCCAGCAGCGTGCGGTCAGGAGCCAGGAAGGTCACCGCCCGTACGTCGGTTTGTTCCAGGGCCTGGGTGGCGATGCGCTCGAGCAGTTCGTTGTCCTGATGGCCCATGGCTGGCGCCGCCAGTGGAGCCAACTGCTCTGCGATCATTTCGCCGCGCTGCATGAGCTGGGTTTGCAGGTCAGCCTGTTGCATCCAGGTAAAATATCCCCCCAGCACTAACGCCATCAGGCTGGTTGGCAGCAGGGTCAGCAACAGCACGCGGCCTTTGATTCCCAGTTTCTTGAGCACGCATCTCTCCTGCATCCCGCAATTTATTGACCTGCACATGCATCCACCATGCATCCCTTGCGCAGTGTAGCGATTTGCTTGCGGGCAATCCTCGTAAAAATGATGCAGTCATTCGTCGGCCAGGACGAGTCATTGGTGATATAGGCCAACCGCAGGTTGCTCCTGACGAGGCAATCTTGAATAATCGCTCAACTGAGAATTATTTGCAGATAGTCATGACTCCCATCACTGCCGGCCTCCCGCGAATCCTGTCCATCGAAGACGACCTTGTGCTCGGCGCCTACGTGCATGAGCACCTGGACCGTAGCGGTTTTCAGGTGACCTGGTGCCAGAACGGCCAGGAGGGCCTGGACATTGCCCGCCGGCAGCCTTTCGATGTGGTGTTGATGGATATTCTGCTGCCGGGCATGGACGGTCTGGCGGTACTGACCCAGTTGCGTCAGAGCCATTCCACCCCGGTGTTGCTGATGTCGGCCCTCGGTGCCGAAGCCGACCGTATCAGCGGCTTTCGCCTGGGGGCCGATGATTACCTGCCAAAGCCCTTCAGCATGGTGGAGTTGCGGGTGCGCATCGAAGCCATTCTGCGCAGGGTGGCACTCGACCGCCGGCCGGTGCCGACAGCGCCTGCTCCTTCGATGGACAGCCTGCGTTTCGACGATGAAAGCTTCGAGGTCTTTTACGGGGAACAGGCTGGCGGCCTGACCCGCAGCGAGTATCGGTTGCTGGAGACGTTGCACCGCACTACCGATGAAGTACTGAGCAAAGCCTTCCTTTATCAACAGGTGCTGCAACGCGGTTATGCGGCCCATGACCGTAGCCTGGACATGCACATCAGCCAGATCCGTCGCAAGCTCAAGGCCATCGGCTACACCGAGCGCGAAGTGCGTACGGTATGGGGCAAGGGCTACATCCTGAGCGCCGCCGATGAAATGTAATTTGCCGGGCAGGCATTCGCTGTTCTGGAAACTGGCCTGTCTATTGGTCGCTTTCTGTCTGCTGATGATCTGGCTGAGTTGGTCCTGGGGTCGGTACATGGAGCAGCGTAACCAGTTCCTCTCCGATGAGGCCCGTGGCACCCTGACACGCTATGCCGCCGAGGCCGAGCAGGCATGGCGGCAGCGGCAGGGCGCCGGTGTCGATGACTGGCTGCAAGGCATGCATCAGCGGGAAAAAGGCTGGGTCGGTGTAATCGGCGGTGATTTGCAGTCCTTGAGCAACCAATCGCTGACAGACAAGGAAGTCGAGCGCCTGACTTTTTTGCGCGGCCTCGATTGGCCGATCCACAAGAAAGGCCAACCCTGGATGCGCATACCGTTTCCCGGTGACCCGTCCGCCGGCAGCCTGGTGATCGAGTTGCCCAAGCGCTTCGTACCCGGGCGTTACCGGGTGTTCTGGCGGGTGATCACCAACGGCGTGATTCCGGGAATGTTCACCTTGCTGCTGTGCGTCGGGTTGTATCGCTTGCTGGTGGTGCCGCTCAACAGCCTGCGTGAACAGGCCAATGCCTGGCGTGCCGGTCAACTGAACGTACGACTGTCGAGCCGCACCACCAATCGTTCCGATGAACTGGGCGAGTTGGGCAGGGCGTTCGATCACATGTCCGAGCGCCTGCAAAGCACCGTGGCCTTGCAGCAACAGTTATTGCGCGACCTGTCCCACGAATTGCGTACGCCGCTGAGCCGCCTGCGCGTGGCCAGTGAAAGTGAACAGGGGCTCGAAGCCTTGCGCGAACGCATCGGCCGTGAGGTCGATGGCATGCAGCGCCTGGTGGAAGACACATTGCAACTGGCGTGGCTCGATACCGAACGCACCCGGTTGCCCGACGAAGCGATCCAGGTCCAGGCCCTGTGGGAAATGCTCACTGAGAACGCCTGCTATGAAAGTGGTTGGCCCGATACGCAGTTGCAATGCACGGTGGATGCATCCTGCTGGGTTCGCGGTCATCTCAACACCCTGGCCCAGGCGCTGGAAAACATTCTGCGTAATGCGATTCGGCATTCACCGGCGGGAGGCATTGTCCAACTGGGCGGTCGGCGTGATGGCGATTTCTGGCACCTGTGGCTGGAGGATCACGGCGGCGGCGTGGCGCAAGCTGATCTGGAGCGGATCTTCCTGCCGTTTACCCGACTGGACGGTTCGCGGCCGGGGGATGGTGGGTTCGGCCTCGGCTTGAGCATCGCCCGAAACGCGGTGCAGCGTCAGGGCGGACAGCTGTGGGCGCAGAACACCGGGACCGGGTTGCGCCTGAATATGCGGTTGTTGGCGGATGATGGCGATGTCAGTGACAACGCCATCGCGAGCAGGCTCGCTCCCACATTGACCGTGTTTCAACCACAAATTGTGTGATCACCTCAGCCCTCTGTGGGAGCGAGCCTGCTCGCGATGAGGCCCTTCCACACACCGATAAATCCGGGCTTATTCCCATAAACCATAAGCACCACACTTTGCGTGATATGGCCTGCGAACGTTTGCCGGTATGATAGGCCCCCCCGCAGTCTGGATTGCGAATACGCCATGACCTTGCAGTACCCAACCATCGCCGATTGCGTCGGCAACACTCCGCTGGTCCGTTTGCAGCGCCTGCCCGGCGCCACCAGCAATACCCTATTGCTCAAGCTCGAAGGGAACAACCCGGCGGGTTCGGTCAAGGACCGTCCGGCGCTGTCGATGATCACCCGCGCCGAACTGCGCGGGCAGATCCACGCCGGCGATACGCTGATCGAGGCGACCTCGGGCAACACCGGGATCGCCCTGGCCATGGCCGCCGCGATCAAGGGTTACAAGATGATCCTGATCATGCCGGACAACTCCAGCGCCGAGCGCAAGGCAGCCATGACCGCCTATGGCGCCGAGCTGATTCTGGTCAGCCAGGAAGAAGGCATGGAAGGCGCCCGTGACCTGGCGCAGAAGATGGAAGCCGAAGGTCGCGGCAAGGTACTGGATCAGTTCGCCAACGGTGACAACCCCGAGGCGCACTACACCACTACTGGCCCGGAAATCTGGCGCCAGACCCAGGGCACCATCACTCATTTCGTCAGCTCCATGGGCACCACCGGCACCATCATGGGCGTGTCGCGCTACTTGAAAGAGCAGAACGACAACGTGCAGATCGTCGGCCTGCAACCGATGGAAGGCTCGGCGATCCCGGGTATCCGCCGCTGGCCTCAGGAATACCTGCCGAAGATCTACCAGGCCGACCGCGTGGACCGGATCGTCGACATGGCCCAAAGCGAAGCCGAAGACGTGACCCGTCGTCTGGCCCGCGAAGAAGGCATTTTCTGTGGTGTGTCCTCGGGCGGTGCCGTGGCGGCAATGCTGCGTCTGTCCAAAGAAGTTGAAAACGCGGTGATCGTCGCGATCATCTGCGACCGTGGCGACCGTTACCTGTCGACCGGCATTTTCGACGCGCCCAACTGATGGCCAAACATGAAAGAGGCCTGCGCTTCCAGCCCACCGGCGGCAGCAAGGCCCCGCAAGTCCCGACCGGCAAAAAGCAGCGCCTGACCATCGAGCGCCTGGCCAATGACGGTCGCGGTATCGCGTTTTTCGAAGGTCGCACCTGGTTCGTCATCGGCGCTTTGGCCGGTGAAGAGATCGAGGCGCGCGTCCTCGGTGCCCACGGCAAAGTGGTCGAGGCGCGCACCGAACGGGTGTTCAAGGCCAGCGAATTGCGCCGCCCGGCGCCGTGCGCCCATGCCGGCCGCTGCGGTGGTTGCAGCGTGCAACATCTGCCCCACAACGAACAGCTTGCCCTGAAACAGCGCATGCTCGCCGAGCAGTTGTCGAGGGTCGCGGGCGTCGAACCCGAAGAGTGGGCGGCGCCATTGAGCGGTGCGGAGTTCGCTTATCGGCGTCGTGCTCGCGTCGCGGTGCGCTGGGACATGAAGGCGAAAAAACTCGAAGTCGGTTTCCGTGCCGCCGGCAGCCAGGACATTGTGGGCATCGATGATTGCCCTGTGCTGGTACAGCCTTTGCAACCGATCATGGCCCGCTTGCCGGAGATGCTGCGGCGCTTGAGCAAACCCCAGGCACTTGGGCATGTGGAGTTGTTCAGCGGCTCGACGCTGGCCGTGTTGCTGCGGCACATGGCGCCGCTGTCCGACGCCGACCTGACCATCCTCAAGGATTTCTGCGCGTTCCATCAAGCCCAGTTGTGGCTGCATGGCGACGGCGAACCACAACCGGTCGAGGTCGATCAGTCGTTGGGCTATCGTCTTGAACAGTGGGGCCTGGAGCTGGCGTATCGTCCAGGCGATTTCATCCAGGTCAACGCCGCGGTCAACGAAGCGATGGTCGCCCAGGCGCTGGACTGGCTGAAGCCGACAGCGGATGAGCGCGTACTCGACCTGTTCTGTGGCCTTGGCAACTTTGCCTTGCCGCTGGCCAGGGCCGCTCGTGAAGTGGTGGCGGTCGAAGGCGTGCAAGTGATGGTCGATCGGGCAGCGGCGAATGCCGCTAGCAACAATTTGCATAATGCGAAGTTTTTTCAGGCCGATTTATCCCTGCCTTTGACGGACGCCGAATGGGCCGCCGAAGGCTTTTGTGCGGTACTCTTGGACCCACCGCGTGACGGTGCTTTCGAGGTTGTGCGCAAGCTCAGGAGCCTGGGCGCCGAACGTTTGGTGTATGTGTCGTGCAATCCGGCGACGCTGGCGCGCGACACGGTCGAATTGATCAAGCAGGGCTACCGGTTAAAACGTGCCGGGATTCTCGATATGTTTCCTCAAACGGCACATGTCGAGGCCATGGCGTTATTTGAAGCGAGCTAGGATGCTCGTCTGGTCCGACTGGCCCGCCCGTGCAGCCGCGCACGGGCAACGAAGGTCAGCGATTTGACGCATTGAATCTGCGTCGTAGGGAAGGTAAGCAAGATGGTACAGGTGAGAGCACACCAGCCAATCAACACCGACGGCAGTATCAATCTCGAGGCTTGGCTCGATCATGCGGTCAGTGTCGATCTGGCACTGGATCGCGAAGCCTTGAAAGAGGCCTGCGAGTACGCTCGCGAGGCCGAACAACAAGCCAATGCGGCACAGAATCTGTGGTCGGAAGGTAACTCGACTTTCCGTACCGGGCTTGAGATCGCCGAGATTCTCGCCGATCTCAAACTCGACCAGGACTCACTGGTCGCCGCGATCCTGTATCGAGGCGTACGTGAAGGCCAGATCAAGTTGCCGGCCGTCAGCCAGCGCTTTGGTCCGGTGGTGTCCAAGCTCATCGACGGCGTGCAGCGCATGGCCGCGATCAGCGACAGCCTGAGCCCGCGTAAATCCCTGGTGCTGGGCACCCAGGGCCAGGTGGAAAACCTGCGCAAGATGCTGGTGGCCATGGTCGACGACGTTCGCGTCGCCCTGATCAAGCTGGCCGAGCGTACGTGCGCAATCCGTGCGGTGAAGACCGCCGACGACGAAAAGCGCAACCGCGTGGCCCGTGAAGTCTTTGACATCTACGCGCCGCTGGCCCATCGCCTGGGTATCGGTCACATCAAGTGGGAACTGGAAGACTTGTCTTTCCGTTACCTCGAACCCGACCAGTACAAGCAGATCGCCAAGCTGCTCCATGAGCGGCGACTGGATCGCGAGCGTTTCATCAGCGACGTGATGAGCCAGCTGAAAAACGAATTGCAGGCCACCGGCGTCGATGCCGACATCAGCGGCCGGGCCAAACACATCTATTCGATCTGGCGCAAAATGCAGCGCAAGGGTCTGGAGTTCAGCCAGATCTACGACGTGCGTGCCGTGCGCGTGCTGGTGCCGGAAATGCGCGATTGCTACACCGCGCTCGGCATCGTCCACACCCTGTGGCGACACATCCCGAAAGAGTTCGACGACTACATCGCCAACCCCAAGGAAAACGGTTATCGCTCGCTGCACACCGCGGTGATCGGGCCCGAGGGCAAGGTGCTGGAAGTGCAGATCCGCACTCACTCGATGCACGAAGAAGCCGAACTCGGCGTGTGCGCGCACTGGCGCTACAAGGGCACCGACGTCAAGTCCGGCTCCAATCACTACGAAGAGAAAATCTCCTGGCTGCGCCAGGTGCTCGAATGGCACGAAGAGTTGGGTGACATCGGCGGGCTGGCGGAACAGTTGCGGGTGGATATCGAGCCGGACCGGGTCTACATCTTCACCCCGGACGGTCACGCCATCGATTTGCCGAAGGGCGCGACCCCGCTGGACTTCGCCTACCGCGTCCACACCGAAATCGGTCACAACTGCCGTGGCGCCAAGATCAACGGGCGCATCGTGCCGCTCAACTACAGCCTGCAAACCGGTGAACAGGTCGAGATCATCACCAGCAAGCACGGCACCCCGAGCCGTGACTGGCTGAACCCGAACCTGGGCTACGTCACCACGTCGCGGGCACGGGCGAAGATCGTTCACTGGTTCAAGCTGCAGGCTCGTGACCAGAACGTCGCGGCCGGTAAAACCCTGCTCGAGCGCGAACTCAATCGCCTCGGCCTGCCGGCGGTGGATTTCGACAAGCTGGCCGACAAGGCCAACATGAAAACCGCCGAAGACCTGTTCGCCGCCCTCGGCGCCGGGGATCTGCGCCTGGCGCAACTGGTCAACCTGGCGCAGCAACTGGTCGAGCCGGAGCGTGGCAACGAACAGCTTGAACTGATTCCACGCAAGGCCACCGGCTACAAACCGGGCAAGCGCGGCGACATCCAGATCCAGGGCGTCGGCAACCTGATGACCCAGATGGCCGGCTGCTGCCAGCCGCTGCCGGGGGATGCCATCGTCGGTTACATCACCCAGGGCCGTGGGGTGAGCATTCACCGCCAGGACTGCGCCTCGGTGCTGCAACTGAGCGGGCGCGAGCCGGAACGGATCATCCAGGTCAGCTGGGGCCCGGTGCCGGTGCTCACCTATCCGGTGGATATCGTCATTCGTGCCTACGACCGTTCCGGTCTGCTGCGTGACGTCTCGCAGGTTTTGCTCAACGAGCGGATCAACGTGCTGGCGGTCAACACCCGTTCGAACAAGGAGGACAACACTGCGTTGATGTCCCTGACCATCGAGATTCCGGGGCTGGATGCATTGGGGCGGTTGCTGGGGCGGATTTCCCAGTTGCCGAACATCATCGAAACCCGGCGTAACCGTACGCCCTGAGACGGGAGCGCTTTACTGTAGGAGCGAGCTTGCTCGCGATGAACCAGAGAACGGCGCGTTCATTCAGATTGCACGCGTCATCGTTAACGTCCATCGCGAGCAGGCTCGCTCCTACAGGGAGCGGAAAGAGACTGAACGATGTATTCACTTGAAGACCTGCTGCACCTGATGAACCGCCTGCGCGACCCGCAGTACGGTTGTCCGTGGGACATCAAGCAAACCTGGGCCACCATCGTCCCGCACACCCTTGAAGAAGCCTATGAAGTTGCCGATGCCATCGAGCGCGGCGACTTCGATCACGTGCAGGGCGAGCTGGGCGATCTGTTGTTGCAGGTGGTGTATTACAGCCAATTGGCCCGGGAAGAAGGGCGCTTCGAGTTCGCCGGCGTGGTCGACAGCATCACCCGAAAGCTGATCCGCCGTCATCCTCACGTGTTCCCCACCGGCGATCTCTACGCACCACTGGATGTCCCACGCCTGAGCGAAGCGCAGGTCAAGCAGCGTTGGGAAGAGATCAAGGCCGAGGAGCGCGCGGAGAGGTCCTCGGCGCCTGAACAGCTGTCGTTGCTCGATGACGTCCCCGCTGCAATGCCGGCGTTGTCACGCTCGGCGAAATTGCAAAAGCGCGCAGGGCAGGTCGGCTTCGACTGGCCGGACGCCTTGCCGGTGTTGGATAAAGTGCGTGAAGAGCTCGATGAAGTCCTCGAAGCCATGTCGGAAAATGATCCCGAGGCCGTGGCCGACGAGATCGGTGACCTGCTGTTTTCCGTGGTCAATCTGGCGCGGCATCTCAAGGTTGATCCGGAAACGGCACTGCGTGGCGCCAACGCCAAGTTTGAAAGACGCTTTCGTTTTATCGAACAGGCATTGCGCGACACCCGCCGTCCCATGGAAGATTGCACCCTCGAAGAGTTGGACGCCTTGTGGGGCGAAGCCAAACGTCAGGAAAAGAATTTGCCCAGCTGCGGTTGAGCAGTGGCCTAAGTGAGTAATAAGCACCATGAGCATTTCCCTTCGCGACCAGTTGCTCAAAGCAGGGCTGGTCAACCAGAAGCAGGCCAAGCAGGTCAGCAAAGACAAGCAGAAACAGCAACGCCTGGCCCACAAAGGCCAGATCGAGCTGGATGACTCCCAGCAGCGCGCGGCACAGGAAGCCATGGCCGAGAAGGTCAAGCGCGACCAGGAGCTCAACCGACAGCAGCAGGAAAAGGCTGAGGCCAAGGCCCGTGCCGCGCAGGTCAAGCAATTGATCGAAGTCTCGCGTTTGCCGAAATTGACGACCGAGGATTACTACAACTTCGTCGACGACAAGAAGGTCAAGCGCATCTGCGTCAACACCCTGATGCGCAACAAGCTCAGCAGCGGTTCGCTGGCCATCGTGCATCACGCTGGCGGCTACGAAGTGATTCCGCGCGAGGCGGCATTGAAGATTCAGGAGCGCGACCCGCAACGCATCGTGCAGTTGAATGTGCAGACCGAAGAAGTCAGCGTCGAGGACGATCCGTACGCGGCCTACAAGATCCCTGATGATCTGATGTGGTAATCGCTTCTCTGGCATTACATGTTTGTTAGTACATTGCTGGATTAATCAATTGAACCCGAAAGGTCGCGTCGATACGATCTCTCGGGTTTTCTTTTGCCCGAAGTATTCTCAGGGAAGAGAACTAATGGAATGAAGTTCAATGAATAAGGATATTCTCAATGCTGGTAAGTATCGCCTCGTTACGCCAACCCACTTTTAAATCGCAGCTTTCACAGCCGCGACAACTCGATCAATCCATTCACGATTACCTGGACGACGAGCTTGTCGTACGGGCGGAGCTTGTACGCCGAAAGATCAAGATCGCTGCGAAAGCTGCTCGCGACGATCACGGCAGTCCCGCGTGCGTTTTCGTTACCTTGCCTGAGTTTTTCTGGAACATTCCCTGGCACGAAGTCCGTAATGAACAGGAGCTTCACGAGCTGAACTCTGCCTATCTGACGAAGGTGACTGAATGTGTGACGCTTTTGATAAGCGATCTGCCAGTGGAGCGCTACGGCAAGATCGTTTTATTGGCGGGAAGTTGTGCGACGTTGATCAAGGTGGGAGAGGGGGAGTCGAGCTATTACGATGTCATCAATTATGTGCTGACCATTTCCAATAAGGAATATGAGGTCGACATGCCGCTGATGTCGATGTGGCCGAAACGTTATGTGTCAGGAATTGATTTTGGAAAAAATGTAGGAGCGGAAGACGGGTACTGGTTTTTCAAGTTGTTCGATCAGGTCGTGGTAAGGGTAAAGACAGTCAGTAGTGTGCAGGCCGAGCACAGTTACTTTGGTGGCTACGAAGGAACGTTTATTAACAGCCTTGTAGCGGGTTGCCCATTCGGCATCAATTTGTGCCTGGATTATGCGGTGTTGAAAGACGGTGAGCGCGACAAGGAAGTTGAACTGACGGGGGCAAAAATCGATTTTCTGATTGCCTGTGGCATGGACTTCGATTACGGCAAGCGTCATCTGTCTTCGCTTCAGTTTGCCGTCCGCAATGACGGCATGGGCGATGGTGAGTGCGAGGTGGTGAAACTTGAGGCGGGCTGGATCGTCGGTGTTGTTCCTTCGGTGGTGATCGACGACACCCTTCATTTAGCGGCCTTTCAGATTGCCTGAGCCGCGTGCCTTGGTCGCAGCCTGCCCGTGGGGGGAGGGGCAGGCTGCACGGTGGTGGAGTCTGTCTTCAACGGGTTGCGAGCTCGCGGTCGCGCTCGAGCATTTCCAGTTCGGCCCTGTAGTGTTGCGCTTCGGTCTCGGAGTGGAACATCCCGACCAGCAGGTCTTGTTGATGCACGTCCCAGATCCGGATACCGGCGGCTACACCCTCGTGGGATTTATGTGAATCGTCGCGTTCGGTTACTTTTACAGTCATCTGCTAGCTCCAATCTCTGTTATCTGCAGCAAGGCGTGTGCAGGTCTCTGTTATAGATGTTGGTAGCTTGCTAAGTAAACGACTGAGTTTGGTACGGGTTTTTTACAAAAACGGAAACAGTCCTGCAGCCCGCTAAACACGCGACATTCGGTTGCTGGGCATTAAGTTTCATGACAAAAGCTTCATGTTGGAAGCACCGCAAATCCGGTCTCGAGCATAAAACCTGTGGGAGCGAGCCTGCTCGCGAAAGCGGTGTGTCAGCCAATAAATATGTCGACTGATACTCCCTTTTTGCGAGCAGGCTCGCTCCCACAGGTCTTGCATCTGTCTTGGGCTTTTCTCAAGGCAAAAAAAACGCCCCGAACCAGTCGGGGCGTTTTTTGTGCGGCGTTATGACGGGGTATTACTTACCCTGCCAGCGCTTCAGTACCAAGGTGGCGTTGGTGCCACCGAAACCGAAGCTGTTGCTCATCACGGTGTTGATGCTGGCGTTTTCGCGGGTCTTGGTCAGTACCGGCAGGTCGGCCACTTCAGGGTCCAGCTCGTCGATGTTGGCGGAGCCGGCAATGAAGTTGCCTTCCATCATCAGCAGGCAGTAGATCGCTTCGTGAACACCAGCGGCGCCCAGGGAGTGACCCGACAGGCTCTTGGTGGAGCTGATGGCCGGAGCCTTGTCGCCGAACACTTCACGCACGCCTTTCATTTCCGCGACGTCGCCGACCGGGGTCGAGGTGCCGTGGGTGTTCAGGTAGTCGATCGGGGTATCGACGGTGGACAGCGCCTGCTGCATGCAGCGGATCGCGCCTTCGCCGCTCGGAGCAACCATGTCGTAGCCGTCGGAGGTCGCGCCGTAGCCGACGATTTCCGCGTAGATCTTCGCGCCGCGGGCCAGAGCGTGTTCCAGCTCTTCAACCACGACCATGCCGCCACCGCCGGCAATGACGAAACCGTCACGCTTGGCGTCGTAGGCACGGGAAGCTTTTTCCGGGGTTTCGTTGTACTGGGTGGACAGGGCGCCCATGGCGTCGAACAGGAACGATTGGCTCCAGTGTTCTTCTTCACCGCCGCCGGCGAAAACGATGTCCTGCTTGCCCAGCTGGATCTGCTCCATGGCGTTACCGATGCAGTGAGCACTGGTGGCGCAAGCGGAGGAGATCGAGTAGTTCACACCCTTGATCTTGAACGGCGTGGCCAGGCAGGCGGAAACGGTGCTGCCCATGGTCCGCGTGACGCGGTACGGGCCGACGCGCTTGACGCCTTTCTCGCGCAGGATGTCCAGCGCTTCCATCTGGTTCAGGGTCGACGCGCCACCGGAACCAGCGATCAGGCCGGTACGCACGTTGGAAACCTGTTCTTCGGTCAGACCGGAATCTGTGATGGCATCTTTCATGGCCAGGTAGGCATAAGCTGCCGCGTGGCCGACGAAGCGATAGATCTTGCGATCGATCAGTTCTTCAAGGTTGAGGTCAATGGAGCCGGAAACCTGGCTACGCAGACCCATTTCGGCATATTCCGGGTTGAACCGGATGCCAGGGCGGCTTGCACGCAGGTTAGCGGAGACGGTCTCTTTGTCATTGCCCAGGCAAGAAACGATGCCCAGACCAGTGATAACGACGCGGCGCATGCGAATAACCCTTAGAAGTTGTCAGTGGAGGTGAACACGCCGACCCGGAGGCCTTCGGCGGTGTAGATTTCGCGACCGTCGACAGTGACCGAACCGTCGGCGATGGCCAGGTTCAGTTTGCCTTTGAGGACGCGCTTGATATGAATGTTATAGGTGACTTTCTTGGCGGTCGGCAGGACCTGGCCGAAGAATTTCACTTCGCCCGAACCCAGCGCACGACCACGGCCCGGCAGGCCTTGCCAGCCCAGGAAGAAACCGACCAGTTGCCACATGGCGTCCAGGCCCAGGCAGCCCGGCATCACCGGATCGCCTTCGAAGTGGCAGGCGAAGAACCACAGGTCCGGATTGATATCCAGCTCGGCGACCAATTCACCTTTGCCGTACTTGCCACCTTCTTCGCTGATCAGGGTGATGCGATCAACCATCAGCATGTTCGGGGCGGGCAGTTGCGCGTTACCTGGGCCGAACAGCTCACCGCGACTGCAGCGCAGCAGGTCTTCCCGGGTAAAGGCGTTTTGTTTGGTCATGCGAGCTCCTCAATAGTCCCATGCGGCAGGTGGGGCAAATCTTCCCGGCCGATCGAAGCGTTCATGCCTCGAACCGGCAGCCTACTCATAGACTATTGCGTTGTGGTGAAAGTCACAGCACCAAGGACATGAATGTACACTTGTGCACTGAAATTATTATTCAAGCCCCTTTTCGGGCCTGTTCGGGGGCTTAAGACTGCCGCACTTTCGCCTTTCACGCCAGTCGCAGATGCTCGAAAGGCCTGTACTACTGCACCCAGCGTTGCAGAATTTGCTGCAGATCAGTCCGTTTGAACGGCTTGGCCAGGTAATCGTTCATCCCCGCCGACAGGCAGGCTTCACGGTCGCCCTGCAAGGCGTTGGCGGTCAGGGCGATGATCGGCAGGTCGGTGCAACCGGGCAGCTTGCGGATTTGTCGGGTGGCTTCATAGCCATCGATGATCGGCAAGCGGCAATCCATCAGGATCGCTTCAAAGATCAGACTCTCGGCACTGCGTACCGCCTGCGCGCCGTCGGCGGCGACACTGACCTTGAAGCCCAGGCTGCGCAACATGGCTTCGATGACGGTCTGGTTGACCGGGTTGTCTTCGACCAACAGCACATTGCGCCCTTCGCCGTTGCTGTTGCGCGATTGCGCGCGAGGGGGTAACAGCGGTTGTGTCTGCTGGTGCAATGCCAGGGGGATTTCCAGGGTGAACACCGAACCGCGGCCTTCCTCGCTCTGCGCGCGCAAGGTGCCCCCCATGCGTTCGGCCAGGGTACGGGCAATCGGCAGGCCCAGCCCCGTGCCACCGTAGCGTCTCGAGATAGAGCTGTCGGCCTGCTGGAACGCGTTGAACATCAATTCCAGGCTTTGCGCCGGGATGCCGATACCGCTGTCGCGCACGGTGCAGGTGAACCACAGCAACTCGTGGTCCAGCGACTGCCACTGCGCCTCGATGGTGACGCGGCCCTTTTCGGTGAACTTCAGCGCATTGCCGACCAGGTTGACCAGTATCTGCCGGATACGCGTCGGGTCGCCCTTGACCTGCAAGCCGCGCATGTCGTCGGGGATCATCAGTTGCAGGTCCAGACCGCGTTGCGCGGCGCTGTGCTGGAACGACTGGGCGCAACTGACGATCAGGTCGGCGAGGTTGAACGGGATGTGCTCCAGCTCCAGCTCTGAACGTTCGATCCGCGAGAAATCCAGGATGTCGTTGATGACCTTGAGCAAGTGCTCGGTGGATTCCGAGGCCAGCGCCGCGTACTCCACCTGCTCCTCGGTCATGTCGGTGGTTTCAAGCAACTGCAGCATGCCCAGTACGCCATTCATCGGCGTGCGCAGTTCATGGCTCATCATGGCGAGGAAATCGGATTTGGCGTTGTTGGCCTTTTCTGCTTCTTCGCGGGTCTGGATCAACTGCGCCATGGCTTGATGCTGTTCGCGGCTGGCCTGCTCGAGACCGCTGGCGAGGTTGTTGATGTGTTGCGACAGCGCCCCCAGCTCGGTGTCGTCGACAATGGGCAGCGGTGTCTTGTAGTCGCCGTCCTGGATCGCCTTGACCGCATTGCCGATATCACGGATCGGTTGCGACAGGCTGCCCGCCAGGCGCCGGGCCACGAGGAAGGTAAACAGCAGGGCGAACAGCGCCAGGATGGCGGCCTTGAGCACGATTTCCTGCTGGCGCCGGCTGAAGGCATCGTTGGACAGCCCGACGATCACCCGGCCCAGATAGTCTTCGACAGGGGCCACGGTGGCGGTTTTGCTGCTCTGGAAAAAATCATTGTGCAACGCGATGCGCTGGAGCCGTATCGGTGCCTGGAACACTTCGAGCTGTTGCGCGCGATTGTGGTGTTCGTTCGGTTGTTCAACGTACACCAGAACCCGGTTGGCGCTGTCCTGGATTTCCAGAAAACTCACATTGGGCGTGGCCAGCGTCGCCTTGAGCAAGGTTTCGAGCACTTCGATGTTGCCCGAAATCACTCCGTACTCGGTGGCCGGGGCCAGTTGATTGGCGATCAACTGGCCGGTGTGGGTGATTTCCTGACGCAGATCCTGGATACGCACGAACGTGAAGAAGCTGATCAGCAACAAGGTCAGCAGCAGTGCAGGGCCGAGGCTGATGAGTTGGGTGCGGGTGTTGATGTCCCAGCGACGGCGAAAGTTCATGGGCGGCGTTCTCCTTCAGCCAGCAGTGCGGCGACAGACGCTTCGTTTATCTGTTCGATACCCAATGAACGCGCCACCTGCGGATTGCTCGCGACCTTGAATCGATGGGGGTAGTGCGTGCGCGGCCAGGTGGCCGGTGGCCGGTCGAGCAATTCGTCGAGGACCGCCAGCCAGTCGCTCTGATCGCTATAGGTGCTGGCCAGGCTCCCGGCCTTGACGAATCCGGCGTTGGGTCCGATCAGCGCCACTTGTCGCGAGTAGCTGCTCAGCAGCAGGTTCTTTGCGGTTTGCGGGTTGTACAGGTCGGCATCATCCAGGCCCAGCAACACGTCACTGTCATTAAGCAGGGCCTGTAATGGACGACTGTCGTGAATGTTGTCCCAGCGCTGAGTGACTATCTCAAGACCCAGGGGGAGGGCGGCCTGACGCAGCTCATTCAAGAGGAATTCACTGTGGGTGTCGTAGAGCACACCGATGCGTCTGGCCTGGGGCAACAAGGTACGGGTCAAGCGCAACTGGCGGTCCAGTGGTGGATCGCTCCATAGCAGGCAAAGGCGCGCAGGCAGCGAGGTGTCCAAGCGTTGCCGGGCTTGCAGGCGGCTGATGCGCAATACGAGTGTCGCCGGGCCTTGGGCGTTCTGCAGGCGCCAGTCGAGGCTGGGCAGGTCGAGCAGTATCAAGCGGATGTTTTCCGGCAGCTTGTCCGGTATCGGCATTTTAGCCAGCGTCTGGAAGCGTATGTTATCGCTTGGTCGCAGCTCGCTCAGGGCTTGGGTAAACGCCCGCACAGCGGGGCTGTCTTCGGCCCCTGTGAGCAAAATGTCGGCCGCATTACTCGCCAGGCTGCCCAGCAGGCCGCTTGTCAGCAGGCAGAGTATGGCCAGCAGCCGACCCAGGGGTGGCATTCTGCAGGCCGGACGATTCGGCATCTTAAAGCTCCAGCTCCGCGCTGAAATACATCACATGGCGCTGGTCATAATTATTGTCGATGAAGGTGGTCGGCTGATTGTCCAGCCGTTGCTGTAGCACTGCGGCCAGTTCCAGGCTGGCCTTGCCCAGGGTGATACGTTTGGCGATGCGCGCATCGACCCGTTCGAAGCGGTAGCCGTTGAGGGCGTCATCGCCATAATAGAAAAGCGCACTGTTCCAGCCCTGGCCCCAATCCCGCAGCCATCCGGCCGAGCCACTGTTGCTTGCAGTCTGCCTGGCATCCAGCGGATTGCTGGCGTCGGCATCGACGTAGGCATAGGTCAGTCGCAGGCGATCGAGGCTGCCGACACGCCAGTCGAGCTGGGTTTCGGCCCCCGAAAAACGCGCTTTGTTGGCGTTGCTGGCGATGTACTGATTGTTGCGCAGCGGTTCACTGATCATGCCGGTGATTTCGTCGTGGAACAGCTTCACGTCGAGCACCAGCCCCGGTTCGGGAAAATAGCCGTTGTAGCCCAGCTCCCGGGAGCGCATGTGCTCTTGATCGAGATCGCCGGGGCCACGGGTCTTGACGAAATATCGGGCGCTGGACTGGCCAAAGGCACCGGGCTTGAGGTTGGTGACCTGATAACTCCAGTTGACGTTATTCTCGAACATGTCCGGCGAACGGACGGCCTCGGAGTACACCGCACGCAAGCCGTGGCGCGGATTGATCAGGTAGTTGACCGCTATGCGAGGTGTCAGCGAACTGCCGATCAACCGGGTGTCCTCGAACATGGCACCGCCTTGCAGCAGCCAGTGTTCGGTGGCACGCCACTCGAACTGGCCGAACGCCCGCCAGAGGGTGTCATCGAGCGTGCCATTGAAGTAGGTCTCGGAATCGGCCCGGTCGTAACGATAATTCAGACCGCTGACCAGCCGCAGGTTATCGGCGAGGCTCAGGGTGTCCTGCAGCTCGAGGTCGTAGCGCGATTCCCGGGTGCTCTGGTCGATGTCGCCGCAAACGGTCTGGCTCGCGCCGTTGCGCCATTGATCGAGTACCTGGTTGGCCAGCGCCTGCTCGGCGGGCGTGCCGGCCGGTGCACCGGGGCCGAGGAAACGCGTGATATTGCGGGCCAGGCGTTCGGTGTAGTTCGGGTTCATTTGCCAGAGTTCGGTCAGTTGCGGGCTGAACGATATTTCAGCGTCGCAGGCGCGCCAGGTTTGCTGGCGATCCCAGTGTTGGGCCGAACCCTGAATATAAAGGCTGTGGTCGGGATCGATGTCCAGATTCCAGCGCAATGACCCGGCGTAATCCTTGGCGGTGACATCTGAGTCGTTGCCCGCGCGGGTAACTCCCGGGAACACCGGGCGGTAGGTATAGGGCCGCTGGTTGGTGCCGTCCTTGGCATTCAATTGCCAATCGAGGCTCTGCCGTTCATTGAGGCTCTGGCTGACGGCCAGGTTGAAGCGATCGAGGCGACGGCTGTCATGGTAGTCCGCGCCCGTTCGGTCGGTGTCGAAACCGTCGTCTTGCTGGCCGGACAGGGACAGGCGCATGTCACCGTCTTCCCAGCCCAGTCCCTGGCTGGCGTAAAAGTCATTGATGCCGCGCTGGCCCCGGGTGATCTTCATGCGCGTACCGTGACTGTCGGCCGGCCGCCGGGTAATGATGTTGACCACCGCCATCAGCGCGTTGGCGCCGTAGCTGACGGTATTCGGCCCGCGAAAGACTTCGATGCGCTCGATGTCTTCCATGGCCACCGGAATGTCACTCCAGTCCACGGTGGCCAGGCCGGCGCGATACACCGAGCGCCCGTCGATCAGCACTTGCATGCGTCGCGCTTCAGTTGCGTTGGTGCCATGGTAGTTAACCGCTGCCTGGTTGCCGCTGATATTACCGACCATCATCCCCGGCACCAGGCGCAGCAGTTCGCTGATGTCGCGGGCACCGCTGGCGTGGATCAGGGCGCTGTCGATCACCGTCATGCTTCCCGGCACCGCCGCTGGCGACTGCTTCAGGCGCGTTGCGGTGAGCACTTGCGGCAGCGGTTCGCTGTCCAGGAACAAGTCGTCGGCCAGCGCCGGCGAGCTGAAAATCAGCGCCAGTACCAGAGGCGAATGCGGTGAAGGGGAGCCCGGAGACACAACAGATCCCTGCCAGTGATTGTTGGCGCGCATGTTAACCGAGCCGAATGACTTTTCCATTCACGATGTCTGCATTTTCCTCGGTTTTATTGGTCTTCTTCCTACGGATGCAGGTATTTGATGTCGGGGCTGGCCGCCGATGGGCTGCCCCGTATAATGCCGACATCGCCACTGGTATGGATTAACGGATTGCATATGACTGAGCAGCGCCCGATTGCGGTCCTGGGAGGCGGAAGTTTTGGAACCGCCGTGGCTAATCTGCTGGCCGAGAACGGGCATCAGGTCCTTCAGTGGATGCGTGACCCCGAACAGGCCGAGGCCATTCGGGTCAATCGCGAGAACCCGCGTTACCTCAAAGGCATCAAGATTCTGCCTGGCGTCACGCCCGTCACCGACCTGCAAGCCACCCTGGACGCCTGCGACCTGTGTTTCGTTGCATTGCCCTCCAGCGCGCTGCGCTCGGTGCTGGTGCCCCACGCCGAACGCTTGACCGGCAAAATGCTGGTGAGCCTGACCAAAGGCATCGAAGCCCACACGTTCAAGTTGATGAGCGAGATCCTCGAAGAGATCGCCCCGCAGGCGCGCATCGGCGTCCTGTCCGGGCCCAACCTGGCCCGTGAAATCGCCGAACATGCACTGACCGCCACGGTGGTCGCCAGTGAAGACGAAGAACTCTGTCAGCAGGTTCAGGCCGCGCTGCACGGGCGCACCTTTCGTGTGTACGCCAGCGCCGACCGTTTCGGCGTGGAACTGGGCGGGGCGTTGAAAAACGTCTATGCGATCATCGCCGGCATGGCGGTGGCGCTGGGCATGGGGGAAAATACCAAGAGCATGCTGATCACCCGGGCATTGGCGGAAATGACTCGCTTTGCGGTGAATCAGGGCGCGAACCCGATGACCTTCCTGGGGTTGGCGGGCGTGGGCGATCTGATCGTGACCTGTTCGTCGCCCAAGAGCCGCAACTATCAGGTCGGTTTCGCCCTCGGCCAGGGCCTGAGCCTGGACGAGGCGGTCACGCGCCTGGGAGAAGTCGCCGAAGGGGTCAACACCCTTAAAGTGCTCAAGGCCAAGGCCCAGGAGGTTGGCGTGTACATGCCGCTGGTCGCGGGGCTGCACGCGATCCTGTTCGAAGGCCGCACGCTGGAGCAGGTCATCGCTTTGTTAATGCGTGGCGAGCCGAAAACCGACGTCGACTTTATTTCCACCAGTGATTTCAACTAATCACGCTTGCCAGAAAAGCAGGGAGTTGCGCATGAACGATCCAAAAGTAGAAGCCAAGTACGAATCCATCCTGCTGCGGGTGCTGTGGATGATCCTCTTCGTGCTGGTGTGGCAAGTGGCGCAGTTCATCCTCGGCGCCGTCGTGCTGGTGCAGTTGATCTATCGTTTGTTCTATGGCGCCCCAAGCGCCAGCCTGATGAATTTCGGCGACAGCCTGAGCCAGTTTCTGGCGCAGATCGGTCGTTTCGGCAGCTTTCACAGCGACCAGAAGCCTTGGCCGTTCGCCGACTGGCCGACGCCGCGTACACCGGAAGGTGAGGCGCCGCATGTCGTGGCACCGGCACCCCATCCGGCCCGAGATGAGGAACCCAAGCTATGAAACTCTGGGTATTGCGTCATGGTGAAGCTGTACCACACGGCTCTCGTCCCCACGATTCGGAGCGGGAACTGACGGATAACGGTCGTAAGGAAGTATTGAAAATCGCCGCGCAGCTGGTGGGTCAGCCGCTGACCGGCATTTACGCGAGCCCGTACCTGAGAGCGCAGCAAACAGCGCAACTGGTACGAGAGGCATTGGGTTTCGAACCGGAAATCCGCACCGTCGAGTGGCTGACACCGGACACGGAGCCGGACAAGGTGGCCGAACAGATGGTCGCGGTAAGCAACGTGTTGCTGGTCAGTCACAACCCGCTGGTGGGGAATCTGCTGAGCTACCTGCAACATGGTGCCGGACATCTGCCGGAAAGGGTCAGCACTGCCGGTTTGGCGCAGCTCGAGGGGGATGAGCTGCTGGTCGGGTCAATGACGCTCGACAGCATCAAGCACCCGTAGCCACGCCTTTCAAAGGGCACCGCTTGATCTGAAGGCGGCACGATCACCGTAGGAGCGAGCCTGCTCGCGATAGCGGCAAGTCAGTCGACATCCATTTTGAATGTCAGCCCGCCATCGCGAGCAGGCTCGCTCCTACAGGTATAGAAAAACTTTGAATAAAATAGTCAACCAAGCACTTGCTTGGTTGACTACGCTTGCTCCAGACCAAAAACAAAGGAGCGAGTCGCATGTCTGCTGCTTTTCGTTTGCCGCTGGACGTCTTTTACGAGCGTGAGGCCCGTCATCCGCGCCAGCGCTTTTTGGTCCAGCCTGTCGGCGGCGGCCAGGTCGAGACCTTAACCTGGGCCGACGTCGGTCATCAGGCCCGCTGTGCCGCCCACTGGCTGCGAGCGCGGGAACTGCCGCAGGGCAGCCATATCGCCCTGATCTCGAAGAACTGCGCGCACTGGATCATTGCCGACCTGGCGATCTGGATGGCCGGGCATGTCTCGGTGCCGTTGTACCCAAATCTGACCGCCGAGACCGTTGCCCAAGTACTCGAACATTCGGAGGCGGCGCTGGCCTTCATCGGCAAGCTCGACGACTGGCCAGGCATGTCCCGTGGCGTCAGCCCCGACCTGCCGACCATCAGCTTGCCCTTGCATCCTCCTGGCGACTTTGATTTCAGCTGGGACGACCTGCAACGCAGCTCGCCCATCCAGGACAATCCCAAACCTGCCGCCGATCAGCTGGCGACCATCATCTACACATCCGGCACCACGGGCATGCCCAAGGGCGTGATGCACAGCTTCGGCAATCTGGGGTTCGCCACTACGCGCGGCACTGCGTTGTTCGGCCTCAACGAGTCGGACCGCTTGTTGTCCTACCTGCCGCTGTGCCACGTTGCCGAGCGGATGTTCGTCGAACTGGCATCGATCTATACCGGCCAAACGGTGTTTTTCGCCGAGAGCCTCGACACCTTCCTCACTGACCTGAAGCGTGCGCGTCCGACCGCACTGTTTGGCGTGCCGCGCATCTGGACCAAATTCCAGATGGGCGTGTACGGCAAGATTCCGGCAAAACGTCTCGACTTCCTGCTCGGGCTGCCGATCATCGGCAAAAGGGTCGGGCATAAAGTCCTCGCCGGATTGGGGCTGGATGCGTTGCGCATCGCGTTGTCCGGCGCAGCTCCGGTGCCGCAGACCTTGTTGCAGTGGTACCGCAAACTGGGACTGGACGTGCTGGAGGTCTACGGCATGACCGAGAGTTGCGGCTACTCCCATATCGGCATGCCGGGCCAGAACAAACCGGGCTGGATCGGCAAGCCGTGTCCGGAAGTCGAAGTGCGGATCGCCGAGACGGGGGAAGTCATGGTGCGCAGTGATGCGACCATGCTCGGGTATTACAAGGAACCGCAGAAAACCGCCGACACCATTACCGAGGACGGCTTCCTGCGTACCGGCGACAAGGGTGAGGAGGACGCCGAAGGCAATCTGCGCCTGACCGGGCGCCTGAAGGAAATCTTCAAGACCAGCAAAGGCAAGTACGTGGCTCCGGCACCGATTGAAAATCGCCTGGCCGTGCATTCGCGTATCGAGCAGGTCTGCGTGGTGGGCGATGGCTTGAGCGCGCCGCTGGGGTTGTGCGTGTTGTCGGCGGTCGGCCAACAGGATGCCGGCGGGGTCGCGCGCGCGGGCCTGCATTCAAGCCTGGAAAAACTGCTGGAAGAGGTCAACGGTGCCCTCGACAAGCATGAACAACTGCGGCGCCTGGTGGTGGTCAAGGACAGTTGGGCCGTGGAAAACGGCTTTCTCACCCCGACCCTGAAGATCAAACGCAACGTGATCGAAGCGGCTTACGGTGAGCGCTTTGAGGAATGGAGCGAGCGCAGTGAAGCAGTGCTGTGGCAGGATTGATCCACGAATAAAACCAACGAGGAAATTCTGCGATGAGCCTGTGGCGCACCACCCCGAACATCGAGCGGTTGAACGCAATCCAGAAAAACACCATTGGCGAAGTGCTGGACATCCGTTTCGAAGCCTTTGACGACGACTCCCTGACCGCCAGCATGGTCGTCGATCACCGCACCCACCAGCCTTACGGCTTGCTGCATGGCGGTGCCTCGGTGGTGCTGGCCGAATCGGTCGGCTCGATGGCCAGCTACCTGTGCATCGATGCCAGCAAGTTCTATTGCGTGGGCCTGGAAATCAACGCCAACCATTTGCGCGGCCTGCGCAGCGGACGGGTGACGGCGGTGGCCAAACCGATCCACATTGGCCGCACGACCCATGTCTGGGACATTCGCCTGACCAGCGATGAGGGCAAGGCCAGCTGCGTGTCGCGACTGACCATGGCAGTGGTACCGTTGGGTGAAAATCCGCCGGCGCGTTGAACCAAAGCCATGGCTTTGACCGGACTGTCATCATTCCTGTCAGTTACGGTCATTGCCGCAGGACGCGGTCTTGCGGACAATCAACGCCTGTTCTCGCTCATGGATTTGCAGGTATGTCGCAACAGATCTTTTTCGCCCACGCCAATGGTTTTCCTTCGGGGACCTACGGCAAGTTGTTTGCGGCGCTGGCACCCGAGTTTCAGGTGACGCATCTGGAGCAGCACGCCCACGACCCGCGTTTTCCGGCGGACGACAACTGGTACAACCTGGTGGATGAGCTGATCCATCACCTGCAACAACAGGCCGAGCCTGTGTGGGGCGTCGGTCACTCCTTCGGTGGCGTGTTGCACCTGCATGCCGCTTTGCGCTGCCCTGAGCTGTATCGCGGGGTGGTGATGCTCGACTCGCCAGTGCTGACACGCACCGACCGATGGGTCATACGGGCGGCCAAACGCTTTGGTTTCATCGACCGTTTGACCCCGGCCGGGCGTACCCTGGGCCGCCGTGAAGAATTCGCCGACCTGGACAGCGCCCGCAAGTATTTCGCTGGCAAGACGCTGTTCCGCGGCTTCGACCCGGAATGCTTCGATGCCTACCTGCAACACGGCTTGCATCAGGTCGGCGACAAGCTGCGCCTGCGCTTCGACCCAGCCACGGAAATCAGCATCTATCGCGGCGTGCCGCACACCAGCCCGGGCAGCACCCGGCAGTTGCAAGTGCCGCTGGCGGTGGTTCGCGGGCATGACAGCCGCGTGGTGATGCGTCATCACGCCAGTTCGGTCGACCGCCTGCCGCTGGGTGAATCGTTGACCATGCCCGGCGGCCACATGTTTCCGCTCGAACGTCCCCTTGATACCGCTGGCATGCTCAAAGGCCTGTTCTATCGCTGGGGCGGCCGTCGACAGCAGGATTGCGCATGAACCACGTCGTCGAAGAGGTTCGTCTGAGCCTGCCGCACATCGAACTGGCGGCGCACCTGTTCGGCCCTGAAGGCGGTTTGCCGGTGATTGCCCTGCATGGCTGGCTGGACAACGCCAACAGCTTTGCCCGCCTGGCGCCGAAGCTCAAAGGCCTGCGCATCATCGCGCTGGACATGGCCGGTCACGGTCATTCCGGGCATCGCCCGCCAGGCGCCGGTTACGCCATGTGGGACTACGCCCACGATGTGCTGCAAGTCGCCGAACAGCTTGGCCTGCGCAAATTTGCGCTGATGGGGCATTCGATGGGCGCGATTGCTTCGTTGATCATCGCCGGGTCGATGCCCGAGCGGGTCACCCATCTGGCATTGATCGACGGCATCATTCCTCCTACGGACAAAGGTGAAAACGCTGCCGAGCGCATGGGCATGGCCCTGCAGGCGCAGCTGGACCTGCGGGAAAAGCGCAAGCCGGTCTACGACACCCTCGACCGAGCCATCGAGGCGCGCATGAAGGGCCTGGTGGCGGTCAGCCGCGAGGCCGCTGAACTGCTGGCGCAGCGTGGCCTGATGCCGGTGCCTGGCGGTTACACCTGGCGCACCGACAATCGCCTCACGCTGCCATCGCCGCTGCGTCTTACCACCGAACAGGCCATGGCGTTCGTCCAGCGGATCAAGTGTCCTGCAACATTGGTGGTCGCTGCCGACGGCATGCTCGCCAAACACCCGGAACTGCTGGAGCGTCTACCCTTTAGCCGGGAACAGCTGCCAGGCGGCCACCATTTGCACCTCAATGACGAGTCCGGTGCCGATCTTGTCGCAGACTGTTTCAATCGGTTTTTCGCCATTCCTTGACTTGCGCCGGGCAACTGTCGAGGCTTGGCGGGTTGAAAAGGGAGACAACCATGATAGATCTCTACACCGCTGCGACCCCGAATGGCCACAAGGTCTCTATCGTGCTCGAGGAACTCGGCCTGCCCTACACGGTGCATGCCTTGAGTTTCGACAAAAAGGAGCAGAAGTCCGCGGACTTCCTCAAGATCAACCCCAATGGCCGGATTCCGGCGATTGTCGACCGCGCCAACGGCGATTTCGCCGTGTTCGAGTCCGGCGCCATCCTGATTTACCTCGCTGAACAGACCGGCAAACTGATGCCATCGGACCCGAAGGGGCGCTCGCTGGTATTGCAGTGGCTGATGTTCCAGATGGGCGGGATCGGCCCGATGCAGGGCCAGGCCAATGTGTTCTTCCGCTACTTTCCGGAAAAACTCCAGGGTGCCATCGACCGCTATCAGCATGAAACCCGTCGCCTCTACGAAGTGCTCGACACGCGCTTGCAAAGCGTGGAGTTCCTCGCCGGCGAGTACAGCATTGCCGACATCGCCACCTTTCCCTGGGTGCGCGGTTACGAATGGTCTGGCGTCTCGGTGGAGGGCTTGACGGCATTGCAACGCTGGATGGCAACCATGGAGGACCGGCCGGCGGTGCAGCGTGGTCTGCAAGTACCCAAACGCGCCGATGAAGCCAGTATTATCAAGGGCGCCCAGGCCATGCTGATCCGATGAGTCTATCCATGCGTTCATTCAGTTTGCTGGTGCTGTGCAGTTTCAGTCCCTTGTCGTTCGCCGCCGATGTTCCGGGCAGTCAGGACCTCCCGATGGTGCCGCGCATGGTCGACGCCCAGATTGTCGACTATCGCCCCGCCGCCGAACTGGAGCGGATCTACCCGTTAGGCTCGATCCGAAAAATCAGTGGCCAGTTACGTTTCGACGGTCAGGTCAGTGCCCGCGGCAACGTCACTTCGGTGACCTACGAGTTGCCACCGGAGCATTCATCCATCGAGGCGTTCACCGCTGCCCGCGAGGCTTTGCAACAGCAAGACGCCGGGTTGCTCTTTTGGTGCCAG
Source organism: Pseudomonas sp. IT-P74 (assembly GCF_949768175.1). Classification (NCBI taxonomy): domain Bacteria; kingdom Pseudomonadati; phylum Pseudomonadota; class Gammaproteobacteria; order Pseudomonadales; family Pseudomonadaceae; genus Pseudomonas; species Pseudomonas sp. IT-P74. The sequence continues at coordinate 297,522 of NZ_CATKQD010000033.1, read as the reverse complement.
GCACGCGATTGCGGCGAAAGCAGCCTGTGGGCCAATGAAGTCTTCGGCAACGCCAAGCTGTACGGCGCCGACGATCAACAAGCCTATCTGCTGCTGCGTCTTGCCGCTCCACGGGACAACACGCTCATCGCGCTGTACAGCATCACCCGGGGTAATCGCAAAGCCTACCTGCATGTCGAGCAGTTCGACGCTTCGACACCGCTGGGCCAGTTGTTGCCGACCTCAGCGACCTTGCTGCGTGAGCTCAAGAGCACCGGCGAGCTCGATTTTTCCACGTTGAACAGCGCACCCGACGAGGCCTGGCTACGCCTGATTTCTCGCGGACTGAATCTGGACACCACTTTGCGGGTCAGCATTTCCGGAGCGAACGCCGAAGCCTGGCGTCAGGCACTGATTGGCCAGGGCGTGCGTGCCGCGCGGATGGAAACCGGCAGTGCCGAAGGCTCTGGCCTGCACATCGAGCTATTGCGCTAGGCTGTACCGGGCGAGCGTGCAAGCGGCGTTCGCCTACTCTTTTGCTGACTGACTTTTTCGAGACTTTTGATGATCAATAACGATCGCCTGTTGGTGCAGATCCTGCTCGTGGTGTTGTTCGGCGCGAGCTTCTGGGTGATGGCGCCATTCTGGTCGGCGATGTTCTGGGGCGCGGTGCTGGCATTTGCCAGTTGGCCGCTGATGCGCCTGCTGACCCGTTCGCTCAATGGCCGCGAGTCGCTGGCGGCGGCATTGCTGACGCTGGGCTGGATGGTGCTGGTTGCGGCGCCACTGGTGTGGCTGGGTTTCAACCTTGCCGATCATGTGCGCGACGCCACGGCATTCATCAAGGATGTACAGGTCGATGGGCTGCCCGAAGCGCCGCTGTGGTTGGGATCGATTCCCCTGGTCGGCGAGCGGCTGGTAGGCATCTGGAACAGCATCGATGAGCAGGGCGCGGCGATGATGGTATCGCTCAAGCCTTATCTGGGGCAGGTGGGTAACTGGTTGCTGGCGCGCAGCGCACAGATCGGCGGCGGTATTCTCGAGCTGACCCTGAGCATCGTCTTCGTGTTCTTTTTCTATCGTGACGGGCCGCGCCTGGCGGCGTTTGTACACACGCTGCTGGAGCGCCTGATCGGTCAGCGGGCCGGCTATTACATTGAACTGGTGGCGGGCACGGTACAGCGGGTGGTCAACGGCGTGATTGGCACTGCGGCGGCCCAGGCGATCCTGGCACTGATCGGGTTCCTGATTGCCGGCGTACCGGGTGCGTTGGTGCTTGGCATCGTGACGTTCATGCTCAGCCTGATCCCGATGGGCCCGCCGCTGGTGTGGATTCCGGCAACCGCGTGGCTGGCCTGGAAGGGCGAATACGGGATGGCCATTTTCCTCGGCATCTGGGGCACATTCGTCATCAGCGGTGTCGACAACGTGCTCAAACCGTACCTGATCAGCCGTGGCGGTAACCTGCCGCTGGTCATTGTGCTGCTTGGGGTGTTTGGCGGATTGATTGCCTTTGGCTTTATCGGCCTGTTCATTGGCCCGACATTGCTGGCGGTGGCCTACAGCCTGTTGATCGACTGGAGCAAGACCCAGGCGCGGGTGGACGATCGCCGGCCCTGAGATTTGTATACAGCTTCGGGCCTCTTCGTCGGAACGCCGCCCGGAGCAAGCCCGCTCTCACATTGATCCTGGTTGATCACAAGACCCGTGTGGGAGCGAGCCTGCTCGCGAAGACGGCATCACATTCAACCAGGATGTAGCTGATACACCGCTTTCGCGCGCAGGCTCGCTCCCACAATGGGCCGGTGTGGCTTTCAGGCGCGCGGCAGGCGAATCACCGCCGTCAGGCCTCCGCCCGGAGTTTCTTCCAGTGTCAACTGCCCGCCCATCCGTTGCGCGGCCTCGCGGGCAATGGTCATGCCCAGGCCAACGCCGCCGGAATTGCGATTGCGCGAGCCTTCAAGGCGAAAGAAGGGTTCGAACACCGCTTCACGTTGTTCCGGGGCGATGCCCGGGCCATGGTCGATGACTCGAATCACCAGCTGGTCACGATGGTCTTGCAGGGTAATCAGCGCCTGTCCGGCATAGCGCAGAGCGTTGTCCATCAGGTTGTTGATGCAGGAACGCAAGGCCATCGGCTGCACTTGCAGGGGCGTGCAGTGGCCGCTGGCCTGGACGTTCGCGCCCTGATCCTGGGCATTCTCACTCAGTGATTCCACCAACGCCTGCACGTCCATCCACTGCGGGGCTTCACTGGTGCGCTGTTCATGCAGGTAGGTGAGGGTGGCGTCGAGCATGCTGATCATGTCGTCGAGGTCCTGGCGCATCTGGCCTTGCAGCTTGTCGTCGTCGATTTTCTCCAGCCGCAGCTTGAGCCGCGACAACGGCGTTCGCAGGTCGTGGGACACCGCGCCGAGCATGCGTGAGCGCTGCTTGACCTGTTCCAGGATGCGGCGCTGCATTTTGTTGAACGTGTGTGCCGCTTGCCGTGCTTCCCGTGGTCCCGATTCATCCAGTGGCGGGCTGTCGAGGTCTTCGCTCAAGCGCTCGGCCGCGTCGCTCAGGCGCTGGATCGGCCGGCTCAGCAGTTTGGCGCCGTACCAGGCGGCGATGATCAGCGAGACAAATTGAAAGGTCAGGGGTACCAACGGGCCGCCAAACCACGGTCGAGGTGGCCGTTTCTCGAAGCGTGGGTCCAGCGGCGGGCGTGGCCCGTCCTGGCCTTCGGAAAACTCTGGGGGAGGCGGCGGCGGTGGCGGACCGTAATGGTGAAACCAGGCAAAGGCCAGCAGGTGCGCGAGGATAATCGCCAGCAACAGCACGCCAAACAGGCGGCCGAACAGCGTATCGAAGCGCCCGCGCATCAGCCGATATCTCGGGCATCGAACAGGTAACCCTCGCCGCGAACGGTCTTGATCAACTGCGGAGCCTTGGGGTCGTCGCCGAGTTTCTGCCGCAGGCGCGACACCAGCAGGTCGATGCTGCGGTCAAAGGCTTCGATCGAACGACCGCGAGCGGCGTCCAGCAGTTGTTCGCGGCTGAGCACGCGGCGCGGACGTTCGATAAACACCCAGAGCAGACGGAATTCGGCGTTGGACAGCGGCACCACCAGGCCATCATCGGCGATCAGTTGCCGCAGCACGCTGTTCAGGCGCCAATTGTCGAAACGAATGTTCGCCCGCTGTTCGCTGCGGTCATCGCGTACCCGGCGCAGGATGGTCTGGATCCGCGCCACCAGTTCGCGAGGTTCGAACGGCTTGGCCATGTAGTCGTCGGCGCCCAGTTCCAGGCCGATGATCCGGTCGGTGGGTTCGCAGCGGGCGGTGAGCATCAGGATCGGGATGTCCGACTCGGCGCGCAGCCAGCGGCACAACGACAGACCGTCTTCACCGGGCAGCATCAGATCGAGCACCACCACGTCGAAATGCTCCGCCTGCATCGCCAGGCGCATCGCGGCGCCATCGGTGACACCGCTGGCGTGGATGTTGAACCGGGCCAGGTAGTCGATCATCAATTCGCGGATCGGGATGTCATCGTCGACGATCAGGGCGCGAATGTTCCAGCGTTTGTCGTCACCGGGCGCTTTTTGGTCGTCGTTCACGGGTGCTTGGGAGTTGTGCATGCGTGCGTTCATCTGCCAGGTAGGCTGCCAACCACAAAGATAGGCTGCGAGGTTGTGGTTCCAGCATAGGCGTCCGGCCCTGAGGCGGGAAGTGCTGTTGCAGGGACCTGTTGCGGTTGCCGAGGGTAGCGGGCCAGGGTGTTGGCGGCGTGTCGTGTCTGTATCGAACTCGACACAATGGCCTCAAGGGCTAGTCTTGCCTGAGCCGTCGCGACGATTTACCGATCATCGGGTCCCGCAGCGGCGCTGGTTCCGCTACAATGCGCGCCGATTTCGACTTGCCTGAGAGCCCACTCATGTCCGCCTGCCAGACTCCCATCATCGTCGCCCTGGATTTCCCTACCCGTGACGCCGCACTGAAGCTGGCCGATCAGTTGGACCCGAAGCTGTGCCGGGTCAAAGTCGGCAAGGAACTGTTCACCAGTTGCGCTTCGGAAATCGTCGGCACCCTGCGTGACAAGGGTTTCGAAGTGTTCCTGGACCTCAAGTTCCATGACATCCCGAACACCACCGCGATGGCCGTCAAGGCCGCTGCGGAAATGGGCGTGTGGATGGTCAACGTGCATTGCTCCGGCGGTCTGCGCATGATGGCTGCGTGTCGTGAAGTGCTGGATCAGCGCACCGGTCCTAAACCACTGCTGATCGGCGTGACCGTGTTGACCAGCATGGAGCGTGAAGACCTGGCGGGCATCGGCCTGGACATCGAGCCGCAAGAGCAGGTGCTGCGCCTGGCCGCGCTGGCGGAAAAAGCCGGGATGGACGGCCTGGTGTGCTCGGCCCTGGAAGCCCAGGCGCTGAAAACGGCGCATCCATCGCTGCAACTGGTGACCCCGGGGATTCGTCCGGCGGGCAGCGCCCAGGACGATCAGCGTCGCATTCTGACCCCGCGTCAGGCGCTGGATGCCGGTTCCGACTATCTGGTGATCGGCCGTCCGATCAGCCAGGCGGCGGATCCAGCGAAGGCGCTCGCCGACGTAGTCGCAGAGATAGCGTAAACGCCGCTAAACCTGTAGGAGCGAGCCTGCTCGCGAAGGAGTATCAGTTACGTTGATGTCGACTGACACACCATCGCGAGCAGGCTCGCTCCTACAGGGTTTTGTTTTTTCGGGTAAAGGGTCAAACCTTCAACACCAACTTTCCGAAATTCTCGCCGCTGAACAATTTCATCAGCGTCTCCGGGAAAGTCTCCAGTCCTTCGACGATGTCTTCCTTGCTCTTGAGCTGCCCCTTGGCCATCCAGCCGGCCATTTCCTGGGCGGCGCTCGCGTATTGGGCGGCGTAGTCCATCACCACAAATCCTTCCATGCGCGCACGGTTGACCAGCAGTGACAGGTAGTTGGCCGGCCCCTTGACCGACTCCTTGTTGTTGTACTGGCTGATGGCACCGCAAATCACCACCCGCGCCTTCATGTTCAAACGGCTCAACACCGCGTCGAGAATGTCGCCACCCACGTTATCGAAATAAACGTCGACGCCTTTCGGGCACTCGCGCTTGAGACCGGCGAGGACGTCTTCGCTCTTGTAGTCGATAGCGCCATCGAAACCCAGCTCATCGATCAGGAACTTGCACTTGTCGGCGCCGCCGGCGATGCCAACCACCCGGCAGCCTTTGATCTTGGCGATCTGCCCGGCGATGCTGCCCACGGCGCCCGCCGCGCCCGACAGCACCACGGTGTCACCGGCCTTCGGCGCGCCGACGTCGAGCAGGGCGAAGTACGCCGTCATCCCGGTCATGCCCAGCGCGGACAAGTAACGTGGCAGCGGTGCCAGTTTCGGATCGACTTTGTAGAAGCCACGAGGCTCGCCGAGGAAGAAATCCTGCACGCCGATGGCGCCATTGACGTAATCCCCGACCGCGAACCCCGGGTTGTTCGAGGCAATGACTTTGCCCACACCCAAGGCGCGCATGACTTCGCCGAGCCCGACCGGCGGAATGTAGGACTTGCCCTCGTTCATCCAGCCACGCATGGCCGGGTCCAGGGACAGGTATTGGTTTTCGACCAGGATCTGACCCGCCGCCGGCTCGCCGACCGGTACTTCCTGGTAGGTGAATGTCTCACGGGTCGCCGCGCCAACCGGACGTTTGGCGAGCAGGAATTGGCGATTGGTCTGGGAGGTCATGGCAGGCACTCAAGATGAATGAAGCTTTGTTGATAGCCGGTCAGCGCCGATGCCGCAAGTTCGGCTGATGCGGCGAATGCAGGTTGATCCAGTGCAGTGATAGTTGGTACGGCAGTTCCATCACTGCAACTCATGGGCGCCCAACCGGAGTCTTGATAGTGCTGCCGTGTTCAAGACCTCCATGACTAGACTGGTCCCACGCGATTCCCCGCATTCTTCTTTTCGAGGACATAACAATGAGCATGACGTTTTCCGGCCAGGTGGTCGTGGTGACAGGCGGGGCGGCCGGTATTGGCCGCGCGACTGCCCAGGCATTTGCCGCCGAGGGCCTTAAGGTCGTGGTGGCCGATATGGACGTGGCGGGCGGCGAGGGCACGGTGGCGCTGATTCGTACGGCCGGTGGCGACGCGACCTTCGTGCGCTGCAACGTTACCCTGGAAAGCGATGTAAAAAATCTGATGGAGGAGGTGATCAATACTTACGGTCGCCTCGACTATGCCTTCAACAATGCCGGCATTGAAATCGAGAAAGGCAAATTGGCCGAAGGTACGCTCGACGAGTTCGACGCGATCATGGGCGTCAACGTCAAAGGCGTCTGGCTGTGCATGAAATACCAGTTGCCGCTGCTGTTGGCGCAAGGGGGCGGCGCGATCGTCAATACGGCATCGGTGGCCGGCCTTGGGGCAGCGCCGAAAATGAGCATCTACGCAGCCTCCAAACATGCGGTGATCGGCCTGACCAAGTCGGCGGCCATTGAGTACGCCAAGAAGAAGATCCGGGTCAATGCGGTGTGCCCGGCGGTGATCGACACGGATATGTTCCGTCGCGCCTATGAAGCCGACCCGAAAAAAGGCGAGTTCGCCAACGCCATGCATCCGGTCGGTCGCATCGGCAAGGTCGAAGAGATCGCCAGCGCGGTGCTGTACCTGTGCAGCGATGGCGCGGCGTTCACGACCGGCCATTCGCTGGCGGTGGATGGTGGTGTTACTGCGTTCTAAAACGACGCACCGATATCAGGTACACCGGGAACCTGTGGGAGCGGGCTTGCCCGCGATGAGGGAGTGTCTGCCGACATTGATGTCGCCTGATACGCCGCAATCGTCGGAACGCCGCCCGGAGCAAGCTAGCTCCCACTGGTTTTTTGGTTCCGCTATAGGACCTGTCAATGTGTTTCAAATGATTAGATCCAAGGGTTTTGGCGGCGTTGTCGCACATGCCTTCGAACTCGCCTGTGATTAACTGCTTCTCGCAAAATCAACAGGAGTTTGCTTGCTCATGGAATTGAGAATCGACCGACAGGCGCTGGTGCCTGTCGTACAGCAAATTGTTGACGCACTGACCCGCTGGCTTCATTCCAGCGGGGTATCGCCCGGTACGCGCCTGCCTTCGGTGCGACAGATCGCGCGGATCAATTTGCTCAGTCAGGTGAGCGTCGCCCAGGCCTGTGAACGCCTGGTGACGCAGGGGATGCTGGTGTCAGGTCATGGCGCCGGCTATGCGGTTGCCGACCCGGCATTGGCCACAGGCGCAAAGCACGAGCCTGTCTGGTTCGAGGGGGCTGAGCCCGAGATCGGGCCCTGTTCGACTGCGTTGAGGCTGGGCTGTGGCGGGCTGCCTGAAAGCTGGCGCGAGACAGACGATCTGATTTACGCGATTCGGCAAGTCAGTCGTACCGACACGGCGAGCCTGTTCAACTACGGCACCCCGCTGGGATTGCCAGCCTTGCGACAACAGATCCTCAAGCACCTTCGGCAGCTGGATATTCGGGCGCAGGACAACCGGATCATGACCACGGCGGGTGCCAGTCAGGGGCTCGACCTGATTGTGCGGACACTGTTCAAGGCCGGTGATTGTGTGGTCGTGGAGAGTCCCGGTTATCCGGTGCTGTTCGATCTGCTCAGGCTGTACGGCATCCACATGGTCGAGGTGCCGCGAACACCGCGCGGGCCGGACGTGGACGTGCTCGAATCGGTGCTGGTCAAACACCGGCCTCAAGGGCTACTCATCAATAGCTTCTATCACAACCCGACGGGCAGCAGCCTTGCACCGGCGGTGGCGCGCCGCGTGCTGCAGCTGGCCAGGACCTTTGGTGTGCAGGTGATCGAAGACGACGTCTATGCGGATCTGCACAGCGGTTCCGGTATGCGACTGGCTGCGCTGGACGACGACGTGATCTACGTAGGCAGCTTTTCCAAGACACTCAGCAGTTCCTTGCGGGTCGGTTTCGTGGTGGCCGATGCCGAAGTCATTACGCGCCTGGCCGAGGTCAAGATGATCAGTGGCATGGGCGCCTCGCGATTTTGCGAATCGGTGCTGGCGTGCCTGTTGGCTAACGGTGCCTACCGCAAACTGGTGCAGCGTCAGCGCCAACGCTTGAGCAGCGACCGGCTGGTGGTGTTGCAATGGCTCGAAGATGCCGAATGGGAGATTTTCGGCAAGCCGGCGGGAGGCCTGTTCATCTGGGCGCGATCAAGAATGTCCGACTACGATCAGCTGCGGACCCAGGCCCGGCGCTTGGGTGTGCTGCTGTCATCGAAGACCGCCTTCAACCCCTCGGGTGAGGCCAGTGACTGGCAGCGCATCAACGTGGCTTATGCCTGCGACCCGCGCGCCCGGGCGTTCTTTCAGGCCACTGCCCGGGATCGACCTCAAGCGTTCTGAAAACGACGTTGATGTAGCTTTTTGCCATTATTCCGGCGCCAGAGCCTTGTGTTGCTACCGGCCCGTTGCGAATCTGCGTCTACAGACTTTGGCAGGGGACTAAGTGCAATGAATTCGGCCGTGCAAGGACGTTTTGCCAACCTCGGTATGGCGAAAAAACTGGGTGTCGGGTTTGTCCTGGTGCTGTTGTTGACTGCGCTGGTAGCGGGCATTGGCGTTTGGTCCCTGCAAACCATCAGCCAGCGCTTCGACGGGCTCAAGCAAATGTCATCGCTCAACAGCGGTTTGCTCAAGGTGCGACTGCTGGAGCAGGAGTACGCCTTGCACGGCAATCCGAAAACCGTCGATGCCCTGCACGAGGGCGTCGATGGTTTGATTGCCCTGGCCGGCCAGCTCAAGGCCGCATCTGCGGCCAATGTGCCGGTGATGAATGATGTCGAACAGTCCCTGGGGGCCTATCGCAAGGCCTTCGACGAGTTTGTCTCGCTCAGCCAGGCCAAGGACCTCGCGCTGGAAATGGCCAGTTGGTCGGTGTCCAGCGTGGCCAACAATCTTGATGTATTGCAGTCCGGGCTCGCCGATGACGGCGCCTATACGCTGAAAGATTCCGAAGGCAAGGACGGAGCGCAATTCATTGAGCAGGCCAGTCAGGTCAGCCAGGTTTCACGCTTGATGCTGCAAGCCATGAATGAAGCTCGCGTGCGTCTGGATCAAAGCCGCAAAGGCGACGACAGCGCCGGGCAGGGCAAGATCGAGCAGGCCAGCCAGGCACTGGTCCAGGTCGAGCAGCTCAAGACCACGGTCAAGGACGAGGGGTACCAGACCGTCCTCAATGAGGTGACAGGCCATATTGCCAGTTTCAGTGACAAGCTCGCCGAGTACACCGGCCTGCTGGAACAGGAAAAAACCGTCTATCAACAATTGCATCAACGCGCAGCCCAAGTGGTCGAGCGGGTGGATCAGGCTTATGTCGCGCAAGACCTGGCGATGCAGGCTGAACTGAAAAAGAACTCGCTGCTGATCATTGGCTCTTCCGCGTTGGCCTTGCTGGTTGGGCTGGTTGCCGCTTGGTTCATCACCCGGTTGATCGTGGCGCCGCTGCGTAGTGTGATTCAGGTGGCGCAACAGATTGCCTCGGGGGATTTGAGTGCGACCATCGACGTGACCCGCCGTGACGAAATCGGTCAGCTGATGCAGGCAATGCAGCAAATGGGCGCGGGGCTCAGCCATATAGTCAGCGGCTTGCAGTCGGGTATCGAACAGTTGGCGACTTCCGCCCAATCGCTGTCGGCGGTGACTGAGCAGACCAACCTCGAAGTCAGCACCCAGAAGGAGGAAACCGAACAGGTCGCCACCGCAATGAATCAGATGACGGCCACGGTGCATGATGTCGCACGCAATGCAGAGGAGGCGGCGCTGGCCGCGCAAACGGCTGACGGCAAGGTTGAAAGTGGTCAGCAGGTGGTGCGCCAGAGCATGGCGCGGATCGAGCAGTTGGCGGATTCGGCCACCTCGGCCAGTTCGAGTATCGAAAGCCTGAGTGCGGAAATCCAGAACATCGGCACGGTTTTGAGTGTGATCAAAAGCGTGGCGGAGCAGACCAACCTGCTGGCATTGAACGCGGCGATCGAGGCGGCCCGGGCCGGCGAGCAGGGCAGGGGCTTTGCGGTGGTGGCCGACGAAGTGCGTGCACTGGCCAAGCGAACCCAGCAATCGACCGAGGAAATCGAGCGCCTGGTCAGCGCCTTGCGCTTGGCGGCGCAGTCGTCGGTGCAGCAGATCCAGAGCAGTGGCGAGCTGGTGAAGCTGGCGGTCAGCGATGCCTTGCAGACCGAAAGTGCGCTGGGAAGCATTGCGGCGGCGGTGTCGTTGATCCAGCAGATGAACCAGCAGATCGCCGCGGCGGCCGAGGAGCAGAGCTCGGTGGCCGAGGAGATCAATCGAAGTGTCACCAGTATTCGCGCCAGTGCCGATCAGTCATCGCTGGCGATGCAGGGCAATGCCGCGTCCAGTATTCAGCTGGCGCAACTGGGGGTTGAACTGAAGGGGATGGTGGGGCATTTCAGGCTGTAGGAGCGAGCTTGAACGCGATGGACGCAAGAACAACGTGTATAGCCAGTAAACACGCGTTCTCCTTAACGACCATCGCGAGCAATGCAGTTCAGTTAAGGAAATTGTAGGAGCGAGCCTGCTCGCGATGGACTCAAGAGCGCCGCGTTTAGCCAGTAAACACGCGTTCTCCTTAACGACCATCGCGAGCAATGCAGTTCAGTTAAGGAAATTGTAGGAGCGAGCCTGCTCGCGATGGACTCAAGAGCGCCGCGTTTAGCCAGTAAATACGCGTTCTCCTTAACGACCATCGCGAGCAATGCAGTTCAGTTAAGGAAATTGTAGGAGCGAGCCTGCTCGCGATGGACTCAAGAGCGCCGCGTTTAGCCAGTAAATACGCGCTATCGTTAACGACCATCGCGAGCAAGCTCGCTCCTACAGTGGTTTACGCTGGTCAGTCGTAGATCACTTTCTTCTTCCAGTCCGCGTCAGCCTCGACGTCCTTGAGACCTTCGGTCAACTGGTTGACCTCGCCTTCGACCGGTGCGATGCGATCCATGACCTGGTCATTGGCGCGAGCCAGGAGTTTTTCCAGGTACTCCAGTTGCTCGGCGTAGACCTGTGGTTCCTGTTGTTTGCGCAGGTATTGCACGCCGCGTTCGAATGCCAGGCGAGCCTGCCCGGGCTGGTTCTGTTGCAGGGAGTGCTGGCCGAGGTTGTTGAAGAACTCGATGTGCAGCAGCACCAGGATGTGGCGCACTTCACGGATCCAGCGCTTGGCTTCGTTGGGGGGCAAGAAGCCGTCCTGTGCCGCGCGGGTAATCTGGCCGTGCAGAGCTTCGAGCAGGAAGCGGACATCCTTGGCCTTGGCTTCGGTCTGGATCGGTGCCGGCGGATTGTTGACCGGGATGGATTCACCCTGGCCGACAAGGGCCTCCAGTTCGGCGATCCGTGCCTTGAGGTTGGCGCTGGATTTTTCCAGGTTGAGCAGACGCTGGCAGACGTTGAGTTCCAGGCGGGCCAACAGCAGCTTGAGTGCCGGGGTCATCAACTGGCCGGGGAACGTCTCGGTGATTTCGCCGCAGCGTCGCAGGCGATCATTGAGCTCAATCTTGGTACGGGCCTTTTCCAGCTTGTTGTTTTCCACCACATGGTTCATGTAGCCAATGGCGATCAACAGTGCGATCCCGGCTACAACTAGCAGGGTGATCATGAGTGGCGTCACCGGTAAGACCTCTTTATAGGTTACGCATGGGAGTCTGGTTACTTGGCATTTGAGCGCCCAGGCCCGCACGACGGGTTGGATCGGACATGCTTGTATTTATATCGGCCGGAGCTCCGCTTCTATAAATGATGGCACTCGATATACAGATTGCCATCATCCGGTGGACTATAACGCCTTGGCGGGTGCCAGAATATAGGCGTCAAACGCCGGGCAGCGGAAAAACCGCAATGGCGTCCAAAAGCAGGGCGAAGTCATTGATTTAAATAAATTTATAACAGGGGGTTGACGACATCTCAATCCATCCATAGAATGCGCGCCACTTGCAGCGTAAAGCACACAGCGAAACGAAGCAGGGAGTGAATGTTGTACGTGTGTCCCCTTCGTCTAGTGGCCTAGGACACCGCCCTTTCACGGCGGTAACAGGGGTTCGAGTCCCCTAGGGGACGCCAATGCGGGAATAGCTCAGTTGGTAGAGCACGACCTTGCCAAGGTCGGGGTCGCGAGTTCGAGTCTCGTTTCCCGCTCCAATTTTAAACAGCATTGCTTTCGGGCAGGGCTGAGTGAAACCAGAACCAGGTCTTCGGATACGGCTCTGGACACCGAAACACACACCATGTGTTCCGGGTAGCGTGTCCCCTTCGTCTAGTGGCCTAGGACACCGCCCTTTCACGGCGGTAACAGGGGTTCGAGTCCCCTAGGGGACGCCATTTGCGGGAATAGCTCAGTTGGTAGAGCACGACCTTGCCAAGGTCGGGGTCGCGAGTTCGAGTCTCGTTTCCCGCTCCATATTTAACGAAAACGCCGCTCATTGAGCGGCGTTTTCGTTTGCGCGTAAAAAACCGGCTCAACCGCTGAGGCTTTGTACCAGGCTTTCGAGCGCTTCAGTGGTTTTCTCATCCTCTACCAGTTGCGCAGCCGCAGCTGCTTTGAGTTGGCGTGCCAGGCGGTATTCGCTGGGCGTACAGTTGGCGAACTGCTTGAAGGCACGGGCGAAGTAGGAAGGATCCTTGAAGCCGGCTTCATAGCCGATGCTGGTAATCGGCATCTGGCTGTTGTCGAGCAGGTCTTTGGCGAAGTTCATGCGCTTGTCCAGGATGTAATCCGTGAAGCCAAGCCCATTGGCTTCCTTGAACAGGCGGCTGAAGCGAAATGTTGTCATGCCGCAGCGCTGCGCCAGGTCCCTCTGATCGATACTGTCTCGAAAGTGCTGTTCGATGTACAGCATGATGCTGTTCAGCGCTTGGTGTTTTTGGTGTCCCGAGGTTAGCCGGATGCTGTCCGGCAGAGTCGGGGAGTGATCGATCTGCGATGACTTGCCCTGGCCGTGAGCATTTCGGCGCAACTCGCAGAGCTGAACCACCGCCGTCAGGTAGCGCTTCTTCTCGGTGATCGAGAGCGGTAGCACCATGTATTCCCAAACGGCGGAGCGCATGGCCCAAACCGCCAGTTCCTCGGAATGCTGCACGGTGAACATGGAGATCGGGATGGTGGGGGTGGTGCGCTTGATCTCCAGCAACAGCTTCAAACCTGAAGTGTCAGGGCGATCAAAATGAATGCAGACCATGTCTGCCTGTTCCCTGATGGGCAACACGGAGCTTTTTACCAGTTTGCAGTCGCAGGCGTCCTCGAACTGCGTGACGAGTTCTTTCGTGGACCGATCATGAGTCAGATCGAACCACAGGAGCGATGGCCTTCTGGTCAAATTGGACGTCATGTCTCTACTCTGGGGTTCTAGTGACTCTCTTTGCCAGTATTGCCAATGTGCTATCACTTTGCAGATTTAATCCCGATAGGAAAGATGATTTTTAGATCTATTCGCTCTATGGGTTGCCTGGAAGGCGGCTGCGGACGAATGTTTGCTCGGGCGTCTTCGAAAAAATCGGGGTGAGCCGCCTGTCGCTTGTGAATCAATGGCAATTGCCTTTGCGTTCCAGTGCCCTGTTTACCCCTCCCGTTACTGCTGTAAAGGCCCAATGCTCCGTATTTGGCCGCCCCGCAAAAAAGTCCTAACGATGCGCAAAATCCTCCTAACGCCTATGCCTTCACTCTGACTAGGGTTGCATCAGGCAGCGCAGAAAGTACTGCCTCCGGAAAATAACATTCGAGTGAGGTGGGCAAAATGATCATGCAAACAATCAAGACTTCGGTAGTGAGATTCATCAAAGACGAAGATGGACTGACCATTGTGGAATACGCGGTGGCTGGCGGGCTTATAACCCTGGCGGTTGTCACTGCTTTTACCACCTTGGGCACCGCCATTATCGCCAAGCTCGGAAAGCTGGCTGCTTGTATGGGCGCCACGGGCACAGGGCAGACTTGCACGTAAGCCTATTCCCAGTGAGAGGTGCAGCAGAAAAAACAACATTCGAGTGAGGTGGGCAAAATGATCATGCAAACAATCAAGACTTCGGTAGTGAAGTTCATCAAAGACGAAGATGGCCTGACCATTGTGGAATACGCGGTGGCTGGCGGGCTAATAACCCTGGCGGTTGTCACTGCTTTTACCACCTTGGGCACCGCGATTATCGCCAAGCTCGGTAAGCTGGCTGCTTGTATGGGCGCCACGGGCACAGGGCAGACTTGCACGTAAGTCTATTCCCAGTGAGAGGTGCAGCAGAAAAAACAACATTCAAGTGAGGTTGGCTAAATGATCATGCAAACGATCAAGGCTTCGCTAGTGAAGTTCGTCAAAGACGAGGATGGTCTGACCATTGTGGAATACGCGGTGGCAGGTGGGCTAATAACCCTGGCGGTTGTCACTGCTTTTACCACCTTGGGCACCGCCATTACCACTCAGCTCGGTAGGCTAGCCGCTTGTATGGGCGCCGGTGCGGGGACGTGCACGTAAGTCTATTCCCAGTGAGAGATGCAGCGATGCCTATTGAGCAGATGTTTACATCAATAGTTCTGTTAGGGCTGCTTGGTATTGCGGTGGTGAGCGACCTTCGTCGCCACCGCATCCCCAACCTGCTGGTTCTTATAGGACTTGTTTTGGGTTTGACCAGTCAGGCTTACGCCAGTGGAGTTGAGGGGCTTGGTAATGCTGCGCTGGCCATGCTGATCGGCTTTGCAGTGTTTCTACCCTTGTACGCACTGGGCGGTATGGCCGCCGGGGACGTCAAGTTGATGGCCATGGTCGGATGTTTTTTTACACCGCATAACGCGTTGTGGACGGCGTTTTTCAGTCTGATGGCCGGTGGTTTGTGCGGTTTTTTGATCATCCTTGTTCGTGGCCAGCTGCTGCAAACCTTCGCGCGCTACTGGTTGATATTAAGGGCGCGAACCTACTTGGTTCCGGCGGCAGATGAAGTGGCCGGAAAGCCTTTCCCATACTCCGTTGCAATTTTGCTCGGAACCCTGGCCAGTGGCTATTGGCTGCAGATCGGCCCGTAGCCCAGGAGGCTAGTCATGCACGTTATCGTCGAAAGTGATGCCTACCCCAGCGATCGGGGAGCGGTGCAACGCCTGGCTCCTCAGCCCTGCACTATTCGCGAAACTGGCCTGACGGACAGTTTTCTCGGAGAGTTAGTGTGCAAGCATTTGTTTGATGCCGGCGTGTTGGACATGTCGCGGCTGGTGGAGCGCCTGGCGCTGACTGGCGCGGTACTTGAAGAGGTCCTGGCGTTTCTGCGCAAGGATGGCCGTGTCGAAGTGCTGGGCCAGGTGAGTCAAACGGGTGGGCAGTCGCTGCGTTATGGCCTGACCGAACGCGGACGCAGTGCCGCCCGCGATGCCCTGTCGCGTAGCGGTTATATCGGTGCGGCACCGTTTCCGGTGAGCACCTACCGGTCACTGATTAAGCTGCAGACCATTCACCATGGTCGCATCAACGCCAACGATATGCGCAATGCCCTGGCTGGCGTAGTGCTCACGGAGGAGATGCTCGATCAGTTGGGTGTGGCGATGAACTCCGGGCGCGCGATCATGATTTATGGCCCCGCGGGTACCGGCAAGACTTATGTCAGCAGTCGGCTGATCCGTCTGTTCGCCGAGGCCATCTGGGTCCCTCATGCCATCGTCATCAACGAGTCGGTGATCGAGATCTATGACCCGCAGGTGCATCAGCGGCTCGATGATAACGTTCAACAGAACACTCTGATGCTCAACGAGGGCATTGACCGCAGACTGCTGTGCTGCAAACGCCCGATCGTGATCACGGGCGGTGAGTTGAGCATGGAACAGCTGGACGTTCGTTATGACCCTTTTACCCGTCAATACCAGGCCGCCTTGCAGCTCAAGGCCAGCAATGGCCTGTTCATCATCGACGATATGGGGCGCCAGCGCATGGCACCCGCCGAGCTGCTCAATCGCTGGATCGTCCCGATGGAAGAGAAGCGCGACTTTCTCAATTTGGGCGGCGGTCGGCATTGCGAGTTGCCGTTCGATCTGATTCTGGTGTTCTCCACCAACCTCAATCCCCTGGAGCTGGCCGATGAGGCCTTCCTTCGGCGGATTGGCTACAAGCTGCAATTCGGTTACCTGAAGCCCGAGGAGTACGAAAAGATCTGGCGCCAGGAAAGCGAGCGTCTGGGCATTTCCTATGACCCGTTGCTGGTGCGTTATGTATTGCAAAGGCTTTATGCAAGTGAAGGCATGCCCCTGGTGCCCTGCCATCCCCGCGATCTCCTGAACATGGCGCTCGATCGCCAGCGTTATATCGGCGGTTCCGGACCACTGTCACCGAAAGAATTGGAATGGGCCTGGCACAACTACTTCGTCCAGCTCAACTTTCTTTGATGCGGAGATACTGACATGAGCTCTCGTACGCTGACCCTGATAGGCGTTTCCCTGGCCATGGGCCTAGGGGCTGCATGGATGGCCGATTCCTGGCTGAGCGCGCGGCTCAATGCCAGCCCGGATGACCACCTTCGAAACGTGGTGGTCGCCACGGTCGAGATTCCATTCGGACAGATGGTCGAGGCCCAGCAGGTCACGACGGTACGCATGCCCATGGATACGGTCCCGGACGATGCCTTCGATGCCAGCGAAAAAACCGTAGGCAAGATCGCAACGTTCGACATTCTGCGGGGCGACATCGTGCGCGGCGCGCGTCTGAGCGAACACCTGGGTGGCAGTACCCTGGCTTCTTTGATTGCTCCTGACAAACGCGCCATATCGGTACGGGTGGACGATGTGGTCGGCGTCGGCGGATTCCTGTTACCGGGTAACCGGGTCGATGTACTGGCGACCAAAACCACCAGTACCGGCAACAACAGCAACAGCGCCACGTCCAGGACCATCCTCGAGAACTTGCGGGTGTTGGCGGTGGATCAGACCGCGGGCACCGACAAGACCCAGCCGGTCGTGGTGCGCGCAGTGACCCTGGAGATGTCGGCCGCTGAAGCGGAAGCCCTGGTTACGGCGCAGACGGAAGGCAAGTTGCAACTGGCGCTGCGTAACCCGCTGAACCTCGAGAAGAAAGCAGCGGTCGTTGCGCCTGCTACGCCTGTTGCCCCGGCCATGGCAGTGGCCACTGCAGAGGCGCCAAAACGCGTGGTACAGCGCAGCAGTGGCGAGGGTGCGGGTATCACCGTTATCCGCGGGACCGAAGCCAAATTAGTCAACATTCGCTGACAGTGTGCAACAGGTGCCAGGGCACCAGGGTATTGGCGGAGCCGATCCGGATCAGTGTCGGCAATCGAGGGCTTGATGATGAATCTTCGTATTCAGCAGCCGTTCACTTCGACGCCAAGGCGCCAGGAAGGATCGGTGAGTGTATTGATGGTGATCGCGTTGGCGGCGATGGCCATGATGGCGGCGTTGGCCTTGGATGGCGGGCATATGATGCTGAACAAAACGCGCCTGCAGAATGCGGTAGACGCCGCCGCCCTGAGTGGCGCCAAAACCTTGAGTCAGGTGGAGGGGGGCGTCAACACTGTCAGCGCGGCTGACGCGACGCGTACCGCCGCGCTCAATACGCTGACACAAAATGCCAATGCCACAGGCAACAACGAATTGGCCACGGCGGTCGGCGGCGACGCCGGTGCATTTGCAGTGGTGGGACTGGCAAGCAGCGTCTATGGCCCGTTCACCTTTCCCGGGCCGACGGATGCCAAATACGTTCGGGTATCGGTAGCGAGTTATGGCCTGACGGGATTTTTCTGGAGCTTCGCCCAGTCATTAGGCGCCGTGGGGAACAAAGCGGTGGCGGCGATCGCCACAGCGGGACCCAGCCCCACCAGCCCCTGCGATCTCGCGCCTTTGATGGTCTGTGGCGATCCGGCTCAATACAACCCAGGCGCCGGTATGTTCTGGGGCTTCCAGTTTGGTGATTTGAAGGTATTGAAGACGGCTTCCGGCAATCAGTCGCCCATTGGTCCAGGCAACTTTCAGTTGCTCGATTTTGGCACGGGCGGCAATGCGGTCAGGGAGGAGATGGCCGGAGGCGGCGAGGTCTGCCGCAATGTGGGAGACAACGTCGCGACCGAGCCTGGCAACAAGGTCGGCCCTGCGTCTCAAGGCCTGAATACGCGCTTTGGCATCTACAACGGCCCGGTCAGTGCCTCGGCCTATCCTCCGGACCTGGTGACCACGTCCAGTAACCCCGCCATCACTGACGACGGCACAGGCCCGAAGTACCAGGGGCAAACCATCACCTCGAACAATGGCACTCTCACGGCAGGCGGCAACCCGATACTGGACTATAACGACTGGCGTACGAGCGTTGCCGCGTGTGTGGCCGGGGGCAGTGGTTGTCAGGGCAATGGGGTGTTCGAGCGCCGGATGCTGAAAATCGTGGTGGGTGACTGCGCCGGGAAAAATAGTGGTTCAACCTCGATCCCCGTCCTCGGTTTTGGCTGTTATTTCGTGGTGCAGCCCATGGATGGCGGCGGCGGGGAAGCGGAGATCTTCGGTCAGTTCGTGAAGGAGTGCGAAGGCGACAACGTGGCCGGCCCCTCGCCGTCCACCGATTCCGGCCCGCAGATCATTCAACTCTACAAAACCTATCTCAACGGCAGCGGCACTCCGAGCACTGACTCGTAGGGGGACGTCATGAGACTTCATGGATTTAAACATCGACAGCGCCAGCAAGGCCTGGCCATGGTGGAGTTCACCCTCATCATGCCGGTGTTGCTGTTGCTGTTACTGGGCTTCGGTGAGTTCGGCCGCATGCTCTATCAGTACAACTTGTTGCTGCAAGCCAGCCGCGATGCCGACCGTTTCGTCGCCAGCCAGGCTTGGGACTCGACGCTGGGTGCGGTCTCTCTGAGCAATACACTACTGACCCAGACGAAAAACGTTGCGGTGTATGGCGTGCCTGCCAACACCGGGACCGCTGTGGTGTCAGGGTTGACGACTGGCAACGTGGTCGTCGCCGCCGTGGGCACCGACCATGTGCGGGTCACCATCACTTACACGTTCTGCCCGGTGATTGGCGCTGGCAATTGCGCCGGATCGCTTCCCGGTTTTTTTGGTAATCAGATTGCGCTGGGCATTCCGCTGGTCGCCACTACCGTGATGAGGGCCCTGTGATGAACAGAAAACACATGCGCGGCACCTATACGGTGGAGTTCGCCATCGTTGGTCTAATGGTGTTCACGCTGTTGTTCGGTGTGTTGGAAATGGGCCGCCTGTACTTTACGGTCAATGCGCTGGATGAAGCCGTGCGCCGTGGTACGCGACTGGCGGCGGTGTGCAATATCAGCGATCCGGTGGTGTTGCGGCGGGCGATCTTCAACGCGGCGGGCGATGCAGGAAATAGCCAGCTGATCGGCAACCTGGCCACCACCAACCTGACATTGACCTATCTGGACGTAAACGGTGCCCAGGTGGCCAACCCCGCTGACACTGTAAGCGCCAATGGCTTTCGTGCCATCCGCTATGTCCAGTTGAGTCTGCAAAATTTCGTATTCAATCTGTTTATTCCCGGGTTCGGTGTGCCCTTTACGCTGCCTACATTCAGGGCAACGTTGCCACGTGAAAGCCTCGGGCGTCATTCCGATTCCGGGGAGATCACGCCATGCTGAATACCAAGGAAAATCCACTCTCTACCTCGACCGGCAAAGCCGGGCTACGGTTGCTGATCAGCAGCCGTGATGCCACGTCGTTACGCGACCTGCAGAGTGTCTGCCAACGCATGCCCAGCCTGGAGGTCAGCACTCGCCTGGTGAGCAATGGGCATGTCGACCCGCTCTATGGCCTGGACCGGATGCCCGATCTGTTGCTGTTGCGCGTCAGCCATCTGTGGCGTGAAGAGCTGGCGGCACTGTTGCAGCGCCCGGCCCATGAGCGTCCGCCGATGCTGGTGTGCGGGCTGCTGAGCGAACAGGAAAGCATGCGCCTGGCGATGCAGGCCGGCGCCCGTGACGTGCTGCCGGAGCCCGTCGCCGAGACGGAACTGGTCGCCGCCTTGAATCGGCTGGTCATGGAGGTTCGGACCGGCAGCGGGACAGAAGGCAAATTGCTCGCCGTGATCAGCGCCAAGGGAGGATCCGGCGGCACCATGCTGGCTTGCAACCTGGCTCAGCAACTCAGCATGAAGGGTGGCAGTACCCTGTTGCTGGATATGGACCTGCAATTTGGCAGCGTGACGCATTACCTGGATGTGGCGCAAACCCACAGCCACCTGGAGGTGTTGCATCAGATCGACGGCATGGACAGCGTCGCGCTACGGGGTTTTTGCAGCCACTTCAGCCCGACCTTGCATGTACTGGGTGGACGGGCCGGTGAGCTGTGCCTGCCGCAGGATGCCCAACCCGAGCAACTTGACACCCTGATGCAGCTGACCCGCGCCAGCTATGACTGGGTAGTGATCGATCTGCCACGGCAAATCGACCACCTCACCGGCTCCGTACTGGAACAGGTGGATAGGGTGTACGTGGTGGTGCAGCAAAGCGTCAGCCATTTGCGCGATGCCAGCTCCCTGGTGCGGATTCTTCGCGAAGACCTGGGCGTGCGTGGGGATCAGTTGCAGATAGTGGTCAACCGCTATGACAAGGCGGCAGCGGTCAGCCTCAAGGATATCGGCGAGGCGCTGCGCTGCACGAACCTGTCGAAATTACCCAACGACTTCAATCTGGTCAGCCAGAGTCAGAACACGGGCGTGCCGTTGGAGCTGCATGCGCCGAAGGCGGCGATCACCGTTGCCCTGCGCAACGTGGCCGATGAGCTGGTCGGCAATCAGATGGCTGGAAAAAAAGGCGTGTTCAAACGCGCCTTCAACCGTTTTTTCGGGGGGTGACCCATGATCAGCGACTTTCGTAACCGCTTGCGCAAACAGTCCGGTAAACCCGCCCCGTCGTCGGCTAACCAGCCGGGTGACGACCCGACGGATCCGGCAGAGGAAATAATGGCGTGGGAACGTGCAACGCCGGACGTTCTTTACGAAACCAAAAGTCAGGTCACCCCGGTGGAAGCCGAGTGGCGAGAAAAGATCTACCAGCAGTTGCTCAAGGTCATGGACTTGTCCTTGCTGGACTCCCTGGAACAGGCTGAGGCTGCGCGGCAGATTCGCGAAATTTGCCAGCGCCTGCTCGATGAGCATTCGGCACCGGTGAGTACTTCCAGCCGCCAGTTGATCATCAAGCAGATCACCGATGAGGTGCTCGGTCTGGGGCCTCTGGAACCGCTGCTGGCCGATCACACTGTGTCCGACATTTTGGTCAACCGGCATGACTCGGTGTATGTCGAACGCTTCGGCAAGCTGCAACGCACTGATGTGCGTTTTCGCAATGATCAGCATTTGCTGAACATCATTGACCGCATCGTCTCCAGCCTGGGTCGGCGTATCGATGAGTCCTCGCCGTTGGTGGATGCGCGGCTCAAAGACGGTTCACGGGTCAACGCGATTATCCCGCCGCTGGCCATCGACGGCCCGAGCATGTCGATCCGGCGCTTTTCCGTGGACCTGCTCAATACCGACAGTCTGATCCAGGTGGGGGCGTTGACCCCAGCCATTGCCCTGCTGCTCAAGGCGATTGTCCGTGGGCGCTTGAACGTGCTGATTTCCGGTGGTACCGGCAGCGGCAAGACCACCATGCTCAATGTGCTGTCCAGTTTCATTCCGCACAACGAGCGGATCGTCACCATCGAAGACTCGGCCGAACTGCAACTGCAGCAGCCCCACGTGGTGCGTCTGGAAACCCGGCCTTCGAATATCGAGGGGCGTGGCGAGGTGAGTCAGCGGGAGTTGGTGCGTAACAGCCTGCGGATGCGGCCGGACCGCATCGTGATCGGCGAAGTGCGCGGCGCCGAGGCGCTGGACATGCTGACGGCGATGAACACCGGTCACGACGGCTCGCTGACCACGATCCATGCCAACACCGCGCGCGATGCATTGGGGCGAATCGAGAACATGGTGTCGATGACTGGGGCGACCTTTCCGATCAAGGCCATGCGCCAACAGATCGCTTCGGCCATCGGAGTGGTCATCCAGCTGGAGCGCCAGGAGGACGGCAAGCGCCGCCTGGTCAGCGTGCAGGAGATCAACGGTATGGAGGGCGAGATCATCACCATGACCGAAATCTTCTCCTTCGTGCGCCACGGCATGGGCGAAAACGGCGAAGTACTCGGTGATTTTCGGCCCAGCGGCATGATCCCCGCCTTCCGCGATGTGCTGGCCAAGCGCGGCATCGAGTTGCCGCTGACGATGTTCAGGCCTGAGTGGATGGAGGCACGGCAATCATGAACCAGGTTCCTGGTGAATTCATTCTGATGTTCCTCGGCATGGTGTTTATTGCCGTCTTCCTCCTGTCCCAGGGCGTGGCGGTGCCGGTATTCGGCGAGGCCGGCAAGATGCGCAAGCGTATTCGTGGCCGCTTGCATGTACTGGAGAAAGCCAACAATCAGTCCAGTATGCAGACTGTGTTGCGACAGAAATACCTGACGCGTTTGTCGCCATTGGAGGCCAGGCTTGAGCAGCTGCCTTTTATGGAGGCATTGACGCAAATGATTGAGCAGTCCGGGCACGAATACCGAGTCTATCGGGTATTGCTGCTCGGGCTGGTGCTGGGAGTCTGGGCGGGTATCTTGATCTGGATGGTTTGGTCAGTCTGGTGGATGGCGCTGCTGGTGGGTTTCGCGGTCTTCTGGTTACCCATACTGAAAATCTCTCGCGACCGTGGCAAGCGTTTCGCTGCGTTCGAGGAAGGCCTGCCGGATGCGCTGGACGCGATGTGCCGCGCTTTGCGCGCCGGACACCCCTTCAACGAAACCCTGCGCCTGGTGGCCGAGGAACACAAGGGGCCGGTTGCTCATGAGTTCGGCCTGACGTTCGCCGATATCAACTATGGCAACGATGTGCGCCGGGCCATGCTCGGTCTGCTGGAGAGGATGCCAAGCATGACGGTGATGATGCTGGTGACCTCGCTCCTTATCCATCGCGAGACCGGCGGTAATCTCACCGAGGTGCTGGAGCGTCTGAGTCTGCTGATCCGCGGGCGCTTCCGCTTTCAGCGCAAGGTCAAAACCCTGTCGGCCGAGGGGCGGATGTCGGCCTGGATACTGGTGGCCATTCCCTTCGTACTGGCGGCTGTGATTTTGTTCACTACCCCTAAATACATGCCGTTGCTGATCAATGATCCGATGGGCCATAAGCTGATACTTTGGGCTTTTGGTGCCATGTTGGTCGGGATTTTCTGGATTCGCAAAATTATCCGGATCCAGGTTTAAGCGGTATTCGATACCGGGAGGTACAGGTCATGGATTTTTTACTCGGGTTATTCAGTCGGGTGACGGGGAACGAGGAGATGGCGCGCCTGTTGTTTCTTGGCGCGATCGGTTTGAGTACGGTACTTGCGGTGGGTGCCGTGATCCTGCTGATGATTGGGCTACAGGATCCCGTGCAGCGTCGTCTGGCGCTGATCAAGCGTGGTCATTTAGGCAGCGCGACCGGGCAGGAAGCTCCGGGTAACCTGCAACTGTTGCTGGAGCGGGTCGGCCAGCGCTTTGCCTCGGCCGAGTCGGCTCAAACATCCGCCACTCAGACCCTGTTAATGCATGCGGGGTACCGCTCCTCGTCGGCGGTGCAGATGTACTGGGCAGTGCGCTTGATGTTACCGCTGTTATTGATCGGTATTACGTTGCTGCTGTTGCCGATGATTCCCAAGGTGTCCCTGATCATGGGGCTGCTGTTGGTGGGCTTGGTGGCGGGTATCGGATGGTTGGTGCCAGCGCTGTATGTCGCCAAGCGCAAACAGAAGCGACAAGGCCGGCTGCGCGCCGCGTTTCCCGATGCGCTGGATCTGATGGTGGTGTGCGTGGAGTCGGGCCTGGCCTTGCCCGCAACCATCGAACGGGTGGCCGAGGAGATGTCGGTCAGTCAGGTCGAACTGGCTGAAGAACTGGCTCTGGTCAATGCACAAATCCGCGCGGGTATTTCCAGTACTGCGGCGCTCAAGCAACTGGCTGTGCGCACAGGCCTGGATGACGTACAAGGTCTGGTCAGCCTGTTGGCGCAGAGTATCCGTTTTGGTACCAGCGTGGCCGACACCTTGCGCATCTATGCCGAAGAGTTCCGTGACCGGCGTACGCAGGCCGCCGAAGAGATGGGGGCGAAAATC
This sequence comes from Pseudomonas sp. IT-P74, assembly GCF_949768175.1. Taxonomy (NCBI): domain Bacteria; kingdom Pseudomonadati; phylum Pseudomonadota; class Gammaproteobacteria; order Pseudomonadales; family Pseudomonadaceae; genus Pseudomonas; species Pseudomonas sp. IT-P74. The sequence goes on along the minus strand of NZ_CATKQD010000033.1, from coordinate 273,365 downwards.
GGTACCAAGCTGATATTTCCACTGATTTTCTGTCTATGGCCGAGCTTCTTTCTGGTCGCTATCGGCCCAGCCTTGATTGGGGTAATCAAAGCATTCGGGTGAGGTAAAACAGCCGGAGGCTGTCGAGTGCGATGGCCTCGCCATCCGAGCTTGATCTGCACTTGATCTACACATCTCCCCAGAGCTGCCACAGGCTGCGATCTTTTGATTTTTCTGGCAGGCAATTCGTTGCCTGGGCCTTTAATTCAAAAGATCGCAGCCTGCGGCAGCTTCGTGGGTAATTCGGTAAGGGTTGGATAATGTGTAGATACCACTGCTTTCCTGCACACGACATCAAGCCCGGCTTTGCAGCCAGGCTACTCTGGACGACACCAGAGGCTGATCACCCATCGACATGACTCAGTTGCCGATGGTCATTTCTCCCGCTGCATCCTGGTCATAAAATTCCGGAATCGGGTAGTTGAAGCTATTGAGCCAGCGCTGCATGGCCAGGTCACGTTCGGTAGCCGAAGCGGTTTGCAGGTGAGGGGAGGCAACCACACCGCGAATCTGCAACTGCAACCACTGCTCGGTGCCTTGTTGATATGGTGAAGAGGGGCCTGGCTCAATGGCCCAGGCAGTGGTTGAGAGGCAAGCCGTGCACAGGATCAACAGCCGTTTGGTATTCATCTCGACTCCTCGTACGTTCTACTTGTTCGCACTGGAAGAGGCATCGGCTACCTCAGTCTTGCGATTCCCCTCGGAGGCCACCACTTTTTTGGCGGAGGCCTTGAGTTTTTCCGCGCGGTTTTGAGCCTCTACGACTTGCTTGGGGCTCAAGTCGGCGCGGGTCACGAGTTCGGCTGCCGCCTTCCAGTTATCCTGGTAGATCAGCAACGTCACCATATTGAGTGCCGCCAGTGTGTTTGCCTGCTTGAGCTCCATGGCGGTCATGAACTCAAAGCGTGCTTCAGGGATCCGTCGCTGATTGAGGTAGACGACTCCCAGGTCATTTCGCATCCTGTCGTCGGTGGGGGCCATCTTCACCGCACGCTCAAGGTGAGTGGCAGCGGTGGCGTTATCATTTTTGGCGGCGGCCAACTGGCCCAGTCCATGTTCCCCTTCAGCCGCCAGACAGGTGCCGAGCAAGCTTTCGTACAACGGCTGCGCGTCGCCGCTACGCCCCATCAGGCGCAGCACCCGAGCCTTGCGCAGGCGAACCTGGACCACGCTATCGGGCAAACCTTCCAGATTCGCCAGGCTGGCATACAAACGGCCTTCTTCGGCCATGTTGTCGGCCAGGTTCAGGGCCAGTTCTTGCTCCGAACCGGGCTTGGCACAGCTGGCCGGCCGCGAAGTCATGCCATTGCTGGCACAACCTGCGAGCATTAATGTCGCCGCTATTGCAATGACTGCTTTCATCGAATGCCCCTTGGCGACAACACGTTGAACGTCTGGCCAATGGCAGTAAAGCTGGCCCGGCAAGCGTTCAAAGCCACCGTTACGAGTGAGGGCGAGGTCAGTCCGGTTCAGGCTTCGGTTCATTGCGAGAGCCCGCTGAGACTGTCGAAGTCGCCATTTTCCAGGAAAAACATGCGGTAGAAGTTCGGGTCGTAATTGCGCAGCTGCTCGCCAGGCAATGACGGTAGTTGTGCATTGGCAGCCAGTGGCTGGACCAGATGCGGAGTGACGATCATCAGCAGTTCGCGCTCTTCACGGTTGATGGTGTTGTCGCGGAAAAACGCGCCCAGAACCGGGATATCGCCCAGCCCCGGAAACTTGTTCACCTGAGAGTCGTTGTGGGAGCTGATCAGGCCGCTGATGACGAAGCTTTCGCCGTCGGCCAGAGAAATGCTGGTATCGGTACGGCGCACGGTCAGGGCTGGGACTACCGTGCCGGCAATGCTCACTGCGTTGGTGAAGTCCAGTTCACTGACTTCCGGCGCCACCTTCAGCGCGATACGGTTTTTCCCGACGATGGTTGGCGTCAGGGTCAGGCGTATACCGAACTCCTTGTACTCGATGAACACGCTATCGCTGCCTGAACTGGGCACCGGAATCGGTATTTCACCGCCGGCCAGGAAGCTCGCACTTTGCCCGCTGAGCGCTACCAGGCTTGGCCGCGCCAGGGTGTAGGCGAAACCGCTGCCCTCCAGCGCGTTGAGTGCCACCAGGGTACTGCCGGTAGCAAACGTGAGGTTGAACTGGTCGTTTCTCACCGGTATCGACGGCGAGACAATGCCGCCAATGGTGGGCAAGGTTCTCGGCGAGCCGAACAGCCAGTTGCCCCGGACGCCGAAAATCGAGGCGGAGGCTTCCTTGAGCTTGGTTCGGCTGACTTCAACGAAGCGGATATCGGTCTGCACCTGGCTCGGCAGCAGCGGGTCGTCGGAAGGCACCGACGGCGCGCTGGTCAGCGCCGACGTGGCCTTGCCCTTGACGAACACCATGCTTTGGCGCGGCGTTTTCGAACAGGCGGTCCAGACCATCAGGCTGGTGGTCCCCGGCGCAATGCCCGTGAGTATGAAGGCGTTGCTGCCGCTGGGTTGCACGTCGGCGATTTTCGGGTCGCCCACCGCCAGTTGCGTTACCGGAACGGGGCTGCGCAGTTCATTCTGCAGTCCCTGACCGACCTCGTACGTTGTCGGCCAATTGTCCAGTTGCGGGCAATTGGCCGGCGCGGCCTGAGCCGCTTCCACGCTGAGGCCGATCCAGAACAGGCCATGGAAAATTCGCTTGAAAGCGGGCACGGTACGAAGGCTCATTAAGTACATCCTCACTGGATAGACCGTCTTTAGGCGGACTGAGTTGTCTCGGATCACTTCACGGGGATCGGGCTATCCCCCCCAATGCGCCAAACCACTCATCCATGGCCTTGGCGTTATTCCTTGCGTGCTACGTGCGCGCGGGCTCAATTCGCTGATCTGGCGGGACAGCGAGCGACCTTTGCTGAAACGGTTTTCAGTGACCCGGTGACCTGGACTGCCGGCAAGAGCGATATTCGCGGCCATGGACGGCACTGTCCGCTGTCCTGATTTCCCCTGAAAGTAATCGGCAATGCAGGTACAGAGCCGGAAAACGCCTGCCAGGATCATGGTGAGGTAACTCCTTTTGCCAGTCCGCTATCTGATCGCTGAAGCTAACGTGGAAACTCGAGCCGTTATGACTTCTTGTAGTTTGAAGGTAGTTCAATCAAACCAAAGTGCCATGAATTTAAAGAAAACCCTTGATACAAAGTCTGGATTCAAGCAGGCGGGCGAGGGGGGCGGGCAAAGTCGCGGCACAGTGCGGTTGCCTGAAGCCGGCGGGTTGCGCTGAAGGCCATAAACAAAAAAGGCCCGCATGCTCAAGCATGCGGGCCTTTGGCATCATTGATCGAAGATCAGTGCTTGCTGTCCTGGTTCGACAGCGCCAGCAGCTGCTTTTCCTGGTTCCAGTCGAAAGGTTCGTCGTTCTGTTCGGCTTCGAAGCGACGCTCTTCCAGTGCCTGATACAGGTCGATTTCTTCATCGGACAAGTAGTGCAGGCAGTCGCCGGCGAAATACCACAGCAGATCCCGTGGAATCAGGTGGGCGATTTGCGGATAACGGGAAATGACTTGAGTCAGGATGTCCTGGCCCAGGTATTGGCTTTCGATCGGCTCGATCGGCAGTGACGCGAGCAGTTCGTCGAAGCGCTCGAGGAACAAGGCATGGCTTTCTTCGGGAACCTGCTCGGCCTCACCTACGGCGACCAGGATGCTGCGCAGGTGGTCGAGTAAAACGAGATGATCGGCAACGATGTTGGACACGAGATAAGTCCTCAAGAGCAAAACGGGCGCGGGAGTATAAAGCCCTCACGCCCGTTTTTACATGCTTGAAGGGATCAGCGGACTTTTCCCTTGGCCAGTGCCAAAGCCTTTTGGTCAAAGTCATCGACATCGATCACCTTGCGCCGGGCCGCCTCGGCTTCACGCAGGGTTTGGGCTTCCACCGGCTGCAATACACCTGCCTCGAGGGCGGCATCGATCACCGACTCACCGGCCACCGGTTTGACCTGGCCACTCTTGAGCGCCACATGCAGTTTTTTCTGCAGCGGCTGTGCAGCGCTCAACAGATTGCAGGCGTGTTGCAATGCGCCGACCGGATCGTCGCTCGCTTGCGGGCGGTAGCAACCCAGGAGCACTTCCTCCAGTGCCGGGTCGCCCTTGGCGCGGCCAATCACCCCGGCGACTTCGGCACCGAGTTTGTCCGATGGCCCTTTGTGCCGGCGACCGAACGGGAACACGATCACTCGCAACAGACAGCCGACGATTTTGTTCGGGAAATTATTCAACAACTCATCCATGGCCCGTTCCGCCTGGCCCAGGCTTTCTTCCATGGCCCAGGTCAGCAGAGGTTCCATGTACTGCGGTGAATCGAGGTCGTTGTAGCGCTTGAGCGCGGCCGAGGCCAGGTAAAGGTTGCTCAGTACGTCGCCCAGCCGTGCGGACAGGCGTTCGCGGCGTTTCAGTGCACCGCCCAGCAACATCATGCTGAGGTCGGCGAGCAGGGCGAATGCGGCGGCCTGACGGTTGAGGGCGCGGAAGTAACCCTGGCTGAGTTTGTCGCCCGGGGTGTGCTCCAGGTGCCCGAAACCGAGATTGAGCACCAGCGTACTGGCGGCGTTGCCCACGGCAAAACCGATGTGCTTGAGCAGCAGGCCATCGAACTCTCTGAGCGCCTGATCCTTGTCTTCACGGCCGACGAGGGCCATTTCCTTGAGCACGAAGGGATGGCAGCGAATTGCGCCCTGGCCGAAGATCATCAGGTTGCGCGAGAGAATGTTCGCACCTTCGACGGTGATGAAAATCGGCGCGCAGTTCCATTTGCGGCCGAGGTAATTGTTCGGCCCCATGATGATCGCCTTGCCGCCGTGCACATCCATGGCATCGCTGATGCAGTCGCGGGCGCGCTCGGTCAGGTGGTACTTGAGAATTGCCGACAGCACCGACGGTTTCTCGCCCAGATCGACCGCATTGGCGGTCAGCATGCGGGCGGCGTCCATCATCCAGGCGTTGCCGCCAATGCGGGCCATGGCTTCCTGGATGCCTTCGAACGCGGCAATCGGCACATTGAACTGCTCGCGAACCTGAGCGTATTGGCCCGTGACCAGGCTGGTGAACTTGGCCATGCCGGTACCCACCGCCGGCAGGGAAATCGAACGCCCGACCGACAGGCAATTCATCAGCATCATCCAGCCTTTGCCGAGCATCTCCTGGCCGCCGATGAGGAAGTCCAGCGGAACGAACACGTCCTTGCCCGAGTTCGGGCCGTTCATGAACGCGGCGCCCAACGGCAGATGCCGGCGGCCGATCTCGACGCCGGCGATGTTAGTCGGAATCAGCGCCAGGCTGATGCCCAGGTCTTCGTTGTCGCCCAGCAGGTGATCAGGATCGTAGGCCTTGAAGGCCAGGCCGAGGAGGGTGGCCACCGGGCCGAGGGTGATGTAGCGCTTCTCCCAGTTCAGGCGCAGGCCGAGGACTTCCTGGCCCTCCCATTCACCTTTGCAGATCACCCCGGAGTCCGGCATGCCGCCGGCGTCGGAGCCGGCCAGCGGCCCGGTCAGGGCAAAGCACGGGATGTCATCGCCGCGTGCCAGGCGTGGCAGGTAGTGATTGCGTTGTTCATCGGTGCCGTAGTGCAGCAACAGTTCGGCCGGGCCGAGGGAGTTGGGGACCATCACGGTGGAGGCGAGGTCGCCGCTATGGCTCGCCAGTTTCATCGCCACTTGCGAGTGGGCGTAGGCGGAGAAGCCCTTGCCGCCAAACTCCTTGGGGATGATCAGGGCGAAAAAGCCGTTGTCCTTGATGAAGGTCCAGACGTCGGGCGGCAGATCCATGGATTGACTGAGCTGCCACTCATTGACCATGGTGCAGAGTGTTTCGGTCGGCCCGTCGATGAAAGCCTGTTCCTCTTCATTCAATTGCGCTTTGGGATAGGACAGCAGTTTGCTCCAGTCCGGACGGCCACTGAACAGTTCGCCGTCCCACCAGACCGTGCCGGCTTCAATGGCATCGCGTTCGGTTTGCGACATCGGCGGCAGGGTTTTCTGGAACCAGTTGAACATCGGCGCGCTGAACAATTTGCGGCGCAGGTCGGGCAGCAGCAAAGGCGCGGCGACGGCGGCAATCAAGATCCAGAAAACCAATAGCAACCAGCCAGGCGCACGGCTGAAAGCGCCCATGGCCACGACATAGACGGCCACGATGACCAAGGCGGGCAGCGGGGCGATGCGGCGGTGGGCCAAATAAGCAATTCCGACCAGCAGAACCAGTATCCACAACAGCAGCATATTCATTCCTCCGTGAAACCAGGGCGAACCAGCCCACAGAGCTTAGACGGCATCCGCGAAACAGGCTGGTCGGAGCGATGTGATTGGAATCGTGGGAAAAGCGTTTATTGAACGAGCGGCAAAGCGCCCATGTTTGGCCGAAACGTCGTTATCTCTGTGCTGACGCGCTCGCTAGACTCGGGGCTTCCTCTGGAGATTATTCTCATGCACGAGTATCTGAGTCCCGGCCGCTTCATCGATAGTGACCATCCGTCCGTGATGGAGTTCGCCGAAAAGCACCGTGGTGCCAGTCGCGATCCGCTGGAGCAGGCGATCAGTCTCTATTACGCCGTGCGCGAAGCGGTGCGCTACAACCCCTACACATTCAGTCGCGATCCGCAGACCCTGCGCGGCAGTCATGCGCTGGCGACCGGGGAGAGTTACTGCGTGCCCAAGGCCACGCTTTTGGCCGGTGCAGCGCGGCATTGCGGGATTCCCGCGCGGATCGGCCTGGCGGATGTGCGCAATCATCTGTCGACGCCACGGCTGCTTGAATTGCTCAAGAGCGACATGTTCGCCATGCACGGCTACACCGAGTTTTATCTGCAGGATCGCTGGGTCAAGGCGACACCAGCGTTCAACCGCAAACTCTGCGATCTGTTCAATGTGGCGCCGCTGGAATTCGACGGGATCAACGACAGTGTTTTTCATCCCTTCAACCGCGATGGCGAGAAGCTGATGGAGTATCTCGTCGATCACGGCCAGTTCGCCGACGTACCTGAAGCGTTCTTTTTCGAACACCTGGAAAAATGCTATCCGCACCTGTTCGGTGAGCAACAGCAACCGTTGCTGGGCGACATGCAGAGCGATTTGAGTCGCGGCTGATCCGGCGTATGCTGCCTGCCCACTTACCGAAAAAGAGGCGGTCATGCTGAAGATCTGGGGTCGGAAAAACTCGTCGAATGTCAGAAAGCCATTGTGGGCCGCCGAAGAACTTGGACTGGCCTACGAGGCGATCGATGCCGGTGGCGCCTTTGGTGTTGTCGACACGCCCGAATACCGCGCCATGAATCCCAATGGTCGCGTGCCTGTCATTGAAGACGACGGTTTTGTGTTGTGGGAATCCAACGCCATCGTGCGTTACCTGATGGCCTTGCATGCCGACGGCACGGCCTGGTACCCGAACAATCTCAAGGCTCGCGCTACTGCCGACAAGTGGATGGACTGGACCACCTCAAGCTTTGCCGGCCCGTTCCGTACGGTGTTCTGGGGCGTGCTGCGTACCCCGGCAGACCAACAGGACTGGCCTGCCATCAAGGCGGCGATCAAGGAATGCGAGACGTTGCTGGCAATGGCCGATCAGGCGTTGGCGAACAAGCCCTACCTGTCCGGAGACGAGATCGGCATGGGCGATGTTCCCTTGGGCAGTTTCATTTATGCCTGGTTCGAGATGCCGATCGAACGTGCGCCGCAACCGCATCTGGAAGCCTGGTACGCGCGGTTGAAACAGCGTCCGGCGTATCAAAAGGCGGTCATGACCGCGTTGACTTAATACTCACTATCGACACGCTTGACTGTACTTGTGTGGCGGCGACAAGCACCATTGTGCCAGGTCGCTGCGGTTGTATTGTTCGCCGCCGCCCATACTTACTCCTTTCTTCCCTTCTTGGTGCGTAAATCAGATATGAGTTCCGCTCTGTCCATCCGGCAGCTAACCAAAACCTACGGCAACGGTTTCCAGGCCCTGAGTGGTATCGATCTGGATGTCGCCGAAGGTGACTTTTTCGCTTTGCTCGGCCCCAACGGCGCCGGCAAATCCACGACCATCGGCATCCTCTCGACCCTGGTGAACAAGACCAGCGGCACGGTGAATATCTTCGGTCACGACCTGGACAGGAATCCTGCGCAGCTCAAGCGCTCCATCGGCGTGGTGCCTCAGGAATTCAACTTCAACCAGTTCGAAAAGACCTTCGACATCGTTGTGACCCAGGCCGGCTACTACGGCATCCCGGCGAAAATCGCCAAGGAACGCGCCGAGCAGTACCTGACCCAGCTCGGCCTGTGGGACAAGAAGGACGTGCCGTCGCGCTCATTGTCCGGCGGCATGAAGCGTCGCCTGATGATCGCCCGCGCGCTGGTTCATGAACCGCGTCTGCTGATCCTCGACGAACCGACCGCCGGGGTGGACATCGAACTGCGTCGCTCGATGTGGAGTTTCCTCACCGAGCTGAACCAGAAAGGCATCACCATCATCCTCACTACCCACTACCTGGAAGAGGCTGAACAGCTGTGCCGCAACATCGGCATCATCGACCACGGCATCATCGTCGAGAACACCAGCATGAAGCAGTTGCTCAGCCAATTGCATGTGGAAACGTTCCTGCTGGATATGAAGAACACGTTGCAAGTGGCGCCTCAGTTGCTCGGCTACCCGTCCCGGCTGATCGACGGCCACACCCTGGAAGTCCAGGTGGACAAGTCCATGGGCATCACCGCGCTGTTCACTCAGTTGGCGCAGCAGAACATCGAAGTGCTGAGCCTGCGTAACAAAACCAATCGCCTCGAGGAGTTGTTCGTGTCCCTGGTGGAGAAAAATCTGTCGAAGGTGGCGGTATGAGTTCCGAGCTGCGCCCCAACCTCGTTGCCCTCAACACCATCGTTTACCGTGAAGTCCGGCGTTTCACCCGGATCTGGCCGCAGACCCTGCTGCCACCCGCGATCACCATGGTTTTGTACTTCGTGATCTTCGGTAATCTGATCGGTCGGCAGATCGGCGACATGGGTGGCTTCACTTACATGGAGTACATCGTGCCGGGGCTGATCATGATGTCGGTGATCACCAACTCCTACGGCAACGTGGTGTCGAGTTTCTTCGGCAGCAAGTTCCAGCGGTCCATTGAAGAACTGATGGTCTCGCCGCTGTCGCCGCACACCATTCTGATCGGCTACACCCTGGGCGGTGTGCTGCGCGGGTTGATGGTGGGGATCATCGTGACCCTGCTGTCGCTGTTCTTCACCCACTTGCAGGTGCATCACCTGGGCGTGACCATTCTGGTGGTGGTGCTGACCGCGACGATCTTCTCGCTGCTGGGCTTCATCAACGCCGTGTTTGCCCGCAACTTCGATGACATTTCGATCATTCCGACTTTCGTGCTGACGCCACTGACCTACCTGGGCGGGGTCTTCTACTCGATCACCTTGCTGCCGCCGTTCTGGCAGACCGTGTCCCTGGCCAACCCGGTGTTGCACATGGTCAACGCGTTCCGCTACGGCATCCTGGGCGTTTCGGATATCCGCATCAGCGTGGCCATCGCCTTCATGCTGGTGGCGACCGTGGTGCTGTATCTCGGTAGTGCGCGGTTGCTGGTAAGTGGCCGCGGGATGCGTACCTGACCCGCAGCAAACCCTTGTAGGAGCGAGCCTGCTCGCGATAGCTTTAGTTCAGACACCGCAAAAAAACGGCCTCCCAAGTGGAGGCCGTTTTGCATGCTCACATCCGGCTCTTCTTGCGCCGCTTCCACTGCCTGGCCACCCACCAGCGCCAATACATCATGACCAGAAAGTAGGCCAATGCACCGAGTGCCAGCCCCGTCACCACCGAGCCCAGCAGAAATGGTTGCCACAAGGTCGAGATTTCGCCCCTGATCCATTCCCAGGTCAGCGAGTCCGGCAACGTCCGGGCAGGGACATCCATCAGCCAGGCGCCAGTCTGGTATGTGCAAAAGAACACGGCCGGCATGGTAATCGGGTTGGTCAGCCAGACCAGGCTCACGGCAATCGGCATGTTGCCGCGCACGATGATGGCGAGGATTGCCGCCAGCAGCATCTGCAGCGGGATCGGCAGGAAAGCGGCGAACAGGCCCACCGCCATGGCGCGGGCAACGGAGTGGCGGTTGAGGTGCCACAGGTTCGGGTCATGCAGCAGCGTGCCGAGAAAGCGTAAGGATTTGTGTTCCCTGATGCTCATCGGGTCTGGCATGTAGCGTTTGAATAATCGCCGGGGCATAAGGCTTCTCGGTCGGTCAAGGCGGCAAGTATGTCTGGATTCCATGAACTGCCCATTCAGACTTTGTGACAATTGATAACGACGCCCACGCGACGGGTGGGCTAAGCCTTGCAAGGGACTTTCAAGGACGGGCTTATGCGCACAGGGATGATGGCGCTGGCGTTGGGTCTGTTGACCTTGCGTTTTTTACCGGCATTACCGCCTGTCTGGTTGTGGTTGGCGATGCCGGTGGCGGGTTTGATGTTGCTGCCGTTCAGGACTTTTCCGGTGGCGTTTTACTTGTTCGGCTTGAGTTGGGCCTGCGTGAATGCGCAGTGGGCGCTCGATGACCGGTTACCGCCGGCGCTGGACGGAGAAACTCGCTGGGTCGAAGGGCGGGTTACGGGCTTGCCCCGGCATGACGATGGTGTCGTGCGATTCGAATTGACCGATATCCAGTCCCGACGTACCCGGCTGCCGCGGCAAATGCGTCTGGCCTGGTATGGCGGGCCGCCGGTGAACAGCGGCGAGCGCTGGCGTCTGGCAGTCAAGTTGAAGCGCCCGGTCGGGCTCCTCAATCCGCAGGCCTTCGACTACCAGGCCTGGTTGCTGGCGCAACGCATCGGGGCCACCGGGACAATCAAGCAGGGCGAACGCCTTGCGCCAGCGCGATGGGCCTGGCGCGATGCAATCCGTCAGCGTTTGCTGGCGGTGGATGCCCAAGGGCGAAACGGTGCGCTGACGGCATTGGTGCTCGGGGACGGTGCCGGGTTGAGTCGCGAAGACTGGCAGGTATTGCAGGACACCGGCACGGTGCATCTGTTGGTGATTTCCGGGCAGCACATCGGGTTGCTGGCGGGCGTCGTGTATCTGCTGATCGCCGGCCTGGCCCGCTTCGGGTTATGGCCGAACCGTCTGCCATGGTTGCCCTGGGCGTGTGGCCTGGCATTCGCCGCTGCGCTCGGTTACGGGATGCTGGCCGGTTTCGAGGTGCCGGTGCGGCGGGCCTGCCTGATGATCGCAATGGTGTTGTTGTGGCGTCTGCGGTTCCGTCATCTCGGTGCATGGTGGCCACTGTTGTTGGCACTCAACGGCATTTTGCTGCTGGAGCCGCTGGCGAGTCTCCAGCCTGGTTTTTGGCTGTCTTTCGCGGCCGTCGCAGTCTTGATACTGACCTTCGGCGGACGTTTGGGGCCGTGGCGTTGGTGGCAGACCTGGACCCGTGCCCAGTGGCTGATTGCAATCGGATTGTGTCCGTTGTTACTGACACTGGGGTTGCCGATCAGTCTCAGCGGGCCGCTGGCCAATTTGTTCGCGGTGCCCTGGATCAGTCTGGTGGTCCTGCCACCGGCATTGCTCGGGACGCTGTTGTTGCCGGTGCCATACGTGGGTGAGAAATTGCTGTGGCTGGCGGGCGGCCTGATCGAATGGTGGTTCAGGGCGTTGGGGGTCGTCTCCGGTCAGGTTCCCGCGTGGGTGCCCGCGGCGGTCCCGCTATGGGCCTGGATAATCGGTGCCATTGGTGCTTTTTTGCTATTGCTGCCGCGAGGCTTGCCGATGCGCCCGTTAGGCTGGCCCATGCTGTTGATGCTGGTTTTTTCGCCCAGGCCGTTGTTGCAGGAGGGCAGGGCCGAAGTCTGGCAACTGGACGTGGGGCAGGGCCTGGCGATCCTGGTGCGCACTCGGCATCACACGTTGCTGTATGACGCCGGACCGCGTTTCGGTGAGCTCGACCAAGGGGAACGAGTGGTGTTGCCGGCATTGCGCAAACTGGGAGTGAAGGGGCTCGACATGATGCTGATCAGCCACGCCCATGCCGATCATGCCGGCGGTGCCCCGGCGGTTGCCAGGGGCTTGCCGGTGAAGCAGGTGGTCAGTGGTGAACCGTCAGACTTGCCTGCGCAATTGCAGGCCGGGAGCTGTGAGAGCGGTCGGCAATGGACCTGGGATGAAGTCGATTTTCAGCTCTGGCACTGGCCGTTGGCCGGCGACAGCAACCAGAATTCATGTGTCTTGTTGATCGAGGCCAATGGCGAACGGTTGCTGTTGAGTGGCGACATCGATGCCGCCGCCGAGAGAGCCCTGCTGGACAGCCCGCTGGCCGTGCCCACCGATTGGCTGCAGGCGCCACACCACGGCAGTCGCAGTTCGTCGTCCAATGCACTATTGGATGTTCTGCAACCCAAAGGTGCGCTGATTTCCCGCGGGCAGGGCAATTCGTTTGGCCATCCGCATGCGATGGTCATCGCGCGTTATCAAAAACGTGGAATGGCGATCTACGACAGCGTCGAACAGGGTGCCATTCGTCTGCAACTGGGACGCTTCGAGCCGCCGTGGTCAATGCGCCAGGAACGGCGTTTCTGGCGTGATCCGCCGCCCTCGAGCCCATAATCGAGCCTTATCAAGGCCCGACCGGTTGCGACATCACGGTTTTCGGTGCTTCAACCCCCTATGTTAGAGTGGCGCACTTTTTCGAGGGGGCTGTCACTGTGTGGGAATTGGTCAAATCCGGCGGCTGGATGATGTTGCCGATCATTTTGAGTTCCATCGCGGCCATGGCGATCGTTGCCGAACGTCTGTGGACCCTGCGGGCCAGCCGCGTGACCCCTGAGCATTTGCTCGGGCAGGTCTGGGTCTGGATCAAGGACAAGAAACTCAACAAAGACAGACTCAAGGAACTGCGCGCCAACTCGCCGCTGGGTGAAATCCTCGCCGCGGGCCTTGCCAACTCCAAGCATGGTCGCGAGATCATGAAAGAGTGCATCGAAGAGGCGGCCGCGCGAGTCATCCACGATCTGGAACGTTACATCAATGCCCTCGGCACCATTGCTGCCATGGCCCCGTTGCTGGGCTTGCTCGGTACCGTGCTGGGCATGATCGATATTTTCAGCGCGTTTACCGGCAATGGCATGACCACCAACGCTTCGGTGCTGGCCGGTGGTATTTCCAAGGCCCTGATCACCACGGCTGCCGGTTTGATGGTCGGTATCCCGGCGGTATTCTTCCATCGATTCCTGCAACGCCGGATCGATGAGCTGGTGGTAGGGATGGAGCAGGAAGCGATCAAACTGGTCGAGGTAGTGCAGGGCGACCGCGACGTGGACCTGGCCGAGGGCAAAGCGTGAAATTCCGCCGCAAACCACGGGAAACGGTGGACATCAACCTCGCGTCGCTGATCGACGTGGTGTTTATCCTGCTGCTGTTTTTTGTCGTGACCACCACCTTCACCCGTGAAACCCAGTTGCGCGTCGATCTGCCGGAAGCCGTCAGCGGCGCGCCGGCCGACGATCAGAGCAAACCTTTGGACATCGCCATCAGCGCCGACGGCGTGTTCTCGGTGAACAACCAGATTTTGCCGAAAAGTGACCTGGCGTCGCTGATGGACGCGCTGCAAAAAGCAGCCAACGGCGACACCAGCCGACCGCTGTCCATCAGCGCTGACGGCAAGACTGCGCATCAGTCCGTGGTGACGGCCATGGATGCGGCCGGCAAACTCGGCTTCAGTCATTTGCGCATGACCACCATCGAGGCGGCGCCCCCGGCGCCCTGATGGCCATGTCCGATCGATTGCTCGCCGCGTGGTACGCAGGTCATCCGGCCCTGAAGCTGTTGCAGCCATTGGAATGGCTGTACCGGCGCGTGGTCATGAACAAGCGCAAGCGCTTTCTGGCGGGTGAGGGCGAGATCTATCAGCCGCCGGTGCCGCTGATCGTGGTCGGCAACATCACTGTGGGTGGTACCGGCAAGACACCGCTGATTCTGTGGATGATCGAGCACTGCCAGCGCAGCGGCCTGCGGGTCGGCGTGGTCAGCCGGGGTTACGGCGCCAAACCGCCGCAGTTGCCGTGGCGGGTCGAGGCCGAGCAGAGCGCCGACATCGCCGGTGACGAGCCGTTGCTGATCGTCCAGCGCACGGGCGTGCCGCTGATGATCGACCCCAATCGCAGCAACGCCGTCAAAGCCTTGCTGGCCAGAGAGTCGCTGGACCTGATCCTGTCCGACGACGGCATGCAGCACTACCGCCTGGCCCGCGACCTGGAACTGGTGCTGATCGACGCCGCCCGAGGCCTGGGCAATCGCCGTTGCCTGCCCGCCGGGCCATTGCGTGAACCGGTCGAGCGCCTGCAAAGCGTCGACGCGGTGCTCTACAACGGTGCCACGGTCGACCGCGAGGGCGGTTTTGCCTTCCAGTTGCAACCCATCGCGCTGGTCAACCTGCGCAGCGGCGAACGGCGTCCCCTCGACCACTTTGGCGCAGGCCAGTCTGTGCACGCGGTGGCCGGCATCGGCAATCCGCAACGTTTCTTCAAGACCCTCGAAACGCTACACTGGCAGCCGGTTCCACATGCGTTTGCCGACCACGCCGAATACAGCGTGCAGGCGTTGAATTTCACGCCGTCATTGCCGTTGGTGATGACGGAAAAGGACGCGGTGAAATGCCGTGCCTTTGCCGCCGCCGACTGGTGGTACCTGGCGGTCGATGCCGTGCCGTCGCCGGCCTTCGTGGCCTGGTTCGACACACAGCTGATGCGCCTGCTGCCGGCTCGTTTGTTGCCTTAACTCCGTTTTTTCAGGGAATGCTCATGGACACCAAATTGCTCGATATCCTCGCTTGCCCGGTCTGCAAAGGCCCGCTCAAGCTCAGCGCCGACAAGACCGAGCTGATCAGCAAGGGTGCAGGCCTGGCCTACCCGATTCGCGACGGCATCCCGGTGATGCTCGAATCCGAAGCGCGCACCCTGACCACCGACGAGCGCCTGGATAAATGACCACAGCCTTTACCGTCGTCATTCCATCGCGTTACGCCTCCACCCGCCTGCCGGGCAAGCCGATGCTGCTGATCGCCGGCAAGCCGATGATCCAGCACGTCTGGGAACAGGCGAGCAAAAGCAGCGCCGAGCGGGTAGTGGTGGCCACCGACGACGCGCGCATCGTCGAGGCCTGCAAAGGCTTTGGCGCCGAAGTGGTGTTGACCCGTGAAGATCACAACTCCGGTACCGATCGCCTGGCCGAAGTCGCGATGAAGCTGGGCCTGGCGCCCGACGCCATCGTGGTCAACGTCCAGGGCGACGAGCCGCTGATCCCGCCGAGCGTGATCGATCAGGTCGCCGCCAATCTGGCGGCCCACGCCGAAGCGCGCATGGCCACCCTGGCCGAGCCGATCGAAGACGCGGCCACCCTGTTCAATCCCAACGTGGTCAAGGTCGTCAGCGACCTCAATGGCCTGGCGCTGACGTTCAGCCGTTCTACCTTGCCCTGGGCGCGGGATGCCTTCGCCGTGAACCCTGAGCAGTTGCCCGAAGGTGTGCCGTACCGCCGCCATATCGGCATCTATGCCTACCGCGCCGGTTTCCTGCAGGACTTCGTCAGCTGGGGCCCATGCTGGCTGGAAAACACCGAGTGCCTGGAACAGCTGCGTGCCCTGTGGCATGGCGTGCGGATCCACGTGGCCGACGCACTGATCGCGCCGCCCGCCGGCGTCGATACCGTTGAAGACCTTGAGCGCGTTCGTCGCCTGCTGGAGGCGTGATGCGGGTTCTGTTTGTCTGCCTGGGCAACATCTGCCGTTCACCCACGGCCGAAGGCGTGCTGCGGCATAAGCTGCGCGAGGCTGGCCTGGCCGATCAGGTTGAAGTGGCTTCCGCCGGCACCGGCGACTGGCATGTCGGCAAGGCGCCGGACAAGCGCAGTCAGGCCGCGGCAAAGCTGCGCGGTTATGACTTGTCCGCCCAGCGCGCCCAACAGGTCAGCCGTGCCGATTTCGCCACCTACGACCTGATCCTGGCGATGGACAACGGCAACCTGCGCAACCTCAAGGCCTTGCAGCCAGCCAAGGGCAAGGCCGAACTCGACCTGTTCCTGCGTCGTTATCAGTCGGAAATCGACGAGGTCCCGGATCCGTATTACGACGGCGATCAGGGTTTCGAGCAGGTGCTGGATTTGATCGAACGCGCCAGTGATTTGCTGGTGATCGAATTGAAGGGACGGTTATGAGTTTGCAGGTTCAATCGCAGGTTTCGCTCAAGCCGTTCAACAGCTTTGGCGTGGATGTCCAGGCCCGGCTGTTCGCCGAGGCCCATAGCGACGCCGATGTGCGCGAAGCCCTGGCCTATGGGCTGGAACACGAGGTCCCGGTGCTGGTGATCGGCGGTGGCAGCAATCTGCTGCTGACGGCGGATATCGATTCACTGGTGCTGCGCATGGCCACGCGCGGGATTCGCGTGCTGAGCGATGAGGGTGGTAACGTGGTGATCGAGGCCGAGGCGGGTGAGCCGTGGCACCCATTTGTACAACACACACTGTCCATGGGGTTGTCCGGTCTGGAAAACCTCAGCCTGATTCCCGGCACTGTCGGCGCTGCGCCAATGCAGAACATTGGTGCTTATGGTGTCGAGATCAAAGATGTTTTCGCCGGTTTGACCGCCCTTGATCGCCAGACCGGCGAATTGCGCGACTTCACACTGCAAGAGTGCAACTTCGCTTACCGCGACAGCCTGTTCAAGCAGGAGCCGGGGCGTTGGTTGATCCTGCGTGTGCGTTTCGCCCTCGACCGCGCCGCGCATCTGCATCTGGAGTACGGCCCGGTGCGTCAGCGCCTGACCGAACAGGGCATCGAGCATCCGACCGCCAGCGATGTCAGCCAGGCCATTTGCAGCATCCGCAACGAAAAACTTCCGGACCCGGCCGTACTCGGCAATGCCGGCAGCTTCTTCAAGAACCCTTTGGTGTCGGCGGCGCTGGCTGCACGACTCAAGGGCGAATACCCCGACCTGGTGGCCTATGCGCAACCCGACGGGCAGATGAAACTGGCCGCCGGTTGGCTGATCGAGCGGGCAGGGTGGAAAGGTTTCCGTGAGGCCGATGCTGGCGTGCATAGATTGCAGGCGCTGGTGCTGGTCAACTATGGCGGCGCGACGGGCCTGCAATTGCTGAATCTGGCACAACGCATCCAGAAAGACATTTTCGAGCGTTTCCATGTCGATCTGGAAATGGAGCCGAACCGCTATTGAGCTAAGCTTTCGAGACGGATCAAGCCCTGCACAATGTTTATTGTGCAGGGCTTTTTTGTTAATGCTCGGTTAACTTAGTCAGCTAACGATGCACACTCTTGCTCCACCAAAGGCCCGGTGCAGACCGTTTGCGTCCGCACAAGAGAGCCTATTAGCCTGAGTCGATCTGCGTGCGACCCTACGTCGCAAAGCCTGAGATCCAGCGGCAGATTGCTCGACCCCATAACTCAAGACCTATGCGGGCGTGCCCATGATTACCCTGAAACTCAATGGTCAAGACCATCAACTCGACGTCACCGAGGACATGCCGCTGCTCTGGGCGATCCGCGACGTGGCCGGTTACAACGGCACCAAATTCGGCTGTGGCATGGGCCTGTGCGGCGCCTGCACCATTCATATCGAAGGGGCCCCGGCACGCAGTTGCATCACGCCCATCGGTTCAGTCGTCGGGCAGAATGTCAGCACCATCGACAACCTGCATGCCGACCCGATCGGCAAAGTCGTGCAGCAAGCCTGGCTCGACACGGCAGTGGCCCAATGCGGTTTCTGCCAGGGCGGGCAAATCATGTCGGCGACGGCGCTGCTCAAGACCAACCCGAACCCGAGCGACGAGCAGATCGAAGAAGCCATGGTCGGCAACATCTGCCGTTGCGGCACCTACAACCGCATCAAGACCGCGATCCGCCAGGCTTCCACTCACCTGAAGGAGGCTAAGGCATGAGCCGGTTACCGAATGATTTCGCCCTGAGTAATCTCAGTCGCCGTGGTTTTCTCAAGGGCGTGGGGGCGACCGGTGCGCTGGTGGTCGCCGCGAGTTGGGGCTGGCAGGACGCGTTTGCCGAAGAGAAAGAGAAGAAGTTCGGCGCCGACGGCATGCCTCACGGCTGGGTTGACGATCCGAAAGTCTATGTGAGCATTGCCGCCGATGGCACGGTCACCGTGATCTGCAACCGTTCGGAAATGGGCCAGGGCGTACGCACCAGCCTGACCATGGTGGTGGCCGATGAACTGGAAGCCGACTGGGCGATGGTCAAGGTGCAGCAGGCCCCTGGCGATGAAGTACGCTTCGGCAATCAGGACACCGACGGCTCGCGCAGCATGCGTCACTGGTATGAGCCGATGCGCCGTTGCGGTGCCGCTGCGCGAACCATGCTCGAACAGGCCGCCGCCGCACAATGGAAAGTGCCGGTCGGTGAGTGTCACGCGAAACTGCACAAAGTCGTCCATGAGCCTTCAGGCCGCGAGCTCGGATATGGCGCTCTGGCTTCCGCCGCAAGCGCCTTGCCGGTTCCGGCCCGCGACAGCCTGAAACTCAAGGAACCCGCGCAATTCCGTTACATCGGCAAGGAAGGCACCAAGGCCATCGACGGTGAAGACATCGTCAACGGTCGTGCGGTGTACGGTGCCGACGTGCATTTCGACGGCATGCTGTACGCGACCATTGCAAGGCCCGCGGTGTATGGCGGCAAGGTCAAAAGCTTCGATGGCAGCGCGGCGATGAAAGTCCCTGGCGTGGTCAAGGTGCTGCAGATCGAAAGCCGGCCTTTGCCTTCGGAGTTCCAACCCCTGGGCGGCATCGCCGTGGTGGCGAACAATACCTGGGCGGCGATCAAGGGCCGCGAGGCTCTGAAAATCGAGTGGGACGACGGCCCCAACGCCAGCTACGACTCGATTGCCTATCGCAAGGAACTCGAAGCCGCCTCGCTCAAACCCGGCAAAGTGGTGCGCAATACCGGTAACATCGATCAGGCCTTGGCCAGCGCCGATAGCACCCTGGAAGCCTCCTACTACTTGCCGCATCTGTCACAGTCACCGATGGAGCCGATGGTCGCCATTGCGCGATTCAAGGACGGTGCGTGTGAAGCCTGGGGGCCAAGCCAGGCGCCGCAGGTCAGCCGGGAGCGAATCGGCGAGCGTCTGGGCCTGCCGTTCGACAAGGTCACGTTCAACGTGACCCTGCTCGGTGGCGGATTCGGGCGCAAGTCCAAGCCTGACTTCATCATCGAGGCCGCCGTCCTCGCCAAGGAATTTCCCGGAAAAGCAGTGCGGGTGCAATGGACCCGTGAAGACGACATCCACTGTTCCTACTTCCATACCGTGTCGGCCGAATACCTCAAGGCCAGCCTGAACAAGGATGGCCTGCCGTCCGGCTGGTTGCACCGTACGGTGGCGCCGAGCATCACCGCGTTGTTTGCGCCGGGCATGAACCATGAGGCGGCGTTCGAGCTGGGCATGGGCTTCACCAACATGGCCTATGCGATCCCCAACATTCGCCTGGAGAACCCCGAGGCAACGGTGCATACCCGGGTGGGTTGGTATCGCTCGGTGTCGAACATTCCCCATGGCTTCGCGATCCAGAGCTTTATCGATGAACTGGCGCACAAGGCCGGGCAGGATCCGCTGAAGTACCAGATCAGATTGCTCGGCCCGGACCGTCAGATCGATCCGCGCACCTTGAGTGAAGAGTGGAACTACGGCGAATCCCCCGAGCGTTATCCGATCGATACCGCGCGCCTGCGCACGGTACTGGAGACCGCCGCCAAAGCTGCCGGTTGGGGGCGTGAGTTGCCCAAGGGGCGCGGCCTGGGCCTGGCGGTGCATTACAGCTTCGTGACCTATGTGGCGGCGGTGATCGAAGTTGAGGTCAAGGACGACGGTACGCTGGTGGTGCACAAGGCCGACATTGCTGTCGATTGCGGTCCGCAGATCAACCCCGAGCGGATTCGCGCGCAGTTCGAGGGCGCCTGCGTCATGGGTCTGGGTAATGCGGTGCTGGGGGAAATCAGCTTCAAGGACGGCAAGGTCCAGCAGGATAACTTCCACATGTACGAAGTGGCGCGCATGTCCCTGGCGCCGAAAGAAGTGGCGGTGCATCTGGTGACGCCGCCGGGCAACGTACCATTGGGCGGTGTGGGTGAACCGGGCGTACCACCGATTGCGCCGGCACTGTGCAATGCGATCTTTGCTGCCACCGGCAAACGCATCCGCAATCTGCCGGTTCGTTATCAGCTGTCGGGCTGGCAGAAGGCAGGCGCCTGATGGACAGCGCTGATCTGAACGTGCTGCGCAGCGTGTTGCAATGGCATCGCGCCGGTCAGCGGGTGGTGTTGTACAGCGTGGTCGAAACCTGGGGCACCGCGCCCCGGGCACCCGGCGCCATGCTGGCTCTGCGTGAAGACGGCATGGTGATTGGTTCGGTCTCGGGTGGGTGTGTCGAAGATGACTTGATCGCCCGGCTGCACGACGGGCGCCTCGCACTTGACGGCCCACCGGTGCAACTGATCACGTACGGCGTGACCCGCGAGGAGGCCGCACGTTTCGGCTTGCCCTGCGGTGGCACCTTGCGCTTGACCGAGGAGCGTATCGACGATGGGGGTTGGGTCGAGCATTTGCTCGCCCGTTGCGAGGCCCATGAAATCGTTGCCCGTGAACTGAACCTGACCACCGGCAAAGTGCTTTTGCTGCCGGCCAGTAAAACTGACGTGTTGACGTTCGACGGACAGACCTTGCGGGCGATCTATGGCCCGCGCTGGCGCTTGCTGCTGATCGGCGCGGGGCAGTTGTCGCGCTTTGTGGCGGAAATGGCCCGGCTGCTGGATTTCGAGGTGCTGATTTGCGATCCGCGCAGCGAATTCGTCTACGGCTGGGAGGAGCAGCACGGACGGTTCGTTTCGGGCATGCCGGATGAGGCGGTATTGAACATTCAGACCGATGAACGCACGGCGATCGTGGCCTTGACCCATGATCCGCGCCTTGATGACATGGCGCTGCTCACGGCTCTGGACTCCAGGGCTTTTTACGTCGGGGCGCTGGGATCGCGAGTCAACAGCCAGAAACGTCGGGAAAACCTGGCTCAACTGGGCTTGTCGCAAGCGGCGATTGACCGCTTGCATGGTCCGATCGGTTTGCACATCGGCAGTCATAATCCGGCGGAAATTGCCTTGTCGCTCATGGCGGAAATCGTGGCGGTCAAAAACGGCATCGAACTGAAGCAGAAGAAAGCCGTGCGGGAGAGCGTATGAGCGAGTCCATTGGCGTCATCGTGTTGGCAGCGGGGCAGGGCAGCCGGTTTCGCCAGGTAGCAGGTGCTGACAAGGATAAATTGGTGGCCGATTGCATCGGGCGTGACGGCGTGGTGCGGTCCGTCATCGAGCATACGTTGGTCAACCTGCCGGCGACGCTGGGCAAACGCGTATTGGTGACCACTGCCGACCGCCCGCAGGTGATTCGCATGGCTCAGGCCTATGGCTGCGAGATTGAACTGATCGAATCGACGGGAATGGGTGACAGCATTGCCGCAGGAGTCGCTGCCTGCAAGCAGCTTGATGGCTGGCTGATGGTGCTGGGGGATATGCCGTTCATCCTGCCATACAGTATCGAGCAAGTGGCGGCGGGTATTGGCGATGACCGTATCAGCGTGCCCGTGCAGGGCGGTGAGTATGGGCATCCGGTCGGGTTCGGACGGGACTTCGCGGCGGGGTTGACGGCATTGTCGGGGGATCGCGGTGCCAAACCGCTGTTTGCCCAAGGGCGGGTGGTTGAGGTGGCAGTAGCGGATCCCGGTGTGTTGTGGGATGTGGATGTGCCGCAGGCATTGATCTTTAGCCCCGCATAGATCTACAGATCAACCTGGATCCCCTGTAGGCGCGAGCCTGCTCGCGATAGCGATCTGGCATCCAACAGAGATGCAATCTGATCCACCGCCATCGCGAGCAGGCTCGCTCCTACAATGGATTGTTGTGAAGTCCGGATATAAAAAAGCCCCGCCTGGGATCACCAGGCGGGGCTTTTTAGTGGCCGATGGAATCAGACGAGAGGTTTAGTCTCGTGCTCTTTTTCCTCGGCTTGCTCTACCGCTTCCTGAACGGAGCGCGGTGCTTCGTGGATCACCGACTCAGCCGGCTCGGCAGCCGCCTCAGGGGCAGGAGCTGCCTCAACCACTTCAGCAGCAACCGGTGCAGGCTCGGCAGCGACAACCGCTTGAGCTGGAGCCGCAGCGGCAGCCAGTTCAGCTTCCTTCTGCAGACGCTCGGCTTCACGCTTGCGACGACGCACTTCACGCGGGTCGTTAGGCGCACGGCCACTTGGCGTCAGGGCGCTGGCAGGAGTTTCGACTACCGGAGCTGGTGCCTCGGCAACGACCGGAGCTTCAACGACTGGCGCTGGGGCCGGTTCCGCGGCGGTAACCACCGGCTCGGAAACCATGGCTTCAGCCACTTGGGCTTCAGCGGCAGGTGCAGCGGCTTCAGCGACGGCTGGCTCGGCAACCCAGTTGAATGCGGTTTGTTCTTCGCGAATTTCACGCACGGTTTCAGTCACGGTCTCAACAACCGCTTCTGCAGCCTCAGCAGGTGCTTCTACCACTGGCGCTGGCTCGGCAGCCGCTTCAACAGCAGGCTGAGCTTCCGGCGCAGACGCCACTTCGATTTCCGGCGAGGCGGTGACTTCGACCGGTGTGGTCGCTTCAACGACTGGCGCTTCGACCGGAGCCGGTTCCAGGGTCGCGGCAGTGGCGCGTTCGGCTTGCACGTTGGCCTCAGCTTCGGCTGGAGCGCTGATCACGCTGCTGGCAACGGCTGCGGTGACAGCCAGGCCGGCGGCCAGATCGGCAGTGCTTGGCGCTTCAGCGTTTTCGCCGGACTCGGATTCTTCCGAACCTTCGATCACGTTGCCGTTGGCGTCACGCTGACGCTCGCGACGGTTGCTGCGACGACGCTGACCACGGGAGCGGCGGCGTGGACGATCGCCTTCGGCGCCTTCCTGGCCGTCTTCCTGCAGTTGCTCTTCGTTGGTGACCAGTTCTTCTTCGGTTGCGGCTGCGGCAGCTTGTTCGGCACGTGGCTGACGTTCTTCACGCGGTGGGCGTGGAGCGCGTTCTTCACGCGGCTGGCGAGCTGGACGCTCTTCAGCGGTGGCAGCGGCGGCCGGAGCAGCCGGAGCAGTCGGAGCTGCATCCAGTGGCTCGCGCAGTTCACGAACGCGCTCTTCACGCTCGCCACGTGGCTTGCGATCTTCACGCGGAGCGCGCGGTGCACGTTCTTCACGAGGCGCGCGTGGTGCGCGTTCTTCGCGGGCTACTGCCGGCGTTTCTTCGCGGGTTTCGCGAGGCTCGCGCACTTCACGTGGCTGACGCTCTTCACGCGGCTCGCGTGGTGCGCGTTCTTCACGCGGTGCACGCTCTTCGCGAGGCTTGCGCTCTTCATCGCGGCGACCGTTACGGTTGCGGCTCTGCTGGCGACCGTTGCGACGCTCTTCGTTGCGGGCCGGACGCTCGGTGGTCGCAGGTTTTTCAACCACAACCGGAGCTACAGGCTCTTCCTTGGTGGCGAACAGGCTCACCAGCGACTTCACCAGGCCTTTGAACAGGCTTGGCTCAGGCACTGCAACCGGAGCAGGAGCCGGAGCGGTCACTTCGGTCGGCACCGGAGCGTTGGCGCGGGCCGGGGCCGTCTTGACCGCGGCTTCCTGGCGAACCAGGGTGCGGGTCGCGGCGGCTGGCTGGACTTCCTCGACTTCGGCAGCGGCAGCGGCGATTTCGTAGCTGGACTGGTTGGTCGCGGCTTCCGGGCTGTCATCACGCAGGCGCTGCACTTCGAAGTGCGGAGTTTCGAGGTGATCGTTCGGCAGGATGACGATGCGGGCGCGGGTGCGCAGTTCGATCTTGGTGATCGAGTTGCGCTTTTCGTTGAGCAGGAAAGCGGCCACCGGGATCGGCACTTGTGCACGAACTTCGGCGGTACGGTCTTTCAGGGCTTCTTCTTCGATCAGGCGCAGGATCGCCAGGGACAGCGATTCAACGTCACGGATGATGCCGGTGCCGTTGCAACGCGGGCAGACGATGCCGCTGCTTTCGCCCAGGGAAGGACGCAGGCGCTGACGGGACATTTCCAGCAGGCCGAAGCGCGAGATGCGACCGACTTGCACGCGGGCGCGGTCGGCTTCCAGGCATTCGCGGACTTTCTCTTCCACGGCGCGCTGGTTCTTGGCAGGGGTCATGTCGATGAAGTCGATGACGATCAGACCGCCGATGTCGCGCAGGCGCAACTGACGGGCGATTTCCTCGGCCGCTTCAAGGTTGGTTTGCAGCGCGGTTTCTTCGATGTCGCTGCCTTTGGTGGCGCGCGCCGAGTTGATGTCGATGGACACCAGGGCCTCGGTCGGATCGATAACGATGGAGCCGCCGGAAGGCAGTTCGACAACGCGCTGGAAGGCGGTTTCGATCTGGCTTTCGATCTGGAAGCGGTTGAACAGCGGAACGCTGTCTTCGTACAGCTTGATCTTGCTGGCGTACTGCGGCATCACCTGGCGGATGAAGGTCAGGGCTTCGTCCTGGGCTTCAACGCTGTCGATCAGCACTTCGCCGATGTCCTGGCGCAGGTAGTCGCGGATCGCGCGGATGATCACGTTGCTTTCCTGGTAGATCAGGAACGGTGCGGAACGATCCAGCGAGGCTTCTTTGATGGCGGTCCAGAGTTGCAGCAGGTAGTCGAGGTCCCACTGCATTTCTTCGCTGCTGCGGCCAAGGCCGGCAGTGCGCACGATCAGACCCATGTCGGCCGGGGCAACCAGGCCGTTCAGGGCTTCACGCAGTTCGTTGCGCTCTTCACCTTCGATGCGACGGGAAATACCGCCGGCACGCGGGTTGTTCGGCATCAGCACCAGGTAACGACCGGCCAGGCTGATGAAGGTGGTCAGGGCGGCGCCCTTGTTGCCACGTTCTTCTTTTTCGACCTGAACGATGACTTCCTGGCCTTCGCTCAGGACGTCCTTGATGTTGACGCGGCCTTCCGGGGCTTTCTTGAAGTATTCGCGGGAGATTTCTTTGAGGGGCAGGAAGCCGTGGCGCTCAGAGCCGAAATCGACAAAGGCAGCCTCGAGGCTTGGTTCGATGCGAGTAATCCGGCCTTTATAGATGTTGGCCTTCTTCTGCTCGCGTGCACCGGATTCGATGTCCAGGTCGTAGAGGCGCTGGCCATCTACCAGTGCAACACGCAACTCTTCGGGTTGAGTTGCGTTAATCAGCATTCTTTTCATGTAGTACCGTCGGTTTCCGGGCTGCCGGAAACGGCGTTCGGCACACACGACTTCTCACGGTCGGTGTCAGGTGCGTCGGGAGTGGTTGGCCATTTCCCGTGTCCAGCGAAGTCCGGCCAATGTGGGCCTTCATCGCGACGTACGCGTCCTGCTTGCTGTGGCTACTTAAGCACTCAGTCAGGAGGAGGAATCAACCAGCGGCTGTGGACGAGATGAAGCGTCTTGAGAAAGCCTGTTGCTACACAGTCCGGCGGTTGTGCATCTCCACCCTACACGTATCCCTGATAATTCGGGTGCTGCCGCGCGCAGAATCCGCAGCGGGTTGGCATTTACCGTGAGCTCCGAAAGGGGAGGTCACGCATCATGGCTAATTTAGGCGTTGTTTCCGATGCCTTCGCTCGGGGTCATTCGCAGCTGACTGCACTTTGTGAACTGGCCGTGAATATGGCGCGCAAAACGAGTGGAAAACTCTGTTTTGTGGCGTGATTCAGGCCTCATGTCACCTGCGCTCGTTACACCTGCAAACTCCACCGTTACGTAGCGAAAGCCCCGTAGGACGGCCTCGCGTCCTGGTGAATTGCGTTGGTCAGGGCCGGTTTTTGACCGTTGGTCCGCTGTCCAGGCCGCTTTTGGCGACGTTCGCGACTATAGCAGCAATGATTAAGTGCTTCAATTCCATAAAAAATTGTTATCATCCGCGCCATGACGACGACTACCCTCCCGACTCCAAGCGTACAACTGCTTGAGGTCTCGCCGGAATATGCCGGCCAGCGCATTGATAATTTCCTTCTCGCCCGACTCAAAGGCGTGCCCAAGACCTTGATTTACCGCATTTTGCGCAAGGGCGAAGTGCGCGTGAACAAAGGTCGGATCAAGCCCGAGTACAAGCTGCAGGCGGGCGATATCGTGCGCGTACCGCCGGTTCGTGTGCCTGAGCGCGACGAGCCGGTACCACTGGCTCAAGGCCTGCTGCAGCGACTCGAAGCCTCGATTGTCTTCGAAGACAAGGCGCTGATCGTGATCAACAAGCCTTGCGGCATCGCCGTTCACGGCGGCAGCGGCTTGAATTACGGAGTGATCGAAGCCTTTCGTCAGTTGCGCCCCGATTGCAAGGAGCTCGAACTGGTTCATCGTCTCGACCGTGATACGTCCGGCCTGTTGATGATCGCCAAGAAGCGCAGCATGCTGCGTCACTTGCACACGGCCTTGCGCGGCGATGGCGTCGATAAGCGTTATATGGCGCTGGTTCGCGGTAACTGGGCGTCCTCGATCAAGCAAGTCCGGGCGTCGCTCGGCAAGAGCAATCTGCGCTCCGGCGAGCGTATGGTCGAGGTCGACGAGGAGGAGGGCAAGGAGTCTGTGACCGTGTTCAAGGTCCTGCGGCGTTTTGGCGACTTTGCCACCTTGATCGAAGCCAAGCCGATCACCGGTCGCACCCACCAGATTCGCGTCCATACCTTGCACGCCGGTCACTGCATTGCCGGTGACACCAAGTACGGCGATGACGATTTCAGTAAGGAAATTCGCGATCTGGGTGGCAAGCGCCTGTTCCTGCACGCCTACATGCTGACCGTGCCACTCCCCGATGGCGGTGAACTGAAGCTGCAAGCGCCGGTCGACGAGATGTGGGCCAAAACCGTGGAGCGATTGAGTGCGCCCATCTGATTACAAGCTGCTGATCTTCGATTGGGACGGCACCTTGGCCGATTCCATTGGCCGGATTGTCGAGGCGATGCACGTCGCCTCCCGGCGTTCCGGCTTTGAGCTGTGCGATGACCTGGCTGTCAAGGGCATCATCGGCCTGGGTCTGCCGGAGGCGATCCGCACCCTGTACCCCGAAATCGGCGATGCCGAGCTGATCGCGTTCCGCGAGCACTACGCTGAGCATTACATTGCGTCGGAGGCTGTGCCTTCGCCGCTGTTCGAAGGTGTGGTCGAATCGCTCGAGGCATTTCGTGCCGAGGGCTATCATCTGGCTGTGGCGACCGGCAAGGCTCGTCGCGGGCTGGATCGGGTGTTGAAGTCCCATGGCTGGGAGAATTACTTCGATATCACTCGTGCCGCCGACGAGACCGCCAGCAAGCCCCATCCGCTGATGCTCGAACAAATTCTCGCCCATTGCGAGGTTCGCCCGGAACAGGCGTTGATGGTCGGCGATTCGTCCTTTGATTTGCAGATGGCGCGCAACGCCGGCATGGGCTCGGTGGCCGTCAGCTATGGCGCTCAAACGATCGATGCGTTGAAGTTGTATGAGCCGCGACTGGCCATCGATCGTTTTTCAGAATTGCATGCCTGGCTGAGTCAGCGGGCTTAACCGGTTGTTTGTGGGGTGGATGGCATGACCGACGAATGGAAGGCGCCCGCCAAGGCGAGCGCAGAGAGCGGTGACGACAGAAGCTGGAAGCTGCTGGAAAAGACGCTGCTGGCCGGTATACAGGAGCAGCGTCGGTCCCGTCGCTGGGGGATATTCTTCAAATTTCTGATTTTTGTGTATCTGTTCGGCGCAATTGCGCTGTTTTCGCCGCTGATGGATATGGAAAAGGCTGCGACCCTCAGTGCCAATTACACGGCGTTGATCGACGTGACAGGTGTGATTGCCGACAAGGAGTCGGCCAGCGCGGACAATATCGTTGGCAGTCTGCGCGCGGCTTTCGAGGACAAAAAGGTCAAGGGCGTCGTCCTGCGCATCAACAGCCCGGGCGGCAGTCCGGTGCAGTCGGGTTATGTCTATGACGAGATCCGTCGCCTGCGCGGCCTGCATCCGGACATCAAGCTCTATGCGGTCATTTCCGACTTGGGGGCTTCCGGTGCTTACTACATTGCCAGCGCGGCAGATCAGATCTACGCCGACAAGGCGAGCCTGGTCGGCTCCATTGGTGTGACGGCGGCCGGTTATGGTTTTGTCGGTACCATGGAGAAACTGGGCGTCGAGCGTCGCACCTACACTTCTGGCGAGCACAAGTCGTTCCTTGATCCGTTCCAGCCACAGAAGCCGGAAGAAACTGCCTTCTGGCAGGGCGTACTCGATACGACCCACAAGCAGTTCATCAATAGCGTCAAGCAGGGGCGCGGCGATCGCCTGAAGGATAAGGAGCATCCGGAGCTGTTCTCCGGCCTGGTCTGGTCCGGCGAGCAGGCGCTGCCGCTGGGGCTGATCGATGGGCTGGGTAATGCCAGTTCGGTTGCGCGGGATGTGATCGGCGAGAAAGAGCTGGTGGACTTCACCGTTCAGGAGTCGCCATTCGATCGCTTCTCGAAAAAGCTCGGTGCCAGCGTGGCTGAGCATTTGGCGATGTGGATGGGGTTTAGCGGTCCGTCGCTGCGCTGATTCTGAAACGACATGAAAAACCGGCCTGCGTGGCCGGTTTTTTAGTATCGGGATTCAAGGAACCTGTACGCCTTCGGTCAGCAACATGTCGATCAGGCGAATCAGCGGCAGACCGATCAGGCTGGTGGCGTCGGGGCCCTCGGTGCTGCGAAACAGGCTGACCCCCAGGCCTTCGGCCTTGAAGCTGCCTGCGCAGTCGTAGGGTTGCTCGGCGTGCAGGTAGCGTTCAATGCGCGGTGCGTCGAGTGTGCGCATGTTTACGGTGAACGGCACGCAATCGACCTGGCAGTGCCCTGTCTGGCTGTTGAGCAGGGCCAGGCCGGTCAGGAACGTCACGCTGGCGCCGCTGGCGGCCAGCAGTTGTTCGCGTGCTTTTTCGAACGTGTGGGGCTTGCCGATAATCCGCTCTCCCAGCACGGCGACCTGGTCGGAGCCGATTATCAGATGAGCGGTATGGCGGTCGGCCAGGGCACGGGCTTTCTCTTCGGCGAGGCGTTTGACCAGCTCGATGGCGGACTCGCCCGGGCGCTGGCTTTCGTCGATATCCGGCGAGCTGCAAGTGAAAGGCAGCTGCAGGCGGGTCAGTAATTCCCGGCGATAGGCCGAGCTGGAAGCGAGTAATAAAGGCAGCATGCGCAACTCCATAAGGCGTGCGCGAATTCTAGCGAGGCTTCCAAGTGACGGACAGGGCTGAATTTCCTTTGACATGGGCGGGTGCATCCCTATAATGCTGCGCCTATGTTGAATGACCCGATTCCACCTCACGTTGACCCGCGCAAATTGGCTGATCGTGGCACCACCCTTCAAGGTGAAATGCTGCTGGCCGATTTGGAGAGACTCTGCGACCCGCTTTCCGACAATGTCGGTACGGTGCAGGCTAAATTCGTTTTTGAACGAGATGAACGTAAATCTGTGGTCATCCACAGCTTTATCGACACTGAAGTCAAAATGGTTTGCCAGCGTTGTCTTGAGCTGGTCACCCTGCCGATCCATAGCGAATGCAGTTACGCTGTGGTGAAGGAGGGTGCGAATACCCAGTCGTTGCCGAAAGGTTATGACGTGCTGGAACTGGGCGAAGATCCTTTGGATCTGCAGTCACTGATCGAGGAGGAGCTTCTGCTCGCCTTGCCCATTGTGCCTGCTCATCATCCGGAAGAATGCCAGCAGCCGGCGGGAGCAGATGAGCCCGAACCGAGCGAGGACGAGGTAACGCGGTCCAACCCGTTCAGTGTATTGGCGCAGTTAAAGCGTGACCCAAACGTTTAGGAGTTAATCAATTATGGCTGTTCAGCAGAACAAAAAATCCCGCTCTGCCCGTGACATGCGCCGTTCGCACGACGCTCTCGAGGCTAGCACCCTGTCTGTAGAAAAAACCACCGGTGAAGTTCACCTGCGTCACCACGTATCGCCAGAAGGCGTATACCGTGGCCGTAAAGTGATCGACAAGGGCGCTGACGAGTAATCACTTGTCCGCTCAAGTCATCGCGATTGACGCAATGGGCGGGGACTTCGGTCCCCGCAGCATTGTCCAGGCCAGCCTTGCCTGCCTGTCTGCTACACCCTCGCTGCACCTGACCCTCGTCGGTCAACCCTCCCTTCTTGAAGAACTGATCGCTGGCTATCCGGCTGTGGATCGCGCGCGCCTGTCGATTACGCCGGCGTGCGAAGTCATCACCATGGACGAAAAGCCTGCCCAGGCCCTGCGTGGCAAGCCCGACTCGTCGATGCGCGTGGCGCTTGAGTTGTTGCGCGACGGCAAGGTCCAGGCCTGTGTCAGTGCCGGCAATACCGGCGCGCTGATGGCGTTGTCGCGTTTTGTGCTCAAGACCCTGCCGGGCATTGATCGTCCGGCCATGGTGGCGGCGATTCCGACACAAAAGGGTTACTGCCAGTTGCTTGACCTGGGCGCCAATGTCGATTGCAGTGCCGAGCATCTGTTGCAGTTTGCGGTCATGGGCTCGGTGGCAGCGGAGACCCTGGGCATAATCCGTCCGCGGGTGGCGTTGCTGAACATCGGCACCGAAGACATCAAGGGTAATCAACAGGTCAAGCTGGCAGCGACTTTGTTGCAAGGCGCCCGTGGCATCAATTACATCGGCTTTATCGAGGGCGACGGTTTGTACCGTGGCGAAGCGGATGTGGTGGTGTGTGACGGTTTTGTCGGCAACATCCTGCTCAAATCCAGCGAAGGCCTGGCGACCATGATTGCCGGGCGTATCGAGGCGTTGTTCAGAAAAAGCGTGGCCTCTCGCGTGGTCGGCGCGCTGGCGCTGCCCTTGATGAAGCGTCTGCAGGCCGATCTGGCGCCTGCACGGCACAACGGCGCGAGCTTTCTCGGTTTGCAGGGGATTGTGGTGAAAAGCCACGGTTCTGCCGGGGTCCAGGGGTTTCAGAGTGCCATTGCACGCGCCTTGATCGAGATTCAGGAGAATCTTCCCGAGCGCCTGCACGGTCGTCTGGAGGATTTGTTGCTTTAGGCGTTTTCGTCGGACAATGCTTAAATGTGACCGCTTGGTTCGATGGGCCATCCAACTGTCAGTTTCTTGCGTCCCCAAAGCGGGGCGCCAACTCTCCGACGACAAGATCATTAGGGGCTTGTTACATGTCTGCTTCCCTCGCATTCGTCTTTCCAGGACAGGGTTCGCAGTCCCTCGGCATGCTGGCCGAGCTGGGCGCGCAACATCCGGTTGTCCTTGAAACATTCAAAGAAGCTTCCGATGCACTGGGTTACGACCTGTGGGCACTGACCCAGCAAGGGCCGGAAGAGCAACTCAATCAAACCGATAAAACCCAGCCGGCCATTCTGACCGCCTCTATCGCCCTGTGGCGTCTGTGGCTGGCCGAAGGTGGCGCGCGTCCGGCTTACGTTGCCGGGCACAGCCTGGGCGAATACAGCGCGCTGGTCGCGGCAGGCAGTCTGAGCCTGGGCGACGCGGTGAAGCTCGTCGAGCGTCGTGGCCAGTTGATGCAGGAAGCCGTTCCGGCCGGGCAGGGCGGCATGGCTGCCATCCTGGGCCTGGACGATGCTGACGTACTGGCAGCCTGCGCCGAAGCGGCGCAAGGCGAGGTAGTCAGTGCAGTCAATTTCAACTCGCCGGGCCAGGTGGTCATCGCCGGTGCCAGGGCTGCCGTCGAGCGCGCCATCGAAGGCTGCAAGGCGCGTGGTGCCAAGCGCGCCATGCCGCTGCCGGTCAGCGTGCCGTCGCACTGCGAGCTGATGCGTCCGGCCGCCGAGCGTTTCGCCGAGTCGATCGCCGCGATCAACTGGCAGGCACCGCATATTCCTGTGGTGCAGAACGTCAGTGCCCAAGTGCCGGCCGATCTGGAAACCCTCAAGCGCGATCTGCTCGAGCAACTGTACAAGCCAGTACGCTGGGTTGAATCGGTCCAGGCGCTGGCCGCCAAGGGCGCGACCAACCTGGTCGAGTGTGGTCCGGGCAAAGTACTGGCCGGTCTGAACAAGCGTTGCGCTGAAGGCGTGTCGACATCCAACCTCAATACCCCAGACGCTTTCGCTGCCGCCCGTGCAGCGTTGGCCTGAATCAGGAGAAGCTTGCATGAGTCTGCAAGGTAAAGTTGCACTGGTCACCGGTGCCAGCCGTGGCATCGGCCAGGCCATCGCCCTGGAGCTGGGTCGTCAGGGCGCCATCGTTGTGGGTACCGCGACCTCCGCGTCGGGTGCCGAGCGCATTGCCGCGACCCTGAAGGAAAATGGTATTCAGGGCACTGGCCTGGAGCTCAATGTCACCAGCGACGAGTCTGTGGCAAGTGTTCTGGCGAGCATTCAGGAGCAGTTCGGTGCGCCGGCGATTCTGGTCAATAATGCCGGTATCACCCGCGATAACCTGATGATGCGCATGAAAGACGACGAGTGGCACGACGTTGTCGATACCAATCTGAACAGTCTGTTCCGCCTGTCCAAGGGCGTTTTGCGCGGCATGACCAAAGCCCGTTGGGGCCGAATTATCAGTATTGGCTCGGTTGTGGGTGCCATGGGCAACGCAGGCCAAGTAAACTACGCTGCCGCCAAGGCCGGTCTGGAAGGTTTCAGCCGTGCACTGGCGCGTGAAGTCGGTTCGCGTTCGATTACGGTAAACTCGGTGGCCCCTGGGTTCATCGATACCGATATGACCCGTGAACTGCCCGAGGCGCAGCGTGAAGCCTTGCAGACGCAGATTCCGCTGGGTCGTCTGGGGCAGGCTCAAGAGATCGCGTCCGTGGTCGCTTTTCTTGCGTCGGACGGTGCGGCTTACGTTACCGGAGCTACAATCCCGGTGAACGGCGGGATGTACATGTAATTCAAATGTGACGGATTGCTTCAAAAAAATGTCATACGAGCTGTCTAAAATCCGTTATAAAGCTGCAATCTATTTATAGGCAGAGGGTCACCGGGTTCGAGGAGTGAAGCTTTCAGTTGAAAAGCTGAAAAGCCTTTCTATACACTTACCCACTGGCCAGCTGCCTGAATTTGTCCATTAGGAGTGAAAACAAGGTATGAGCACCATCGAAGAGCGCGTCAAGAAAATCGTTGCTGAGCAACTGGGCGTTAAAGAAGAAGAAGTGGTCAACACCGCTTCCTTCGTTGAAGACCTGGGTGCCGACTCCCTTGACACCGTTGAGCTGGTGATGGCTCTGGAAGAGGAATTCGAGACCGAAATCCCTGACGAAGAAGCCGAGAAGATCACTACTGTACAAGCTGCAATCGACTACGTTACTAGCCACCAGGCGTAATAGTTTGTAATCGTTGCTCGCTGTCATGGAAAAACCGCACTGCCATCATGGCGTGCGGTTTTTTCTTTAGGCCTGATGCAAAGTCGTCATTTGAAAAAAGGAGAGTGCTGTGTCGCGTAGACGCGTCGTAGTCACCGGTATGGGTATGTTGTCGCCACTGGGCACGGATGTGCCGAGCAGCTGGCAGGGCATTCTGGCTGGCCGCAGTGGCATTGGTCTGATCGAACACGCCGACCTTTCTGCCTATTCCACCCGTTTTGGCGGCTCGGTAAAGGACTTCAATGTCGAGGAGTACCTGTCGGTCAAGGAAGCCCGCAAGCTCGACCTGTTCATTCAGTACGGTCTGGCCGCAGGTTTTCAGGCGGTACGCAATGCCGGTCTGGAAGTCACTGACGCCAACCGTGAGCGTATCGGCGTGGCCATGGGTTCGGGTATTGGCGGTCTGACCAATATCGAAGAAACCGCCCGCACGCTGCACGAGACCGGCCCGCGACGGATCTCTCCGTTCTTCGTGCCAGGCTCGATCATCAATATGATTTCCGGTTTCCTGTCCATACACCTCGGTGCACAGGGACCCAACTACGCCATCGCCACGGCCTGTACCACCGGTACACACTGCATTGGCATGGCAGCCCGCAACATCATGTACGACGAAGCCGACGTGATGATTGCCGGCGGCGCCGAGATGGCGGCCTGCGGTCTGGGCATGGGCGGCTTTGGTGCCTCGCGCGCGCTGTCGACTCGCAACGACGAGCCGACCCGCGCCAGCCGTCCATGGGACAAGGGCCGCGATGGCTTTGTATTGTCCAATGGTGCCGGTGCGCTGGTGCTGGAAGAACTCGAGCACGCCAAGGCGCGTGGCGCGACCATCTACGCCGAGCTGATCGGCTTCGGCACCAGTGGCGATGCCTACCACATGACCTCGCCGCCAGCCGATGGCGCAGGTGCGGCGCGCTGCATCACCAATGCGCTGCGCGATGCCAAAATCAATGGCGATCAAGTGCAGTACATCAACGCCCACGGCACCTCGACCCCCGCAGGCGACCTGGCCGAAGTCAATGCGGTCAAGTCGGTGTTCGGCGACCACGCCTACAAGCTGGCCGTCAGCTCCACCAAGTCCATGACCGGCCACCTGCTGGGTGCGGCGGGCGCGGTCGAGGCGATCTTCAGCGTGCTGGCGATCAACAGCCAGGTGGCACCGCCGACCATCAACCTCGATGAGCCGGACGAAGGCTGCGATCTCGATTTCGTGCCGCACACGGCGCGCAACATGGAGATCGATGTGGTCGTTTCCAACTCCTTCGGTTTTGGCGGCACCAACGGCTCGCTGGTGTTCCGCCGGTTCGCAGGCTGATGGACAGCTGGGTCGACGGTCAGCCGGCTGACGCGTTGTCGCTGAAGGACCGCGGCCTGGCTTATGGCGATGGTCTGTTCGAGACCATCGCCGTGCGCAACGGGCAGCCTGTGTTGCTGGACCGGCATCTGTCGCGTTTGGTGGACGGCTGCTCGCGCCTGGCGATAAACGCCGAGCATGAGCTGATCCGCAGCGAACTGCTGGCCTGCGCCGCGGCACTGGGTGACGGGGTGCTCAAGCTCATTCTCACCCGTGGCGACGGTCTGCGTGGTTACGCCCCCGATCCTTCGGCCCAGGCTCGACGCATTCTGCAAGGTAATCCACCGGCGGCGTATCCTGCCGCGCACGGTGAGCAGGGTGTTCGGCTGTTTCCTTGCGCCACGCGATTGTCCAGGCAGCCATTACTGGCCGGCCTCAAGCACCTGAATCGTCTTGAACAGGTTCTCGCCCGAGCCGAATGGCAGGACAGCGAGCATGCCGAAGGCTTGATGCTCGATCAGGCCGGACGGGTGATTGAAGGTGTATTCAGTAACTTGTTCCTGGTGCGTGATGGCGTGCTCATCACGGCTGACCTCAAGCGTTGCGGCGTGGCAGGCGTGATGCGTGCCGAAATATTGTTTCAAGCCAAGTCGCTGGGAATTCCCACGCAAATCACCGATATCCCCCTCGAACAGCTGCAATGGGCTGACGAAGTCTTTGTCTGCAACAGCGTGTATGGTATCTGGCCGGTGCGCGCCTATGCTGCTCTTCACTGGCCGGTTGGGCCGCTCACCCGTAAACTCCAAACCATTGCCCGTGTGCTACTGGATGCTTGATACGTGAGACGTAAACTCTTGCTGCTGCTGGAAACCGGAGTGGTTCTGGCGGGGCTGCTGATGGGTGCTTCAGCCTGGAAAATTCATTCGGCGCTGGTACAGCCGCTGAACATTGCCCAGGAACAATTGCTGGATGTGCCCAAGGGCACCACGCCGACCCGCACCTTCTACCGACTCGAAGCCAATGGCGTCATCAAGGACGCATTCTGGCTGCGGGTGTATTGGCGCTTCAACCTCGCCAAACAACCCCTGCACAGCGGCGAATACCGCATTCAACCTGGCATGACCGTCGAAGGCCTGATCGACCTGTGGAAACGCGGGGAAATGGTTCAGTACAGCCTGACCCTGGTCGAAGGCTGGAATTTCCGTCAGGTCCGCGCAGCGCTGGCCAAGGAAGAGAAGCTCGACCATAGCCTCGAGGGTTTAAGCGATAGCCAGGTCATGGACAAGCTCGGCCACACCGGGATTTTTCCGGAAGGGCGCTTTTTCCCTGACACCTATCGTTATGTGCGGGGCATGTCCGATATCGAGGTGCTGAAAACCGCTTATGACCGCCTCGACGAAGTGCTCGCCAAGGAGTGGGCACAGCGCTCTTCCGATGTGCCGTACAGGGAGCCCTACCAGGCGCTGATCATGGCTTCGCTGGTGGAAAAGGAAACGGGTGTGCCGCAGGAGCGTGGGCAGATTGCCGGCGTGTTCGTGCGACGCATGGCGATGGGCATGCTGCTGCAGACCGACCCGACAGTGATCTACGGCCTCGGCGACCGCTACAGCGGCAAGCTGACCCGGGCTCACCTCAAGGAATCGACGCCCTATAACACCTACATGAATGCGGGCCTGCCGCCGACGCCGATTTCCATGGTCGGTCGCGAGGCCATCCATGCGGCACTCAATCCGGTGGAGGGCAACAGCCTTTACTTCGTGGCGCGTGGCGATGGCACTCACGTGTTCTCCGACGATCTGGATGCCCACAACAATGCCGTGAAGGAGTTCCAGCTCAAGCGTCGCGCCGATTACCGCTCCAGCCCGGCACCCGCTACTGCGCCCGAGATGCCGCCAACCCAGGCTGAGCAAAACGGTACGCAGGAGGCCAAGGCTTCCCAAGAGCAGGCGCCGATCCCGGCCGCTTCACCAAACACAGCTCCCGAGGCGTTGCCGCAGGTGCCGGCGCAAGATCCTGCGCCAGCCCCTGAAACGCCCGAACCCGATGCAAGCGCACCGAAAAGCCCGCAATGACTCTGACTAAGGACTGCCTGTGACTGGCTTGTTTATTACTCTGGAAGGCCCGGAAGGCGCCGGCAAGAGCACCAATCGCGAATACCTGGCCGAGCGCCTGCGCGCCGCCGGCATCGAGGTGGTGCTGACCCGAGAGCCGGGTGGTACGCCGTTGGCCGAGCGAATCCGTGAAGTGCTGCTGGCCCCGGTCGATGAGGTCATGAACCCGGATACCGAGTTGCTGCTGGTGTTCGCGGCGCGTGCCCAGCACCTGGCCGAGGTGATTCGCCCGGCACTGGCCCGCGGTGCCGTGGTCTTGTGTGATCGTTTCACCGATTCGACATACGCCTATCAGGGTGGCGGTCGCGGCTTGTCGCTGGAGCGCATCGCGACCCTGGAAACCTTCGTCCAGGGCGATCTGCGCCCGGACCTGACGCTGATTTTCGATCTGCCTGTCGAAGTCGGCCTGGCCCGCGCCAGCGCTCGCGGTCGTCTGGATCGCTTCGAGCTCGAAGGCCGGACCTTTTTCGATGCCGTGCGCAGTGCCTTCCTCAAGCGGGCCAAGGCGGATCCGGCGCGTTATGTGCTGGTCGATGCTGCCCAACCGTTGGCAAAAGTTCAGCAGTCTCTGGATGTCTTGCTGCCGCGCCTGCTGGAGTTGAGCCGTGGCTGAGGTCTATCCATGGCAGGAAACCCTCTGGCAGCAACTGGCCGGTCGCGCCCAGCATGCGCACGCCTACCTGCTGCATGGGCCGGCCGGGATCGGCAAGCGGGCACTGGCCGAACGCTTGATGGCCAGCTTGCTGTGCCAGCGCCCGAACGCGCTGGAGGCCTGTGGCGAATGCAAATCATGCCTGCTGCTCAAGGCTGGCAGCCACCCCGACAACTACATCCTGGAGCCGGAAGAAGCCGACAAGGCGATCAAGGTCGACCAGGTGCGCGACCTGGTCGGTTTCGTGGTGCAGACCGCGCAGTTGGGCGGGCGTAAAGTGGTGCTGATCGAGCCGGTCGAGTCGATGAACATCAACGCCGCCAATGCCCTGCTCAAAAGTCTTGAAGAGCCGTCCGGCGATACCGTTCTATTGCTGGTCAGCCATCAGCCGAGCCGCTTGTTGCCAACCATCAAGAGTCGCTGCGTGCAGCAGGCCTGTCCACTGCCGGGCGAGGCCATGAGCTTGAAGTGGCTGGCCCAGGCGTTGCCGGAGTGCTCCGAAGACGAACGCGTCGAACTGCTGACCCTGGCCGCCGGTTCGCCGCTGGCGGCGGTCAACCTCCAGGGCCAGGGCGTACGTGAACAGCGCGCGCAAGTGGTGGAAGGGGTGAAAAAACTCCTCAAGCAACAGCAGTCGCCAACGCAACTGGCCGAGGAATGGAAAAACATTCCGATGTTGCGCCTGTTCGACTGGTTCTGCGATTGGTCGAGCCTGATCCTGCGCTACCAGTTGACCCAGGACGAAGCCGGCCTTGGCCTGACCGACATGCGCAAGGTCGTGCAATACCTTGCGCAGAAGAGCGCCCAGGGCAAAGTCCTCGATATCCAGGACTGGATCCTCGCCCAGCGACAGAAAGTCCTGAGCAAGGCCAACCTCAACCCGGCCTTGCTGCTGGAGGCATTGCTGGTGCAATGGGCGTCGTTGCCTGCCCAACGATGACCGTCTGCACCTAAACTCTGAGTATTGGTACATCCGACCGTCCCACCCATTCGATACAAGTTGCAGCCCTTTATGCTCGTAGATTCCCATTGTCACCTTGATCGCCTCGACCTGACCGCTCACGACGGCTCCCTGGATGCTGCCCTGGATGCGGCCCGGCAACGTGGGGTAGGGCACTTTCTGTGTATCGGTGTCAGCGCGGACAACGCGGCCGACGTCAAAGCCCTGGCCGAACGTTATGACGACGTCGACTGCTCGGTGGGCGTGCACCCTCTGGATGTGCAGCCAGGTGCCGCGCCGGCGCTGGACTGGCTGTTGCACGAACTCAATCACCCGCGTGTGGTGGCCATCGGCGAAACAGGTCTGGACTATCACTACGAGCCGGAAGCGGCAGAGTTGCAGCAGGAGTCGTTCCGCCTGCACCTGCAGGCAGCGCAACAGACCGGCAAACCGGTGATCATCCATACCCGCGGCGCCCGCGCCGATACCTTGGGCTTGCTGCGTGAGGCGGCGTTGCCCCAGGCGGGCGTATTGCATTGCTTTACCGAAGACTGGGAGATGGCGAAGGCTGCGCTGGACATGGGCTATTACATTTCCCTGTCCGGGATTGTCACTTTTCGCAATGCCGATGCGTTGCGCGATGTGGCCAGCAAGGTGCCGGCCGACCGGTTGCTGGTGGAAACCGACTCGCCGTACCTGGCACCGATTCCCTATCGCGGCAAGCCAAACCTGCCGCAGTACGTGCGTGAAGTTGCGGAATTTCTGGCAATGTTGCGTGGTGAGCCCTACGAGCGGTTTGCCGAGCAAACCACGGCGAATTTCAAGCGCCTGTTCCCGCTGGCGCATGTGAAATCAGTTTAGGGTTCGAAGCCGCTTTCGCGAGCAGGCTCGTTCCCACAAGGTTAAATCGCAGGCAAAAAAAACCCGGGTTCTGGGGGGTGAATCCGGGTTAAGACCATTAGGAGTAAAACAATGGCACGCGGTCCGTTGGTACCAATATCGGCGTGACACTTGGGGGAGATGCCCCGCCGACAGTTCAAGTATTGATCAGGATTGCGCCTCGTCCAGTTTAGCGGCCCGGGTTTTTAAACAAATTTGGAATACGTGCGCTTCGGAAGAGTTCTCATCACCCTGTAAACGTACGCGGAATGACCAGAAAGCGCAGATATGGTCGGATGATCCGTGCATTTTTGCGTAAGTTAGGCATAATACGCGGCTTCGAATTTTGACCCCTGCAGACCTTTTCTTATGCATAAAGAACCTCGTAAGGTCCGTGAATTCCGTCGCCGCGAGCAGGAAATTCTCGATACCGCGCTCAAGCTGTTCCTCGAACAAGGTGAAGACAGTGTCACCGTCGAGATGATTGCTGATGCCGTCGGTATCGGTAAAGGCACGATCTACAAGCACTTCAAATCCAAGGCGGAAATCTATTTGCGCCTGATGCTCGACTACGAGCGCGATTTGAACGAGCTGTTGCATTCGGCCGATGTCGACAAGGACAAGGAAGCTCTGTCCCGGGCCTATTTCGAATTCCGCATGCGCGATCCACAGCGCTACCGCCTGTTCGACCGCCTTGAAGAAAAAGTGGTCAAGGGCAACCAGGTGCCGGAGATGATCGAGGAACTGCACAAGATCCGTGCCTCGAACTTCGAACGCCTGACCCTGCTGATCAAGGGCCGGATCAGCGAAGGCAAGCTGGAAGACGTGCCACCTTACTTCCACTACTGCGCATCCTGGGCCCTGGTGCACGGTGCCGTCGCGCTGTATCACTCGCCGTTCTGGAGCAATGTGCTGGAAGACCAGGAAGGTTTCTTCCAGTTCCTGATGGACATCGGCGTGCGCATGGGCAACAAGCGCAAACGCGACACCGACACTTCCG
Organism: Pseudomonas sp. IT-P74; assembly: GCF_949768175.1. Classification (NCBI taxonomy): domain Bacteria; kingdom Pseudomonadati; phylum Pseudomonadota; class Gammaproteobacteria; order Pseudomonadales; family Pseudomonadaceae; genus Pseudomonas; species Pseudomonas sp. IT-P74. Next base: position 233,092 of record NZ_CATKQD010000033.1, on the reverse strand, counting down.
GCAGCTGAGCCATTCAGTTGCCTTATTGCGCCATGATTTTGCTACTTGGCGCAGTACCGCAGGAATATACTCAGGTAGAGGACTTGCTAAAACTTGATTTCTGAGTCAAGTTTTAGCGGCCCGATATTCTTCCGCCGGAGTGACCATGATCGTTGACCGTCAAGGCAGGCGTTTTCGCAACTTGCGAATCAGTCTGACCTCAGCCTGCAATTACGCTTGTACCTACTGCGTGCCCAACGGCAAGCGGCTGGTGGCTGCGCAGGATGAATTGTCGGCCGAAGCCATGGCGCGTGGCGTGGCTTACCTGATTGAAGCGGCGGGTATCGAGCGTCTGCGCATTACCGGCGGCGAGCCGCTGGTCAGCCCGAAACTCGAAGCGTTCATGACGGCGGTCGGGCGGATGGGCCTGGAAGACATCAGCCTGACCACCAATGGTCAGTTGCTGGCGAAGAAACTGCCACTTCTGGTGAACGCCGGCATTCGGCGCCTCAACGTTTCCCTCGATACCCTCGACGCCAGTGCGTTCCGCGGCATTGCCCGGGGTGGCGACCTGGCCACCGTGCTCGACGGCATGAGCGAGGCCAGTGCGGCCGGCATGAAGATCAAGGTCAACATGGTGCCGCTGCGCGGACAGAACCTCGATCAAGTGATGCCGCTGCTCGATTACTGCCTGGAACGTGGATATGAACTGCGCTTCATCGAGCTGATGCGCATGGGCCACCTGGCAAACGACTCCAATGCCTTTCTGCAGCAGTTCGTCAGCCTTCAGCAATTGCTGAGCCTGATCGGCGAGCGCTACGAATATCTGCAAGCCGATGCACCTGTCGATGCGACGGCGGTGCGCTATGAAATTCCGGGGCACGGCTATTTCGGCGTGATCGCCAATGAAAGTGTGCCGTTCTGCCGGACCTGCTCGCGACTTCGTTTGTCTTCCACCGGATGGCTGCATGGCTGCCTGTCGTCGAGCAATCGCCATTACATCGGCGACCTGCTGGACAAGCCGCGCCATCAGGCGCTGCCGGCGCTGCAGAGACTCTTGGTGAAAGCCTTGGGTGACAAGCAGGAAGTGGCGTTCTCCGGAGGCGCGACCGTGATGAAAATCATCGGTGGCTGATCATTCCTCATCGCGAGCAGGCTCGCTCCCACATTGAAATGCAACCCTCTGTGGGAGCGAGCCTGCTCGCGATGCGATCTGAGTGTTGGTGAGCGGGAGCTGGCGCAAAAGCTGCATCCTACGGCCATTCGCCGGTTTTCCGACACCGGCCTCTGGAGGATAGGATGCGTAGCCTGGTTTTGCTGCTGGCCGTATTGGCAATTGGTGGCTGCATGAACGTCAGCGATATGGCCGAAGGGACTCGTTACCATATGAGCGATGCGGGGTTGCTCGACCACAGTGAGAGCCGTCGCGTAAACAACCTGCGCATTCAGCCGGACTCGTTCGTCTACATCGCCCAAGGCGCTTTCATGCCGCCGGGCAGCGCCGTTTACCCACGGCCCAACGTGATTGCCGAAGTCGCGTTCGATGGCTTCATCGAATACTTCCCGATGGTCCGCCGTGCCCGTACGCCGGAAGGCCTCGACCAGGCCATGGGCGAAGCCCGTGCCGCCGGTGCGCACTATCTGCTCTATACCCGGTTTGCCAAGTCTGACGACCGTATCGGCAACTCGGACGAGTGGCTGGACCAGGAAGCCCTGGATCGTCTCGGCATCGACAGCGGTATGATTCAGATCATGTTGATCGAGACCAGCACCCAGTATTTGATTGATACTGCAACCATCAAGAGTCGTGGCGGTTTACTGACGTTCCACGATAAAAAACCCGAAGACCTGATGGGCCCGCCGCTGGAGCAATACGCGCGCAGCCTGCTGGGGCTCAGTGACCAGTAATCCCGAGGAGAGCGCCATGAGTGGCCCGCAAAAAGCCAACGACCTGCTGGGGCAAATCCCCAAGACCAAAGGCTTGCCGCCGGTGCACCTGTGGAATCCCGATTTCTGCGGCGACATCGATATGCGCATCGCCCGGGACGGTACCTGGTATTACCTGGGCACGCCGATCGGGCGCAAGCCGATGGTCAAACTGTTCTCCACCATCATCCGCCGCGATGGCGATGATTATTTCCTGATCACTCCGGTGGAAAAGGTCGGCATCAAGGTCGACGATGCGCCGTTCGTGGCGATTGCCGTCGATGTGGAAGGCGAGGGCGAGGCGCAGGTGTTGCGCTTTACCACCAACGTCGATGAAACCACCGAGGCCGGCGCCGATCATCCCATGCGTGTGGTCATCGACCCGGTAACGCAAGAGCCGGCCCCTTACGTGCATGTGCGCAGCAATCTTGAAGCCTTGATCCATCGCAACGTGTTCTATCAGTTGGTGGAGCTGGCGGTGAGTCGCGAGATCGACGGCCAGCGCTGGCTCGGTGTATGGAGTGGCGGCGAGTTCTTCCCCATCGGTCTGGAACCCTGACGCATAAACCCTGTAGGAGCGAGCCTGCTCGCGATGACGGAGTGTCAGTCGACGACATCTGTGCCTGAACCGCAATCGCGAGCAGGCTCGCTCCTACAGTGGTTTCGGAAATTCTCGAAAGAACCAGATTGACATCCAATCGTATGATGATTAGCGTGGGCCTCCATTGCGAACGGCTTTGAGGTGTCCATGTCCAGCAGCTTTCATGCATCGACGGTTGACTGGCTGGGCTGTTGGCTCGCCACGGGGCAGGTCAAGCCGGGTGAGTCACTCAAGGTCGAAGCCGACCTCGGCGAACAACTCGGCGTGAGCCGCACGGTCATCCGTGAAGCCATCAAGACCCTGGTGGCCAAAGGCATGCTCGAGGTCGGGCCGAAAGTCGGCACGCGGGTGTTGCCGGTACGGCGCTGGAATCTCTTCGATCCACAAGTCGTCGGCTGGTTGTCGCGCAGCGGCTTGCCGGAAAACTTCGTCGACGATCTGCTCGACCTGCGCCGCACCATCGAGCCGATGGCCGTGCGCTGGGCCTGCGAGCGCGCAACCGGCGAACAGGTGAACGCGATCCTGTTGGCCTGTAACGCGCTGGAACGGGCGGTGGACAGCGGCATCGATTACAACCGCGCCGACCAGCTCTTCCACGAATGCATCCTCGCCGCCAGCCACAACCAATTCATCGAACAAATGGTTCCCGCCCTCGGCGCTTTGCTGGCGGTGGCCTTTGAAGTGTCCGCCGCCGACCCGGATGAACTGCGTCGCACCTTGCCGATTCACCGGGACCTGGCTGAGGCGATCGCGGCCCGTGATACCGCCCGGGGTGTCTGGGCCTGCATGACTCTGATCGATAACGCGGACCTGGCGATCAAGCGCTACTACCCGCAAGTCATGGCCGATAAAAAGGCCAGCTGACAACGAAAATCCCCATATAAAAACAAGAACAATGCAGGAGGTTTCATGGCGTGGACTGCGGTGACCGAACATCGGGCTCAACTGGGCGAAGGCCCGTTCTGGGATGCGCCCACCCAAGCCCTGTACTGGGTGGATATCGCCGGTAAACAGGCGCTGCGATTGATCGGCGCCAACGTGCAGATCTGGCAGATGCCGGAGCACGTATCGGCGTTCATTCCATGCGAAAGCGGCGATGCCCTGGTGACATTGAGCAGCGGCGTGTATCGCCTCGATCTTGATTCACCCGGCCTGGAACCGCGCCTGACGTTGTTCTGCGTGGCCGATCCGCAACCGGGCAACCGCCCCAACGAAGCCCGCTGCGACACCCAGGGCCGGCTTTGGCTCGGCACCATGCAAAACAACATCGGAGAACAGGGCGAAGACCTGCCCCTCGTCCGTCGTTGCGGTGGGCTGTTTCGCATCGATCGCGCCGGGCGGGTTGCGCCGTTGCTGCGTAACCTGGGCATTCCCAACACGCTGCTGTGGAGCGATGACGCCACCACGGTGTACTTCGGCGACAGCCTCGACGGCACCTTGTATCGACATTTCATCCGTACCGACGGAGCCCTCGATGCGCCACAGGTCTGGTTTGGTCCGCACGGGCGTGGCGGCCCGGACGGCTCGGCGATGGATACCGAAGGTTTTATCTGGAATGCCCGTTGGGACGGCAGCTGCCTGCTCAGGTTGAGCCCGGACGGCAAAGTCGATCGGATCATCGAGCTGCCGGTCAGTCGTCCCACCAGCTGTGTGTTTGGCGGTGCAGACCTGAAAACCCTGTACATCACCAGCGCGGCAAGTCCGCTGGGCCATCCATTGGATGGTGCTGTGTTGTCGATTGCAGTGGATGTGCCTGGAAAGCATTGCACGCGTTTTGCTGGGTAAATCCCAAAATATGGGATGTAAATATATATATTGAGATTTGTCGCGAGCCGGGTTTATAGTCGGCCTCACGAGTTACATGCACTCACACTTAAAAAAACAAAACAGGTGAAGTGATGCAGCGAAGTTCCCCCGTGCTCCCTTGCGGAGCCAGTGCCTCAGAGCGTTTCCGAGCTGAAACGTTTTCGCACTCACTTGTTTCCTACCCAGCGCCTTTTGACCGGACATCGACAGATGCCCGGTTTTCGTCGTGTCTTCGAACAGGAGTCTTGATCCATGGCTGAACCACTGTCATTGCCACCGGTGCCCGAACCGCCCAAGGGCGAACGCCTGAAAAACAAGGTCGTATTGCTGACCGGTGCCGCCCAGGGGATTGGTGAAGCGATTGTGGCGACCTTCGCGTCCCAGCAGGCCAGGCTGATCATCAGCGACATTCAGGCCGAGAAAGTCGAGAAGGTCGCGGCGCACTGGCGAGACCAGGGCGCCGATGTGGTGGCGATCAAGGCCGACGTGTCGCGTCAGCAGGATCTGCACGCGATGGCCCGGCTGGCGATCGACCTGCACGGCCGGATCGATGTGCTGGTCAACTGCGCCGGGGTCAACGTATTCCGCGATCCGCTGGAAATGACCGAGGAAGACTGGCGTCGCTGCTTTGCCATCGACCTCGATGGCGCCTGGTACGGTTGCAAGGCGGTGCTGCCGCAGATGATCGAGCAGGGCATCGGCAGCATCATCAACATTGCCTCCACCCATTCCTCCCACATCATTCCCGGCTGCTTTCCATACCCGGTGGCCAAGCATGGCTTGCTCGGTCTGACCCGTGCCCTGGGCATCGAATATGCGTCCAAGGGAATCCGCGTCAATGCCATCGCGCCGGGCTACATCGAAACCCAGATCAACATCGATTACTGGAACGGTTTCGCCGACCCCCACGCCGAACGGCAGCGCGCGTTTGACCTGCACCCGCCGCGTCGCATCGGGCAGCCGATCGAAGTGGCGATGACCGCCGTGTTCCTGGCCAGTGATGAAGCGCCGTTCATCAATGCCTCGTGCATCACTATCGATGGCGGGCGCTCGGTGATGTACCACGACTGAGTGATCGGGCTTTCAGGCGTGTTGCTACGTCTGAAATACAATCATCATATGATATGACTATTGGCAGTATGTTTCACCGCGTCATGGCTTCAACGAACGCTCAAGAAAAATAACAAGGAGTCAGCTTATGAATCGTCGTCATGCTATTCGTTCCCTGTGCTGTGCCGCGTTGGCGGTCTCGGCGTTCAGCCTGAGCAACACGCTGCTGGCAGCCGAGGAAGTGAAGATCGGTTTCCTGGTCAAGCAGGCTGAAGAGCCCTGGTTTCAGACCGAGTGGGCCTTTGCCGAAAAGGCCGGGAAAGAGAAGGGCTTCACCCTGATCAAGATTGCCGTGCCTGATGGTGAGAAAACCCTTTCTGCCATCGACAGCCTTGCGGCCAACGGCGCCAAGGGGTTCGTGATCTGCCCGCCGGACGTCTCCCTGGGACCGGCGATCATGGCCAAGGCCAAACTCAACGGGTTGAAAGTGATTGCTGTCGATGACCGCTTCGTCGATGCCAGCGGCAAGTTCATGGAAGACGTACCGTACCTTGGCATGGCTGCATTCGAAGTCGGCCAGAAACAAGGCAATGCCATGGCGACCGAAGCGAAGAAACGCGGTTGGGACTGGAAAGACACCTACGCGGTGATCAACACCTACAACGAACTCGACACCGGTAAGAAGCGCACCGATGGCTCAGTCAAAGCGCTGGAAGATGCCGGCATGCCGAAAGACCATATCCTGTTCGCGGCCCTCAAGACCCTCGACGTGCCGGGCAGCATGGATGCCACCAACTCGGCCCTGGTGAAACTGCCGGGGGCGGCGAAGAACCTGATCATTGGCGGCATGAACGACAACACCGTGCTTGGCGGTGTGCGCGCCACCGAGAGCGCCGGTTTCGCGGCGGCCAACGTGATCGGCATCGGCATCAACGGTACCGACGCCATCGGCGAGCTGAAGAAACCCGACAGCGGCTTCTACGGTTCGATGCTGCCGAGCCCGCACATCGAGGGCTACAACACCGCCAGCATGATGTACGAGTGGGTCACCACCGGCAAAGAACCGGCGAAGTACACTGCCATGGACGACGTGACGCTGATCACCCGCGACAACTTCAAGCAAGAGCTGGAAAAGATCGGCCTGTGGAACTGACGGCCGTTTGATTTCAGCGGCGGCCTCGGTGGCGGGGCTGCCTGATCGGTGTGAAGAGGTGGTTATGCACGCGCAAACAATCCAACACGAACACAGCCTCACCGGCAGCTTGCGCTTCAACGGGATCGGCAAGACCTTTCCCGGGGTAAAGGCGCTGGACAACATCAGCTTCGTCGCCCATCCGGGGCAGGTTCACGCCTTGATGGGCGAGAACGGGGCCGGCAAGTCGACGCTGCTGAAAATCCTCGGCGGGGCCTACACGCCTTGCAGTGGCGCCTTGCAGATCGGCGAGCGGACGATGGACTTCAAGTCCACCGCCGACAGCATCGGCAGTGGCGTCGCGGTGATCCACCAGGAGCTGCATCTGGTGCCGGAAATGACCGTGGCCGAGAACCTGTTTCTCGGGCATCTGCCCGCCAGTTTCGGCCTGATCAACCGCGGTGCCCTGCGTCAGCAGGCACTGGCCTGTCTCAAAGGCCTGGCCGATGAAATCGACCCGCAGGAGAAAGTCGGGCGCCTGTCCCTCGGCCAGCGGCAACTGGTGGAAATCGCCAAGGCGTTGTCCCGTGGCGCCCATGTGATTGCCTTCGACGAACCCACCAGCAGCCTTTCGGCGCGGGAGATCGAACGCTTGATGGCGATCATCGGCCGGCTGCGGGACGAGGGCAGAGTGGTGCTCTATGTCTCCCACCGCATGGAAGAAGTGTTCCGCATCTGCAACGCGGTGACGGTGTTCAAGGACGGACGTTACGTGCGCACCTTCGACGACATGAGCCAGTTGACCCACGATCAACTGGTCACCTGCATGGTCGGGCGCGACATCCAGGACATCTACGATTACCGCCCGCGCCAGCGTGGCGCGGTGGCGCTCAAGGTCGACGGCCTGCTCGGGCCGGGGTTGCGCGAGCCGGTGAGCTTCGAGGTGCACAAAGGCGAAATCCTCGGGCTGTTCGGACTGGTCGGTGCCGGTCGCACCGAGCTGTTGCGCCTGCTCAGCGGCCTGGCGCGTAACAGTGCCGGACAGCTGAAACTTCGTGGCCATGAACTGAAACTGCGCTCACCCCGGGACGCGATTGCCGCCGGGATCCTGTTGTGCCCCGAGGACCGCAAGAAGGAAGGCATCCTGCCGCTGGCCAGCGTTGCCGAGAACATCAACATCAGTGCGCGCGGCGCCCACTCCACCTTCGGTTGCCTGTTGCGCGGTCTGTGGGAGAAGGACAACGCCGAGCAGCAGATCAAGACGCTGAAAGTGAAGACGCCCAACGCGGCGCAGAAAATCATGTACCTGTCCGGCGGCAATCAGCAGAAGGCCATTCTCGGCCGCTGGCTGTCGATGCCGATGAAAGTGCTGCTGCTCGACGAGCCCACCCGCGGCATCGACATCGGTGCCAAGGCCGAGATCTACCAGATCATCCATAACCTGGCCGCCGAGGGGATCGCGGTGATTGTGGTGTCCAGCGACTTGATGGAAGTCATGGGCATTTCGGACCGCATCCTGGTGCTGTGCGAAGGCGCCCTGCGTGGCGAGCTGAGCCGCGAACAGGCCAACGAATCCAACCTGCTGCAACTGGCTTTGCCGCGCCAACGCGCCGACGGCGTGGCGAACTGAGAGGTGACTATGATGACAACCCAAAACAACACCCTGCCAACCACACGCAAACCGCTGGACCTGCGACGCTTCCTCGATGACTGGGTGATGCTGCTGGCGGCGGTCGGCATCTTTGTCGCCTGCACCTTGCTGATCGACAACTTCCTGTCACCGCTGAACATGCGTGGCCTGGGCCTGGCGATTTCCACCACCGGGATCGCGGCGTGCACCATGTTGTACTGCCTGGCGTCGGGGCATTTCGACTTGTCGGTGGGCTCGGTGATTGCCTGCGCCGGGGTAGTCGCGGCGGTGGTGATGCGCGACACCGACAGCGTGTTCCTCGGAGTCTGTGCGGCGCTGGTAATGGGCCTGATCGTCGGGCTGATCAACGGGATAGTGATCGCCAAGCTGCGGGTCAATGCACTGATCACCACGCTGGCGACCATGCAGATCGTGCGCGGCCTGGCCTACATCTTCGCCAACGGTAAAGCGGTGGGAGTGTCCCAGGAATCGTTCTTCGTGTTCGGTAACGGCCAGCTGTTTGGCGTGCCGGTACCGATCCTGATCACCATCGTTTGCTTCCTGTTTTTTGGCTGGCTGCTGAACTACACCACCTACGGACGCAACACCATGGCCATCGGCGGCAACCAGGAAGCGGCACTGCTGGCTGGTGTGAATGTCGATCGGACCAAGATCATCATCTTCGCCGTGCACGGTGTGATCGGTGCATTGGCCGGGGTGATCCTGGCATCACGCATGACCTCCGGCCAGCCCATGATCGGCCAGGGTTTCGAGCTGACCGTGATCTCGGCCTGTGTGTTGGGCGGGGTATCGTTGAGCGGCGGGATTGGCATGATCCGGCATGTGATCGCCGGGGTGTTGATTCTGGCGATCATCGAGAATGCGATGAACCTGAAGAACATCGATACGTTTTATCAGTATGTGATCCGGGGTTCGATTCTGCTTCTGGCCGTCGTGATTGACCGTCTGAAGCAGCGCTGACACCCATTACACTTGTGGGAGCGAGCAAGCTCGCTCCCACAATTGACCGGGTTGGTCAGGCGAACGCGGTCCCCTGTGGGAGCGAGCCTGCTCGCGATTGGGCCTCCACGTTCAATACATAAGCAGGCCCTAGCTCGCCTTGCGCAACGCCTCGATCAGCTCTTGCTTGCGCATCGAGGACCGCCCGGGAATATCCTTTGCCCTGGCTTCCTTCCTCAAGCTATCGACTGTTTGAGTCTCTCGCGAAGCCTTGCTGCTACGTGAGTTTCCTTTACGACTTGCGACCGCCCGACGCGCCGATTCCTTGCGATCTGCCGATTTTGCACTGGCGGGTTTCTTGCGCCCCGAACCGCCGGCCCGTTCGCCGCCACCGGACTGTTTGTTCACCGTCGCCCAGGCGCGGGCTTCGGCTTCGTCCTTTGAGACGCCTTTGTTTTCGTAACTGTCTTCGATGTGTTGCGCCTTGTGCTTTTGCTCGGCGGTGTATTTGGTTTTGCTTCCACGAGGCATTGGATTTCTCCTGGCTTCATTATTGGCTCATGTTGCTGTCCTCGTCCTCGGTGGTGCTTGAACCGACGCCGCCACTGCCGGGCGTTTTTTTGTCCGGCAGGTTCGTCCCATCCTGACGTCCCGCGTCATTGCCTTTAACCCGTGGGTCGGTGCCGGTGGCGGGCGGCAGGTTATGGTCGATCGTCGTGCCATCGGTGTTCATACCGGGGGCACTCTGGATGGCGGGGGCCCTGGGTTTTTCCACCGGATTGGTCGGGCCGGTGCTCGAACCGATGGTCCCGGCGAAGGAGGCTGCGGACAAAAGCCCAGTGAGAACGAGGGCGGTCAACCTGGACAGAATCATGGGGTGTCTCCAACGAGTAGAGTCCTTACCTGATTAGTCCGCCCTCGATCCGTATGGGTGCAGTGTTGGCGACGAACGGCTCAGGCCTGCTCCAGTGCCCTGATCGCCGTGGCTCTACGCCAGATCAACCGGCCCACGGTGATCAGCCAGTTGAGCGAGGCAACTACCAGCACCGTGAGCAACAGCGTGGCCATGCCTTGCTCGACGATGATTTTCCCGGCCAGCAATGGAAAGCCGAATACGCCGATGAAGTACGACAGACTGAACAGCAGCAAGGATTGTGCGGTAGTGCCGTTCGGCGCTTCATTGGCGGCCAGGCCGTTGATCACCGAGTACGTCAGGCCGTAACCGATCCCGAGCACCGCCGCCGCGAGCACGTAGCTGAAGCTGCTGTCGACGACAAAACCGAACATCACGATCGACGCCAGCATCAGCCCCGAAAGCAGGCACGACGCACGGAACGGATCGCGCTTGACCACGAAACCGGCAACCAGCATGCGGCCGCTGATCGCCGCGCCCATGAAACCGAGGAAGAACAGCGAATAGTCGAGTGAGTGCGCCGCCGCGTAACTGGTTTGAAAACTCGACAGACCACCGAATACGCAGCCGCCGAGACCGACCATGATGATCGGGAACACCGCCCTGGACGACAGCACCTGACCCGCTGCACGCCAGGAAATTCGCGACACACTGCCAGATTGCGCGGGCGCTTGTTTCAGTTGTCGATCCAGGCGCCAGAACAGCAATACGCCGATCAGGCTGGCCAGCGCCGCCAGGTAAAACGCCGCCGTCACCGGATAACCGAGCGCACTCGCCGCGCGGCCGAGCAACGGGCCGCTGCCGATCCCGGTCATCATGCTGCCCGACAGCAAGGCGAAGTATTTGGCGCGCTGCGCGGGTGTCACAAGACTTGCCACGATGATCGGCCCCAGGGTGTAGAACACGCCCCAGCCCAGGCCCAGCAGCAGCCCGAAAAACAATAGCAGGTGACCGAAGCCCGGGGTCAGGGCGAAGCCCAGGCTGGCCACCACCAGCAATACACCGAACAGCGCCACCGAGCGGGCGGCACCGAGCAGGTCGGACAAATGACCGGAAACAATCACCGCCGCAAAGGTGCTGAGCATCGCCGCCGAAATCACACTACCGGCATCGTGTTCGTTACCGCCGCGCGAGCCGATCAGTAATGAGAGCAAAAACGTCGAACCGTAGGACAACGACAACAGGTAACTGGCGAGGCAAAACAGGCCGAACAGCTTGCTTGAAACTGGAGGTGTTGCGGTAGACATGACGCAGTTCCTTGACCGGCTAAATGAGCTGTGCGGCTATCTAACCACGCAGTGACCGAATGTCAGGTCCGAGGTTATCGATTCCAGGGTTAGTGTTGGCCGGAGTAAAGCTCCCTCGCCACAGGCTACGCGCCGACTTAGTATGGTGTTTTCAACTTTTGACAAGGCACGTCCATGACGATCGAAATCCGCCCGGCGACCCCCAGTGACGCACCGCAAATCCTCGCGTTCATCACTGAACTGGCCGACTACGAACGTGCCCGCCATGAAGTCATCGCCAGTGTTGCCGATATCGAGCGCAGCCTGTTCAGCGAAGGTGCCACCGCCCATGGCCTGATCTGCCTGCGCGACGGTGCGCCCATCGGTTTCGCGGTGTTCTTCTTCAGCTATTCCACCTGGCTTGGCAGCAACTGCCTGTACCTCGAAGACCTCTACATCACCCCGCAACAGCGCGGCGGCGGTGCGGGCAAGACCCTGCTGCGGCACCTGGCGAAAATCGCCTGCGCCAATGATTGTGGGCGGTTCGAGTGGAGCGTGCTGGAGTGGAATACGCCAGCCATCGACTTCTACAAATCCCTCGGGGCGCAGCCGCAGGAAGAGTGGGTGCGCTATCGGATGGATGGGGCGGTGTTGCGGGATTTCGCAGCGGGTAACTGATCGCCTTTAAAAGATCGCAGTCTTCGGACTGCGATCTTTTTTGTCTCGTCTCACAATATGGGATTGATATTTATATATTGAGATTTTACAGCGCCAGGGTTTATAGTCGCGATCACTCACTGCCAAAAACCAAAACAGGTGAAGCGATGCAGGCGCAATTGATCGCGCTCGACTGGGGGACAACCTCATTACGTGCTTACAAACTGGCTGAAGGCGGGCAAGTGCTCGAACAGCGTTCGCTGTCGTCGGGGATCATGCAGCTGCCGAAAGCGCCGCGAATCATTGGCGGCCGGGAATGCACCGATGGTTTCGAACTGGCCTTCGATGAGGCTTGCGGCGACTGGCTCAATGCCCAGCCGAATTTGCCGGTGATTGCCTGCGGCATGGTCGGCAGCGCCCAGGGCTGGAGCGAAGCGGTCTACCGCGACACGCCGGCGAACGTCGCCACGCTCGGTACTTCCTTGCAAACCGTGCGCAGCCTGCGCGGCGTCGATGTGCACATCGTGCCCGGCGTCATCGAGCGCTCGCCTTTGCCGAACGTGATGCGCGGCGAAGAAACCCAGGTGCTCGGCGTGCTGCAAAACCTGGCGAGCGAGGCGGGCGCTGATCTGCTGATCGGCCTGCCGGGCAGCCATTCGAAATGGGTGGAAGTGGCCGACGGCTGCATCATGCATTTCGACACTTTCATGACCGGCGAAGTCTTCGCTGTGCTCAGTCAACACAGCATTCTCGGACGCACCCAGCAACGTGGCGCGTCTTTCGATGGCGATGCATTTGATCGCGGCGTGAAGGTCGCGTTGTCGGCGGACGCTGAAATCGGTCCGCTGTCGACCCTGTTCAGCGCCCGCAGTCTCGGCCTGACCGGCGAACTGAGCGCTACGGCGCAAGCGGATTATCTGTCCGGCCTGCTGATCGGCCATGAACTGTCGGCCCTGGCCAACGTGCAGCGGCGCCGACGCAACAGCGTGCATCTGCCGTCGATCATCCTCATCGGCAACACCCAACTCTGTGCCCGCTACAGCCGTGCGCTCGACGCCTGCGGTTTTGCCCGGGTGACCCTGGCCGAACAGGCCACCGAACGCGGATTGTGGCAACTGGCGCTGGCTGCCGGCCTGGTCACGCGCACCGCATCCCGTTAAACCTGACTGGAGTCCTGACATGCTCAAACAAGCCCTGGCGCAAAACGGACTGATCGCGATCCTGCGCGGCCTGCGCCCACAGGAAGCGGCGGCCATCGGCGAAGTCCTGTACGCCGCCGGATTTCGCGTCATCGAAGTGCCGCTCAATTCCCCTGAGCCGTACGAAAGTATCCGCATCCTGCGCAGTACCTTGCCCGCCGATTGCCTGATCGGTGCCGGCACAGTGTTGACGCCGGAGCAGGTTGAGCAAGTGAAAGCCGCGGGCGGCCAGGTGATCGTCATGCCCCATAGCGATCCGAAGGTCTTGCGCGCGGCGAAAGCGGCGGGGCTGTACCTGTCGCCGGGTGTCGCCACGCCGACCGAAGCCTTCGCGGCACTGGCTGAAGGCGCCGATGTGCTGAAGCTGTTCCCGGCCGAGCAGATGGGCCCGGCGGTCGTCAAAGCCTGGCTCGCCGTGCTGCCGGCTGGAACGATTCTGGCGCCGGTCGGCGGCATCACGCCGGACAACATGCAAGTGTTCATCGACGCCGGCGTCAAAGGTTTCGGCCTCGGTTCCGGTCTGTTCAAACCGGGCATGACGCCTGCGCAAGTGGCAGCCAATGCCAAGGCCTACGTCGCTGCCTGGAAAGCCCTTCGATAAGACTTCTTTGAGCGCCGAGCGCGCTGCATCTAATAAGAGAGCCAAAAGATGAAAATCACCAAACTGACCACCTTCATCGTTCCGCCGCGCTGGTGCTTCCTCAAGGTCGAAACCGACGAGGGCGTGACCGGTTGGGGCGAGCCTGTGGTTGAAGGTCGCGCCCACACCGTTGCCGCGGCCGTTGAAGAGTTGTCCGATTACCTGATCGGCAAAGACCCACGCAACATCGAAGACATCTGGACCGTGCTGTACCGAGGTGGCTTCTACCGTGGCGGCGCAATCCACATGAGCGCCCTGGCCGGTATCGACCAGGCCTTGTGGGACATCAAGGGCAAGGCGCTGGGCGTATCGGTCAGCGATCTGTTGGGTGGTCAGGTGCGGGACAAGATCCGTGTGTATTCGTGGATCGGCGGCGACCGTCCGGCGGACACCGCGCGTGCGGCCAAAGAAGCGGTCGAGCGTGGTTTCACCGCAGTGAAAATGAACGGCACCGAAGAGCTGCAATTTCTCGACACTTTCGACAAGGTCGACCAGGCGCTGGCCAATGTCGCTGCCGTGCGCGATGCCGTCGGCCCGAACGTCGGCATCGGCGTGGACTTCCACGGCCGGGTGCACAAGCCCATGGCCAAGGTACTGATGAAGGAGCTCGATCCGTACAAGCTGATGTTCATCGAAGAGCCGGTGCTCAGCGAAAACTACGAAGCGCTGAAGGAACTTGCGCCGTTGACCAGCACGCCGATTGCCCTGGGTGAGCGCCTGTTCTCGCGCTGGGATTTCAAGCGTGTGCTCAGCGAGGGCTACGTCGACATCATCCAGCCGGATGCCTCCCACGCCGGCGGCATCACCGAAACCCGCAAGATCGCCAACATGGCCGAAGCCTACGACGTGGCGCTGGCGCTGCATTGTCCGCTGGGTCCGATTGCCCTGGCGGCATGCCTGCAACTGGACGCGGCCTGCTACAACGCGTTCATCCAGGAACAGAGCCTGGGCATCCATTACAACGAGAGCAACGACCTGCTCGATTATGTGAAAGATCCGCGGGTGTTCGACTACGACAAAGGCTTCGTGAAAATCCCCAACGGCCCGGGCCTGGGCATCGAGATCAACGAGGAATACGTGATCGAACGCGCCGCCATCGGCCACCGCTGGCGCAACCCGATCTGGCGCCATGCCGATGGCAGTTTTGCCGAGTGGTGAGTGCTTCCTGACTCACCACAAACCCCTGTGGGAGCCAGCCTGCTGGCGATTTGGTCGGCACATCCAGCATTTATGGTGGCTGACACTCCGCTATCGCCAGCAGGCTGGCTCCCACAGTTGATCTCCATGACTCCGGAGATCTGCATTTCACATCGACCTCAATAACCATAAGAAGAGGCACCCCTCATGCAACCGCAAACCCTCACCGGGCAGGCGTCGTTGGTGACGCCCAGCCGTAAGCGTTTTTTCATCATGGTGCTGTTGTTCATCACCGTGGTGATCAACTACCTGGACCGCAGTAACCTGTCGATTGCCGCCCCGGCATTGACCAGTGACTTGGGCATCGACCCGATCCACGTCGGTCTGATTTTCTCCGCGTTCGGCTGGACCTACGCTGCCATGCAAATCCCCGGTGGCTGGCTGGTGGATCGCGTGCCGCCACGGATTCTGTACAGCGTCGCCTTGCTGCTGTGGTCGGTGGCCACGGTGATGCTCGGCTTCGCCGCCAGCTTCATCGCGCTGTTCGTGTTGCGTATGGCTGTCGGTGCGCTGGAAGCGCCGGCGTATCCGATCAACAGCCGCGTGGTCACCACCTGGTTTCCCGAGCGCGAGCGCGCTACGGCGATTGGTTTTTACACCTCCGGGCAATTCGTCGGCCTGGCCTTCCTGACACCGGTACTGGCGTGGCTTCAGCACGAATTCGGCTGGCACATGGTGTTCGTCGCCACCGGCGCGGTGGGCATTGTGTGGGCGGTGATCTGGTACGCGGTGTATCGCGAGCCGCGGGATTTCAAAGGCGCCAATGACGCGGAAATCGATTTGATCCGCGAGGGCGGCGGGTTGGTGGATATCCAGGCCGAACAGGCCAAAGTCAAAGCCAAATTCAGCTGGACTGACCTGGGCATTGTCCTGACCAAGCGCAAACTCTGGGGCATCTACCTCGGGCAGTTCTGCCTCAATTCGACGCTTTGGTTTTTCCTGACCTGGTTCCCGACCTACCTGGTGAAATACCGCGGCATGGACTTCATCAAGTCCGGTCTGTTGGCGTCGCTGCCGTTTCTCGCCGCGTTCATCGGTGTGCTGTGTTCCGGTTTCTTCTCGGACTTTTTGATCCGTCGCGGCTGCACGGTGGGTTTCGCCCGCAAGTTGCCGATCATCAGCGGTTTGCTGATTTCCACCTCGATCATCGGCGCCAACTTTGTCGAGTCGACGCCGTTGGTGATTGCCTTCCTTGCGCTGGCATTCTTCGGCAATGGCCTGGCTTCGATCACCTGGTCGCTGGTATCGACGCTCGCCCCGGCGCGCCTGCTCGGGCTGACCGGCGGGGTGTTCAACTTCATCGGTAACCTGTCGGCGATCGCCACACCAATCGTGATCGGCTTCCTCGCGACGGGTGATTCTTTTGCTCCGGCAATCACCTACATTTCGGTGCTGGCATTGATTGGCGCACTGTCCTACATCCTGCTGGTGGGCAAGGTCGAGCGTATCAAGTTGTAGTCGTGGCACGCGGATGACCATAATGCCGCCCGTTCACTCGCTCAACGGTAAAGGCTGGATATGCAGGAAGACGCCCCAAAAATCGCCAAGGACGCCGCACCGACCGGCACCCAGACTCTGCTTCGCGGTCTGGGTGTGGTTCATGCCGTGGCCAGCGGCGCCCGCGATCTCAAGGAAATCGCCCGGCTGATCGGCACCACGCGCAGCACCACCCATCGTCTGGCCAGTTGCCTGGTGGACGAGCGTTATCTGCGGGTGGTGCCGCAAGTCGGTTATCTGCTGGGGCCGAAACTGATCGAGTTGGGCTTTCAGGCCCGTGAAGAGCTGCCGTTGGTGACCCTGGCCGGGCCGTATCTGGATGAGTTGTCGGCATTGACCGGCGACACCATTCACCTGGCGATTCGTGAAGGCGACGAAGTGCTGTACCTGCACAAGAATCCGGGGCGCAATGGCCCGGAAATGCGTTCGCGGGTCGGCCATCGCATGCCGTTGGCGCGCACCGGGATCGGCAAGGCACTGATGCTCGATGATTCACCGCAAGAGTGGCAGCGCCTGTACGAAGTCAGCCTGCCGGTGGGTGGGAAAAACCAGTTCTGGCCGCAGCACCCGGAGCAGTCCTGGGAGCAGTTCGAGCAGCGCATGGTCGAGTACGTGGCCGGCGGTTATGCCTTCGACCTGGAAGACAACGAACCGTCGATCCGCTGCGTGGCGGCGCCGATCCGCGATGCCAGCAAGCGCATCGTCGCCGGCATCAGCATCGCCAGTACGGTGCCTTACATGCCGCTGGAAAAAATGGCCGAGCTGATTCCCCTGATCAAAGGCGTCACTATTCGGTTGTCGGCCGAACTTGGCCTCAAGGTTTAAATACAAAACACTGTAGGAGCGAGCCTGCTCGCGATTGCGGTTTTACATTCAATACATTTGTTGACTGATACGCCGCCATCGCGAGCAGGCTCGCTCCTACACTGGTCTTGTGTTATGCCCTGAATCGCACGCAACAAAAAGGCCCCCTTTTCGGGAGCCTTGATGTTCGCGGTTCGGCTTACATGTTCGGGTAAGTCGGGCCGCCAGCGCCTTCCGGTGTCACCCAGGTGATGTTCTGTGCAGGGTCCTTGATGTCGCAGGTCTTGCAGTGAACGCAGTTCTGGGCGTTGATCTGGAAGCGCTTCTCGCCGTCTTCCTTGGTGATCACTTCGTACACGCCGGCCGGGCAGTAACGCTGTGCCGGCTCATCGTACAGCGGCAGGTTCTTGCTGATCGGGATGCTTGGGTCGGTCAGCTTCAGGTGGCACGGCTGTTCTTCTTCATGGTTGGTACCGGAGATGAACACCGAGCTCAATTTGTCGAAGCTGAGCTTGCCGTCCGGTTTCGGGTAGTCGATCTTCTTGCAGTCGGCCGCGAGCTTGAGGCAAGCGTAATCCGGCTTGGTGTCGTGCAGGGTGAACGGCAGTTTGCCGCCGAAGATGTTCTGGTCGAGCCAGTTGAAACCACCACCGACGATGGCACCGAACTTGTGGATCGCCGGGCCGAAGTTGCGGCTGGCGAACAGTTCTTCGTAGAGCCAGCTCTTCTTGAACGCGTCGACGTAAGTGGTCAGCTCTTCGGTGCCGTCCTTCTCGGCGAACAGCGCCTCGGCCACGGATTCAGCGGCGAGCATGCCGGACTTCATCGCGGTGTGGCTGCCTTTGATCTTGGCGAAGTTCAGGGTGCCGAGGTCGCAACCGATCAGCGCGCCGCCCTTGAAGACCATTTTCGGCAGCGAGTTCAGGCCGCCCTTGCTGATCGCGCGGGCACCGTAGCTGATGCGCTTGCCGCCTTCCAGGTACTGAGCAAGCACCGGGTGATGCTTGAGGCGCTGGAACTCGTCGAACGGCGACAGGTAGGTGTTGCTGTAGGACAGGTCGACGATCAGGCCAACCACCACCTGGTTGTTTTCCAGGTGATAGAGGAACGAGCCACCGGTGTTTTCGGTGCCCATGATGTCCATCGGCCAACCGGCGGTGTGCACCACCAGGCCTGGCTGGTGCTTGGCCGGGTCGACTTCCCAGATTTCTTTCAGGCCGATGCCGTAGTGCTGGGCATCAGCGTCAGTGTCCAGGTTGAAGCGCTTGATCAACTGCTTGCCGATGTGGCCGCGGCAACCTTCGGCGAACAGCGTGTACTTGCCACGCAGTTCCATGCCCGGGGTGTACAGGCCTTCCTTCGGATTGCCTTCCCGGTCGACACCCAGGTCGCCGGTGATGATCCCGCGTACCACGCCGTTCTCGTCGATCAGCGCTTCCTGTGCGGCGAAGCCCGGGTAGATTTCCACGCCCAGGTTCTCGGCCTGCTGGGCCAGCCAGCGGCACAGGTTGCCCAGGGAGATGATGTAGTTGCCTTCGTTGTGCATGGTCTTGGGCACAAAGAAGTCTGGAACTTTCTGCGCGCTTTCAGCGTTCTTCAGCACGAAGATGTCGTCGCGGGTGACGGGCGTGTTCAGCGGCGCGCCGAGTTCTTTCCAGTTCGGGAACAGTTCGTTCAGGGCCCGTGGTTCGAACACGGCACCGGACAGAATGTGAGCACCGACTTCGGAGCCTTTTTCGACCACGCAGACGCTGATTTCCTTACCGGCTTCGGCGGCCTTCTGCTTCAGACGGCAGGCGGCAGACAGGCCAGCGGGGCCGGCACCGACGATGACCACGTCGAATTCCATGTATTCGCGTTCCACAGGCTATCTCCTACTCAAGGCTCAACAGTTTTTTTTTCTAATTTTGAGGTTTGGTGTCGCATCCATGAATCCCGGCGCAACGCCGGAAGAGGACAATCGATTGACCACCTTTCTCTTTGGGTGGCGCATTATATCTACACCACTCTCAGCGTCCAATACAAACGTTTGTTTGAATTGGCTCAAAGCCAGAGAAATCAAAGTCACGCGCCTTATGAACGGCCATTTTGGCGTATTGACCGGAATAGGCGTTCCGGTCAAGATACGGGCGGTTTTGCGCTCGCCGTAGGCTGACTGTTGGTTTCAAGAGCACCTCTAAAGACAGGGCGATGGCAGTAGAGAGTGATGCGCTGCGCGGGTTTGATGTGCAGTTTACACGCCGCGATGTTGAATGACTCGTCAGTCACCACTGACGAACGGTCATCCAGATCATGAGCGATGGTCACTTGACAGCTTTGCCGGCGTTTTTGGAGGTGCCCTTGCGCCCGATGAGCATCAACCGCCAGGTTCGCCTAGGCGACTTTCTTTTCACCGGAGAGTAACGAGGAATCCATGAAGGTTCTTGTAGCTGTCAAACGCGTTGTGGATTACAACGTCAAGGTCCGCGTCAAGGCGGACAATTCCGGCGTCGATCTTGCCAACGTCAAGATGTCGATGAACCCGTTCTGCGAAATCGCCGTGGAAGAAGCCGTACGCCTGAAAGAGAAGGGTGTTGCGACTGAAATCGTCGTCGTCTCCGTAGGCCCGTCCACCGCTCAAGAGCAACTGCGCACCGCGCTGGCTCTGGGTGCCGACCGCGCCATCCTCGTCGAGTCCGCCGAAGACCTGACTTCCCTGGCTGTTGCCAAACTGTTGAAGGCTGTTGTCGACAAGGAACAGCCTCAGTTGGTGATCCTTGGCAAACAGGCCATCGATAGCGACAACAACCAGACTGGCCAGATGCTCGCTGCATTGAGCGGCTACGGTCAGGGCACGTTCGCGTCCAAAGTCGAAATCAGCGGCGACAGCGTAGCTGTAACCCGTGAAATCGACGGTGGCGCGCAGACGGTTTCCCTGAAACTGCCGGCGATCGTCACCACCGACCTGCGTTTGAACGAGCCGCGCTACGCGTCTCTGCCAAACATCATGAAAGCCAAGAAGAAGCCTCTCGAAGTGCTGACTCCGGACGCTTTGGGCGTTTCCACCGCCTCCACCAACAAGACTGTGAAAGTCGAAGCGCCGGCTGCACGCAGCGCGGGTATCAAGGTCAAGTCGGTGGCTGAACTGGTCGAGAAACTGAAAAACGAAGCGAAGGTAATCTAAATGACTATCTTGGTTATTGCTGAACACGACAACAAAGTGCTGGCCCCGGCCACGCTGAATACCGTGGCTGCCGCCGTTAAAATCGGTGGTGACATCCACGTTCTGGTTGCAGGTCAGGGCGCTGGCGCTGTGGCTGAAGCCGCGGCGAAAATCGCTGGCGTGGCTAAAGTGCTGGTGGCCGACAACGCCGCCTACACTCACCAACTGCCGGAAAACGTCGCGCCGCTGGTTGCCGAATTGGGCAAGGGCTACAGCCACATCCTGGCTGCCGCCACTTCCAACGGCAAAAACATCCTGCCGCGCGTTGCCGCTGCACTGGACGTTGACCAGATCTCCGAGATCATCTCGGTCGAAAGCGCTGACACCTTCAAGCGTCCGATCTACGCCGGTAACGCCATCGCTACCGTTCAATCGAACGCTGCAGTGAAAGTGATCACCGTGCGTGCCACCGGTTTCGACCCGGTTGTCGCTGAAGGTGGTTCCGCTGCCGTTGAAGCCGTTGCTGCTGCCCACGACGCTGGCATCTCCAGCTTCGTTGGCGAAGAACTGGCCAAGTCCGATCGTCCGGAACTGACCGCTGCCAAGATCGTCGTTTCCGGCGGCCGTGGCATGCAGAACGGCGACAACTTCAAACACCTGTACGCCCTGGCCGACAAGCTGGGCGCTGCCGTCGGAGCATCGCGCGCCGCGGTCGACGCAGGTTTCGTACCCAACGACATGCAGGTCGGTCAGACCGGCAAGATCGTTGCTCCACAGCTGTACATTGCCGTCGGTATCTCCGGCGCGATCCAGCACCTGGCCGGCATGAAAGACTCCAAAGTGATCGTTGCGATCAACAAGGACGAAGAAGCGCCGATCTTCCAGGTGGCCGATTACGGCCTGGTGGCGGACCTGTTCGAAGCCATCCCTGAGCTGGAGAAGCTGGTCTAATCCGGCTGCTTCACTTATAAAGAGCCCGGCCTTTTGGTCGGGCTTTTTTTTGCCTTTTTCCCCTGTAGGAGCGAGCCTGCTCGCGATGGACGTCAACGATGACGCGGGGATCCTGGATACACGCGGTGCATTTGAGACCATCGCGAGCAAGCTCGCTCCTACAGAGGGCATAACCGGGTTTGAGTGGAGTGAATTGCCATGGATCTGCGACTTGCGTGGAGCTTACTGGGATTGGCGTTATTGCCGACGCTGTCTGTCGCCGCAGGCAAATGCGAACGCCTGGTGGTCACCGGCAGCCCGGACGCGCCGCCGTACCTGTGGCAAGACCCGCAAAATCCCAAATACCTGATCGGTGCCAGCGCCGATTTGCTGCGGCAAGTGGCGGGGGAGTTGGGGCTCAAGGTCGAACTGCTTTATGCCGGCAAGCGCGCCCAGGCCCTGGACGAAGTGCGCAGCGGGCGCATGGACATGCTGGTGGACGCGACGTTGACCGTCAGCGAGCTGGAAACCCTGGACTACATCCATCCACCCTTGCTGGAAAACGACTATCTGGTCTGGACTCGCAAGGACTCGACGCTGGTCTACAACGAAGCACCAGATCTGCACGGCCATCCCGGCGCCGTGTCGGAAAAGGCCCGATTGACCGCGCAATTCAGTGCCTTTGCCGGACAGCAACTGACCCTCACGCGCACGTCCAACCTGACCCAGGCCTTTCAGAAACTGCTGTTGGGCGAGGTCGAATTTGTACTGGCAGGGCGTTACTCGGGCATGGCGACTGCGCAGACACTGGGCATGGCCGCTGATCTGATCGCGCGTGCGCAACCGGTCGACAAGCCTGGCCTGTATCTGGCGATTTCCCATGACTCGGCCTGCAACGATCCGTGGTTGCGCGGACAGTTGGCCAAAAAGATGACAGAATTGCCCGCGTCCGGACTGACGGAGACCGTGCTGATGCGCAATATCGAGCGCTGGAAAGCACAACGCTCACAACCACAGCCAAGCCCCCCGCAACAACCCGTCAGTATCCCAAAACAGTAAGGATATTTAGTGAGTATTCGACTTCTTTTCGCTGCCGTGGCCTTTGCCGCCCTGGCGGGTTGTGCAACCGATCCTGCGCCGAATGAACAGTTTCGCCTGACCGAACAAGCACTCGAACAGGCCAAAGCCGTGGGCGCCACGGCAGACGATGTGCCGGAAATGAAGCTGGCCGAAGACAAGTTCAACCGTGCCAAGGGCAACATGACCGATCAATCCTTCAAAAACGCACGCATGCGTGCCGAACAGGCCGAACTCGATGCGCGCCTGGCTGAAGCCAAGGTGTTGACGGCCAAGAGCGAGGAACAGTTGAACGTGCTCAACACCCGCATCGCTCGCCTGCGCAAGCAACTGGGAGATGCCCAATGAGCCTCAAGAGCAAAGCCCTCGGCGGTTTGATCCTGGCAGGCTGCGCGAGCCTCTTTGGCTGCGCCAGCCAGCATAGCGAGTCCGCGTTGCAGCAGGCCGGTGCCGACTTTCAGAAGGTCAAGGAAGACTCCAATGTACTGCGAATCGCCCCCAAGGACGTGATTCGCGCCGGTGAATCCCTGGCCCGTGCCGATCGCCTGTCCAGCTATTGGGGCAGCGGTTCGGACGTGGTGCATTACGCCTACCTGAGCCAGCGCTATAGCGCCATTGCCCGGGAACACACCAATCAGGTGCTCAACGAAGAGCAGGCGGCGAAGCTCGAACTGGAACGGCAGCGTCTGCAACTGGCACTGCGTGAATCCAAACTGTTCAGCGTGCAGCAGCAAGGCAAATGGCTCGAGGAGCAGATCCTGGCATTGACCACCAGCCAGACCGACCGTGGGCTGGTGATGACATTGGGCGACATGCTGTTCGACACGGGCGAAGCGGAATTGAAACCGTCGGCCAACCGTGTGGTGTTGAAGATCGTGCAGTTCCTGCAACTCAACCCCAAGCGGGTGGTGCGGATCGAAGGTTATACGGACAGTACCGGGGGCAAGCAGGAAAACCTCAAGCTGTCCCGCGACCGCGCACAATCGGTGGCTGACGTGCTGATCGACCTGGGTATCGACGACAAGCGCATCCAGGTCGAGGGTTATGGCGACGAGTATCCGGTGGACGCGAATGCGTCGGAACGGGGCCGGGCGCAGAATCGTCGGGTGGAAATTGTGTTTTCCGACGAGAAGGGCCAGCTCGGCGCCGCCCGCTAGGGGTTGCGTCGCTGGAAAGCCCGGCCTGCCATGCAGCGCCGGGTTTTTTTACGCCTGCCGATTACCGCACAAAACAGTACAGATTTTGCTGACACTGCACTGTACGGTCGACTATTGTGGCAACTGTCCCCGTACACTTCTAAACTGTTCCGGTATTGTTTCACACAAGAATAAAATGCCCGTGAAATCGAGTGCTGCGTCATGACCAACCTTTTGCTCTATCAACGTATTGCTCAACAACTGGCCGAAGACATCCGTCGTGGGGTCTATCAGCCGGGAGAGCGCGTGCCTTCGGTGCGCAAGATGAGCTCGCAGCTCAATGTCAGCCATGCGACGGTGTTGCAGGCGTATGCCAATCTCGAGGATCAGGGTCTGATCCGCGCCCGGCCACAGTCGGGTTACTACGTGCACCAGACGCCGGCACTCACCGCGCCGACGCCGGACATCGCCCGGGTTGAACGCCCCGGCCTGGTCACCCGCAGCAGCATTATTCAGCAAGTCCTGGTCGAATCCCGTCGTGAAGGCGTGTTCCCGCTGGGCGCTGCGGTGCCGAGTGTCGACTATTTGCCGGTGCGGGCACTGCATCAGCAATTGGCCAAGGTCACCCGTTTCCATAGTCCGCGGGCCTTCAGCTACATGTTCAGCCCCGGTTTCGAGCCGTTGCGCCGACAGGTGGCGATCCGCATGCGCGATGCCGGCGTGGTGGTCGATCCGTCGGAAGTGGTGATCACCCACGGTTGTGTCGATGCGCTGCAGATGTCCTTGCGTGTGCTGACCCGTCCGGGTGATCTGATCGCGGCCGAGTCGCCGACCTATTACGGCTTGCTGCAACTGGCCGATCTGTTGGGCCTCAAGGTTATCGAGATCCCCAGCGATCCAGCCACGGGCATGAGCCTGGAAGCCCTGCAGTTGGCGGCCAACCAATGGTCGATCAAGGCGTTGGTGCTGACCACCCGACTGAGCAATCCATTGGGCGGCACCATGCCGGAGGAGCGGCAGAAACAATTGCTGCGCCTGGCGTCGGACTTCGATATCCAGATTGTCGAAGACGATATCTACGGTGAGCTGATGTTCGAGCAGGGGCGCACCAAGTCCCTCAAGGCCTACGATCGGCTGGATCGGGTGATCTATTGCTCGAGCTTCTCCAAGACCCTGTCGCCCGGCGTGCGGATCGGCTGGATGATTGCCGGCAAGTATCAGCAGGAAATCCAGCGCTTGCAGACCTTCAGTACGCATTCCGCGTGCAGCGTGACCCAGATGGGCATTGCCGCGTACCTTGAAAATGGCGGGTACGACCGGCATTTGCGCTTCATCCGTCAGGAGTACCGGAAAAACCTCAGTGCCTTCCAGTTGGCCGTGCAGCAGTATTTCCCGGAAGGCACGCAGATGACCCGGCCTACCGGCGGCTTCATTCTGTGGGTCAGTCTGCCGGGGCGGGTCAATACGCAAGAGTTGCACGTGCGGGCGTTGCAGCAGGGCATCAGTATCGCGCCGGGACTGATCTTCAGTAATACCGAGCAATTCAATCACTGCATCCGGCTCAACTGCGGCATCCCGTGGAACCGTGAAGCCGAGCGCGCATTGATGACCCTGGGCATGCTGGCCACCCAACTCTGCCAGGAGATGGCTGGCGGTTTGTAACTGGCTGCGACTGCGCTTGTCTTGTGGGCTGCAACAGGCGAGCATAGGCACCTCTGCCGTTTGCACCCACCGTTGGATCCATGAAACCGACTTTTCCTGCCGCCTGGCTTTTGCTCTGCCTGATTGCGAGTATTCAGCCGGCATCCGCCGTGGCCGCTACCGAGCAGGATCAGACAACCGGCAGTTTCCACGTCGCACCGATAGAAACCGCGCCTGCGAAAAAAGCCTCGGCGGGCAGTAAGCAGGCTGCGCCCGTGAAAAAGCGTCCGCCCATTGCCTCCAAATCGAAACCGGCCAGCGAGGTGGTAAAGACTGAGCTTCCATCTGCCAAACTGGATCTGAGCTTGCCCAAGGATATGGTTCAGGAGCTCAAGCCGGTGGGAACGGTTCCGTTGGTCAAGCGCGAACCGTTGTTACCCCAGATGTTCGGTGACAAAAGCGCCAACAGCGAGTTCCAGCTCAACGGCCGCCTGCTCAGCAATGAAATGCAGCTGCAACTGCGAAATGAAGAGCGCCACGAGGTCGAAGGCGCGGCACTGGATTTCGAGTTCAAGCAGTAACCCCCGTCAGGATCCGCGAGCCGCAGGCCAGACGCTTTGTCGGAGACTGGCCGGTCATGCCCGTTTGCGTTGAAAAACCCGCTCACAGGTAATTTAAAACAACTGTTTAAGCGGGTACTCTGTGCCCCGTCCATTAACACATTGCTCGTCGCGAGGAGCTTGTCGTCATGAAATGCCGTGAGGGCTGTGGCGCTTGTTGCATTGCCCCTTCCATCAGTTCGCCGATTCCCGGTATGCCCAATGGCAAAGCCGCGGGGCAACGTTGCCTGCAACTTTCCTCCGATAACCTGTGCCGTATTTTCGGCCAGCCGGAGCGGCCGGCGGTGTGTTCTGCCTTCGAGGCCGACCCTGAAGTGTGTGGAAGCAGCAGCGAAGAAGCCATCCGGTTGATTGGCTGGTGGGAGCAAATGACGGCGGCGTGATGTGTGGGCTTGCACTTGCGATCACCTCCGAAAAACCTGGAAGTGATTGCAGGTGCAAGCCCAACGAACGGAACTTCAACAATAAGGAATAAGACTATGGGTTCGCTGCATCGTATGGCTGTGCTGTGTGGTTTGACGGTTGCGCTGGCTACCTCGACCGTCCAGGCCGAAGACTGGAAAGTCAAAAAGGACGAAGACGGCATCAGGATTTCCCTGAGTGAAGTGGCCGGCTCCGACTACAAGGCCTACCAGGGCGTCACGCTGATGAAGACCACCATGGCCAAGCTGCGCGCGTTGCAGGAAGACGTGCCTGGAGCCTGCGCCTGGATTCACGAATGCAAAACCCAGAAGCTGCTCAAGCACGAAGGTGACCAGAGCTGGACCTACACTCAGTTCAACACCCCTTGGCCGGTTACTCCCCGTGATTCGGTGTTGCACATCACCACTCTCGAAGGGGCCGATGGCAGCCTGACCCGCAAGCTCGAAGGCGTGCCGAAATACCTGCCTGAAGAAAAAGGCTTCGTCCGGGTCGCCAAGGTCGACGGTTTCTGGAAGTTCGTACCCAAGGGCGACCAGATCGAAGTGACCTATCAGGTGCACACCGAGCCGGGTGGCAGCGTGCCGTCGATGGTGGCCAACAAGTTCGTGGTGGATGCCCCGTTCAATACCTTGAAAGCCCTCAAGGAACGCGCCGAGAAGTAACTGTGTCGCTCTTTTGAGATGACTTCGTAACGCCCTGACTTGATCGGGGCGTTTGCGTTTTTGACCGGTGCGCAGGCTTTAATTTGTTTCCGGATATGCGTTGCACGAAATTTTCACCCAGCCTCCAAGACAATTCGCCGGCTCTCCCGCAACACGTTGCGTATGCCTGAGTGCAGGATGAAAGAGTCGGGATGAGGGTAGTTATCAATGGCAATGCTGCCGTTGATCGTGCAACATTTGCGCACCGCGCAAACCCCAAGGCCTTGTAC
Organism: Pseudomonas sp. IT-P74; assembly: GCF_949768175.1. Taxonomy (NCBI): domain Bacteria; kingdom Pseudomonadati; phylum Pseudomonadota; class Gammaproteobacteria; order Pseudomonadales; family Pseudomonadaceae; genus Pseudomonas; species Pseudomonas sp. IT-P74. The sequence goes on along the minus strand of NZ_CATKQD010000033.1, from coordinate 205,975 downwards.
GGGCCGAAAAGAGGGCAGGGCGCAGCTGTATTTTTGAAACTTCAACTTTCCAATGGGTCCTAAAACGACATGGCAATCCCGGACGCCCTGAGTCAGCAGCGAGCTTCTAGTCGCCTGCTGCAACCGACCGTCAAATCACATCTGGCCTACACGCTGTTGTGTGCCCTGGTCATGATGGTCATGTTCAGCCTGCTGCGCGTCGCGCTGCTGGCTTACAACCGCTCGATGATCCTCGACACGCCGGCCTCGACCTTCCTCGAGGCATTCGCCAATGGTCTGCGTTTCGACCTGCGCCTGGTGGTCTATCTCAGTATTCCGTTGCTGCTGGCCCTGTTCAGCGCCCGGGCCATGGCCGCACGCGGGCTGTTCCGTCTCTGGCTGACGGTGGTCTCCAGCATTGCGCTGTTCCTGGGCCTGATGGAGATGGACTTCTATCGTGAGTTCCACCAGCGCCTCAACGGCCTGGTCTTCCAGTACGTCAAGGAAGATCCGAAAACCGTGGCCAGCATGCTCTGGTACGGTTTCCCGGTGGTCCGTTACCTGCTGGCGTGGGCCCTGGGTACCGTGATCCTGAGCATGGCATTCAAGGGCGCCGACCGTGCGACCCGCCCTCGTGGTCCGTTCAGTGGCGGCAGCATCGGCACACGCAAGGTTGCGCCGTGGTACGCGCGTATCGCGGTATTCATGGTGTGCCTGCTGGTTTGCGTGGTCGCCGCCCGTGGCACCCTGCGCCAGGGCCCGCCGCTGCGTTGGGGTGATGTCTATACCACCGATTCGAATTTCGCTAACCAGTTGGGCCTCAACGGTACGCTGTCGCTGGTAGCCGCAGCCAAGAGCCGCATGTCCGAAGATCGCGACAATATCTGGAAGGCAACCTTGCCACAGCCACAAGCCCAGCAAGTGGTGCGTGACATGCTGGTGCTGCCGGCCGAGAAACTGGTCGATGCCGGCACTGCGGCGGTACGTCGCGATTACACCCCGCCAGCCGACAAGACCCTGCCGATCAAGAACGTCGTCGTGATCCTGATGGAAAGCATGGCCGGTCACTCGGTGGGTGCGCTGGGTGGGCCGGGCAACATCACGCCGTACCTCGACAAACTGTCGAAGGAAGGCTTGCTGTTCGACCGCTTCTTCTCCAATGGCACCCATACCCACCAGGGCATGTTCGCCACCATGGCCTGCTTCCCGAACCTGCCGGGTTTCGAATACCTGATGCAGACCCCGGAAGGCAGCCACAAGCTGTCCGGTCTGCCGCAGTTGCTCAGCGCCCGTGACTTCGACGACGTGTACGTCTACAACGGCGATTTCGCCTGGGACAACCAGTCGGGTTTCTTCAGCAACCAGGGCATGACCAATTTCATCGGCCGTAACGATTTCGTGAATCCGGTGTTCTCTGATCCGACCTGGGGCGTGTCCGACCAGGACATGTTCGACCGTGGCCTGGTCGAGCTCAAGGCACGGGAAAACGGCAAGCCGTTCTATGCCTTGCTGCAAACCCTGTCCAACCACACGCCTTACGCCTTGCCGACGCCATTGCCTGTCGAGCGCGTGACCGATCGTGGCAGCCTGAACGAACACCTGACCGCCATGCGTTACTCGGACTGGGCACTGGGCCAGTTCTTTGAAAAGGCCCGCAAGGAGCCGTACTTCAAGGAAACCCTGTTTGTCGTCGTCGGTGACCACGGTTTCGGCAACGAACAGCAGATCACCGAAATGGACCTGGGCCGTTTCAACGTGCCGATGCTGATGATCGCGCCGGGCATCCAGGAAAAGTTCGGCCAGCGTGACCACACCGTGGGCACTCAGATCGACATCGTGCCGACCATCATGGGCCGCATCGGTGGCGAAGTGCGTCATCAGTGCTGGGGACGCGACCTGCTCAACTTGCCGGAAGGCGACGCCGGTATTGGTGTGATCAAGCCGTCGGGCAGCGAGCAGACCACGGCCATCCTCACCGCAGACCAGATTCTGGTCCTGCCGAAGGACAAGGACATGGCGCCGAAGTTGTATCAGTATGAATTGGGTGCCAAGCCTCGCGCCGAAGTCATTGCAGATGCGCCGCGTACCGCCGAGTTGAAACTCAAGCTCGAAGCGTTCCTGCAAACAGCGACCAAGAGCCTGCTGGACAACACCGCCGGTGTTGTTGATGGCAAGCCGGACTAAGTTGTGACGCAATGGAAAAGAGGCCCTTCACGGGCCTCTTTTTTTGCCTGGCGGATATTTATATTCGGCCGAGCAAGAGCAGGATCAACAACACCACCAATACGACGCCGATGATACCGGACGGGCCGTAACCCCAACTTCTGGAGTGCGGGAAGACCGGTAAACCACCGATCAGTAACAGGATCAGAATGATGATCAGTATTGTGCCCATGTCTATTTCCTTGTCGAAAATGCAGTGGATTGACCCTGCCAATCAAGGTCAGCGTGAATGAAGTAAATTCGAGCTGCTTAAAAAATCCGACTTTTGTGCTTGCAGGAAAATTCCAAGTTTTTTGAAGTAATTCGAGCGGGTTCTTATTTCTATTTTGGTGCCTTAGTTACTTCAGGCGTTCCCGCGGTTTGCTCGGGCCATTCAGCAATCTGATGGAGCGTGGGTCGGGCAGTTTCCTTCGCTACACTCGGTGCATCTTCCGAGAACAACAAGGCTGTCTGCTATGCAAAATCGCATGATGATCACTGGTGCAGGCTCTGGCCTGGGTCGCGAAATCGCGCTGCGCTGGGCGCGCGAAGGCTGGCAACTGGCCTTGTCGGACGTCAGCGAGCCCGGCTTGCAGGAAACCCTCAAGCTGGTCCGCGAAGCGGGCGGCGACGGTTTTATCCAGCGCTGTGACGTGCGCGATTACAGCCAGTTGACAGCGTTCGCCCAGGCTTGCGAAGTCAAACTCGGCGGTATCGATGTCATCGTCAATAACGCGGGTGTCGCGTCTGGCGGATTTTTCAGTGAGCTGTCCCTTGAAGACTGGGACTGGCAGATCGCGATCAACCTGATGGGCGTGGTCAAAGGCTGCAAGGCGTTCCTGCCACTGCTGGAAAAAAGCAAAGGCAAGATCATCAACATCGCGTCCATGGCCGCGCTGATGCAAGGCCCGGCGATGAGCAACTACAACGTGGCCAAGGCGGGCGTGGTGGCGTTGTCCGAAAGCCTGCTGATCGAGCTGGCGCATCAGGAAGTCGGCGTGCATGTGGTGTGCCCGTCGTTCTTCCAGACCAACCTGCTGGACTCCTTCCGTGGCCCGACCCCGGCCATGAAAGCCCAGGTCGGCAAGTTGCTGGAAAGCTCGCCGATCAGCGCCGCCGACATCGCCGACTACATCTATCGGCAGGTAGCGGCAGGCGAGTTCATGATCCTGCCCCACGAACAGGGGCGCATGGCCTGGGCGATCAAGCAGAAGAACCCGCAATTGCTCTACAACGAAATGACCGCCATGGCCGACAAAATGCGCGCCAAGGCCGGGCAATCCGCAAGCTGATCTTGCCCGCGGGCGACGCTGTGGTTAGGGTGGCCGCCATCGGCCATCCTCGCGAGACGCTCGCATGCTCAATTACCTGTGGTTTTTCCTCGCCGCGCTGTTCGAAATTGCCGGTTGCTTTGCCTTCTGGATGTGGCTGCGCCAGGGTAGAAGCATGTGGTGGGTGGTGCCGGCGCTCTTGAGCCTGACCCTGTTCGCCCTGCTGCTGACCCGGATCGAAGCCACCTACGCCGGCCGCGCCTACGCCGCTTACGGTGGCATCTACATCATTGCCTCAATCGGCTGGTTGGCCGTGGTCGAGCGGATTCGTCCGTTGGGTTCGGACTGGCTCGGCGTGGCGCTGTGTGTGATCGGCGCGAGCATCATTCTGTTCGGGCCGCGATTCTCCGCGTCCTGACAGATTGGCCCTACATTTGGCCGGCCTGTCAGACCTTTCCGTAAGTGGTGTGCGTCAAGGGGTGTCAGTCCGGTCTGGTTTGCTGTCGGAGCATTGTAGGCGTACGGCGGGGAGGGCATCTTCAAGGGCCAGAAATCCCTGAAGGACATTCCTCATGCTCGTACTCACTCGCGTTGTGGGCGAAAACATTTCCATCGGTGACAACATTACCGTGCGTGTTCTCGCGATCAACGGAAACAACATTCGCTTTGGCATCGAAGCGCCTCAGGAAGTGAATGTGCACCGCTGCGAAATCTACGAACGCATCCAGAACAAACTGGCGAAGACCAAGGGACGCTGAAGACTTCAGTCAAACAGGTGCTTGGGCACGTCGTGCTTGAGCATCAGTTGGCATTGCTCGCTTTCCGGGTCGAAGACAATCAGTGCCTGGCCCTTGGTCAGCGCTTGGCGCACGCGCAGTACGCGGGTTTCCAGGGGGGTGTCGTCACCATTGTCCGTGCCGTCGCGGGTCACGAAATCCTCGATCAGGCGAGTGAGGGTGTCGACTTGAAGTTGGTCGTGGGGGATCAGCATAGGCACCTCGGTTGGATCAATGGCGCGATGCTACGGCGATTGGGCGTGGACGGCCAGCCCGGGATTTGTGTTGTCTGGTCTGACGCTATCGCGAGCAGGCTCGCACAGTAGACCGAGTTCTTCCATGGGAATGCGGTCGAATGTGGGAGCGAGCCTGCTCGCGATGGCGGCATGGCTGGCGATGAAGATCCTGATCAGTTCTCCGACCGCTGCCCCACCAGACTGTCCACCGACGGCACCCGCGTATCGCTTTCCATCTGGGTGTCATGTTCAAGCTGATGGCTGAAACGGTCCAGTGAGCCCTTGGCCGGTTGTGCATCGCTGGCAAACACTGGCGGGCTGAGGATGTACGCACCGAGCAGGCGGCTCAGGGCGGCGAGACTGTCGATGTGGGTGCGTTCGTAACCGTGGGTGGCGTCGCAGCCGAAGGCGAGCAGGGCGGTGCGAATGTCGTGGCCGGCGGTCACCGCTGAATGTGCGTCGCTGAAGTAGTAGCGGAACAGGTCCCGGCGTGCCGGCAACTCGTTGTCGCTGGCCAGGCGCAGGAGGTGGCGCGACAGGTGATAGTCATAGGGCCCGCCGGAATCCTGCATGGCGATGCTCACCGCGTGCTCGCTGGAGTGTTGGCCAGGCGCGACCGGTGCGATGTCGATGCCGACGAATTCGCTGACGTCCCAGGGTAGTGCCGCCGCCGCGCCGCTGCCGGTTTCCTCGGTGATGGTGAACAGCGGATGGCAGTCGATCATCAGCTCTTCACCGCTGTCGACGATGGCCTTGAGCGCCGCCAGAAGTGCGGCCACCCCAGCCTTGTCGTCGAGGTGACGAGCGCTGATGTGGCCGCTTTCGGTGAACTCCGGCAGCGGGTCGAAGGCGACGAAATCGCCGACGCTGATGCCCAGCGACTCGCAGTCGGCACGGGTGGCGCAGTAGGCGTCCAGTCGCAACTCGATGTGATCCCAACTGATCGGCATCTCATCCACGGCGGTATTGAACGCGTGCCCGGAAGCCATCAGCGGCAAGACGCTGCCACGGATCACGCCATGGTCGGTAAACAGGCTGACCCGGCTGCCCTCGGCAAAGCGGCTGGACCAGCAGCCGACGGGCGCGAGGCTCAGGCGGCCGTTGTCCTTCACCGCGCGCACCGCCGCGCCGATGGTGTCCAGGTGGGCGGAAACGGCGCGGTCGGGGCTGTTCTTCTTGCCCTTGAGCGTGGCGCGGATGGTGCCGCGACGGGTCAGCTCGAAGGGAATGCCCAGTTCTTCAAGGCGTTCGGCGACGTAACGCACGATGGTGTCGGTGAACCCGGTGGGGCTGGGAATGGCGAGCATTTCCAGCAGCACTTTTTGCAGATAGCCGAGGTCCGGCTCGGGGATTTTGCTGGTCATGGAGACTCCTGATTGGTTATCGCCTGTACGGCCGCCTTCGCGAGCAGGCTCGCTCCTACAGGGGGAAAGCGATCAAATGTGGGAGCGAGCCTGCTCGCGAAAGGGCCAGTCCAGACAACACATGGCTAAGAGACCACCGGCTGACTGTACGGAAACAACAGATCCACAAACCGCTCCGCCGTCGGCTGCGGTTCATGGTTGGCCAGCCCGGCCCGTTCGTTGGCTTCGATAAATACATAGTCCGGCTGGTCAGCGGCGGACACCATCAGGTCGAGGCCGACCATGGGAATGTCCAGTGTCCGCGCGGCCCGTACCGCCGCATCCACCAGCGTCGGGTGCAGGATCGCCGTGACGTCTTCAAGCACGCCGCCGGTATGAAGATTCGCCGTGCGCCGTACGAACAGGTGCTCACCGGCCGGCAGAATGCTGCTGTAGTCGTAACCGGCGGCACGCAAGGTGCGCTGGGTTTCCCGGTCCTGCGGGATCTTGCTTTCGCCACCGGTGGCCGCTTGTCGCCGCCGGCTCTGGGCTTCGATCAATGCACCGATGGAGTGCTGGCCGTCGCCCACCACTTCGGCCGGCCGGCGAATGGCGGCGGCGACCACTTCAAAACCGATCACCACAATGCGCAGGTCCAGGCCTTCGTGGAAACTTTCCAGCAACACGCGGCTGTCGAAGTGGCGAGCGGCTTCTATGGCTTGCTGCACTTCCTCGATGGTGCGCAAATCCACCGCCACCCCTTGGCCCTGTTCACCATCCAGTGGCTTGACCACCACGCGTTGGTGTTCATCGAGGAACGCCAGGTTGTCATCGGCGTTACCCGCCAGTTGCTGCGCCGGCAAGTTCAACCCGGCGGCCTTGAGCACTTTGTGGGTCAGGCTTTTGTCCTGGCACAGGGTCATGCTGACGGCACTGGTCAGGTCGCTCAGGGATTCACGGCAACGTACCCGGCGCCCGCCATGGCTGAGGGTGAACATCCCGGCGTCGGCGTCATCGACGTGCACATCGATGCCACGACGGTGTGCTTCCTCGACTATGATCCGCGCGTAGGGGTTGAACGCGGCTTCCGGACCGGGCCCGAGAAACAGCGGCTGATTGATGCCGTTCTTGCGCTTGATGGCGAAGGTCGTCAGGTTGCGAAAACCGAGCTTGGCGTAAAGGCTTTTCGCCTGGCGGTTGTCGTGCAGCACCGACAGGTCGAGGCAGGCGAGCCCGCGACTCATGAAGTGTTCGATCAAATGCCGCACCAGCACTTCACCGACACCTGGTCGCGCACAATGCGGGTCGACCGCCAGGCACCACAGGCTGCTGCCGTTTTCCGGGTCGTTGAAGGCCTTGTGGTGGTTGAGGCCCATGACGCTGCCGATGACCGCGCCGCTGTCCTCGTCTTCGGCCAGCCAGTACACCGGGCCGCCCAGATGGCGCGGCGTCAGCAGGGTGGCATCGATCGGCAACATGCCACGGGCCTGATACAGCTGATTGATCGCCTGCCAGTCGGCATCGCTTTGCGCACGTCTAATGCGAAAACCGCGAAACACCCGGGTCGCCTGACGGTAGTCGCTGAACCACAGGCGCAAGGTATCGGACGGGTCGAGGAACAACTGCGTCGGCTCCAGCCCCAGCACTTGCTGGGGCGCGGCGACGTACAGGGCAATGTCCCGCTCGCCGGGCTGCTCGTTGAGCAACTCCCCGGCCAGGCTCGCGGCATCGGCAAAGGTGTGGCCGATCAGCAGGCGCCCCCAGCCGCAATGCACGGCAATCGGCGCCCCGCCGCGTTCACAGCGATCCTCGGCAAGACGTGCCTGCAAGCGTTCGTAGGAGGGTGACTGGCCGCGCAACAGGCGTTGGCTGAAAGCCGTGGCGTGAGATTTCATCGGTCAGATTCCTTGTTCGCTGAGCCACAGGTTCAGGGCTGCCAGTTGCCACAGCTTCGAGCCGCGCAATGGCGTCAATTGACCCTGTGGGTCGGTCAGCAGTCGATCGAGCATCGCCGGGTGGAACAGGCCGCGATCCTGACTCGGATCGAGCAGCAGCTCGCGCACCCATTCCAGCGTATCGCCCTGCAAATGCTTGAGGCCCGGCACCGGGAAGTAACCTTTCTTGCGGTCGATCACTTCACTGGGAATCACTTGTCGCGCCGCTTCCTTCAGGACTTGCTTACCGCCGTCCGGCAGTTTGAAACGCCCCGGAATCCGTGCCGACAGCTCCACCAGGCGGTAGTCGAGAAACGGCGTGCGCGCTTCCAGGCCCCAGGCCATGGTCATGTTGTCGACCCGTTTGACCGGGTCGTCCACCAGCATCACCGTGCTGTCCAGACGCAAGGCCTTGTCCACCGCCGCATCGGCACCGGGCTGAGCGAAATGGGCTTTGACGAAGTCGCCGGCGGCGTCATTCGCGGTCAGCCATTTCGGTTGCACGGTGGCGGCGTAGTCGTCGTAACTGCGGTCGAAAAACGCTTCGCGGTAAGCGGCATAGGGATCACTCGCGCCGTCCACTTGCGGATACCAGTGGTAACCGGCGAACAGCTCATCGGCGCCCTGGCCGCTCTGGACGACTTTGCAGTGTTTGGCTACTTCCCGGGACAACAGATAGAAGGCGATGCAGTCATGGCTGACCATCGGCTCACTCATGGCGCGGAAGGCGGCGGGCAGTTGTTCGATGATTTCCTTTTCGTCGATGCGCAGTTGATGGTGCTGCGTGCCGTAGTGTTTGGCGATCAGGTCGGAATACTGGAACTCGTCGCCGCGTTCGCCGCCGGCATCCTGGAAGCCGATGGAGAAGGTCGACAGATTGTCCACGCCGACTTCCCGCAACAGGCCCACCAGCAGGCTGGAATCGACACCACCGGACAGCAGCACGCCGACATCCACCGCCGCACGCTGTCGAATCGCTACCGCTTCGCGGGTGCTGTCGAGTACACGGTCGCGCCAGTCTTCGAGGCTCAAGTCCGTCTCATCGGCGTTAGGGCCGTAGGGCAGGGTCCACCAGGTTTTCTGTTCGGTGCGGCCATCGGCTTCGATGCGCATCCAGGTGGCCGGCGGCAGTTTTTCAATGCCCGCCAGCAAGGTGCGCGGTGCCGGGACCACGGCGTGGAAATTCAGGTAGTGATTGAGCGCCACGGGATCGAGGAGCGGGTTGATGTCGCCACCCTTGAGCAATGCCGGCAGGGCCGAGGCGAAGCGCAGGCGCTGGCCGGTGCGCGACAGGTACAGCGGTTTTACGCCGAGTCGGTCGCGGGCGATGAACAGGCGTTGGGCATCGCGCTCCCAAATGGCAAAGGCAAACATGCCGTTGAGTTTCGGCAGCAGCGCTTCGCCCCAGGCGTGATAGCCCTTGAGCAACACTTCGGTGTCGCCACCGGAATAGAAGGCGTAACCCAGGTTTTCAAGTTCCGTGCGCAGTTCCGGAAAGTTGTAGATCGCCCCGTTGAAGGCCAGGGACAAGCCCAGTTGCGGGTCGATCATCGGCTGCGCCGAGCCGTCTGACAGGTCCATGATTTTCAGGCGCCGATGGCCCAGGGCAACCGACCCCTGGCTATGAAATCCCCAGGCGTCGGGGCCGCGAGGGGCCAGGTGATGGGTGATTCGTTCAATGGCTGCAAGGTCTGCAGGTTGATGATCAAAACGTAACTCGCCAGCTAATCCGCACATAAATTCCTTACCGGTTTTTCCGTTGGGGAGGGTCGATCGATACCGCGTCGAAACAGCGGGTACTCAGAAAGTGACCCTCCTCGGTAAGGGGAGTTTTAGATCGATGAGTTATATGCGCGACTGACCACGGCCGAATCGCCCCATGAGGGCGACTTCGACTGCTGTATCGACTACTTGCCCCGGATCAGGCGCCGCAAGGCAAACCGGTTGGGGTGACAGGCTTCGGCCACGCTTCTGGGCAATGGCAGGGGTTCGTTGTCCAGCCAGGCTGCCAGTAGTTCTCCGGACAGCGGCGCGGTGATCAGGCCGCGCGAGCCGTGACCGCTGTTGATGTACAAACCGTCAAGCCATGGGCATTCGACGTCCGGCACCTGCCGGGCGTCCTTGCTGAGTGCTGCATACACCTGAGTGAACGCCTGGGTGTCGGCCAACGGACCGACGATTGGCAAGTAGTCGGGGCTGGTGCAGCGAAAGGCAACGCGACCCTGGAGACTTTCAGGTGCAAGTTCATCGGCCTGTAAACGCTCGACCAGATCGTGGGAAATCTCTTCGAGCATGGCCAGGTTGCCCAGGTGTTCCGCCGTAGTCGGCGCCAGGTCATCGCTCTTGAAATCGAAACTGGCTCCCAGGGTGTGTTCGCCCAAACGGGCAGGGGCGACATAGCCTTCGGCGCACACCACGGTGCTCAGGGCCTGGCTTTGCGGGGTTTGCACCAGTCGGGTGATTTGCCCGCGAATGCGTTTGAGCGGCAACTCGGCGCTCTCGGGGAAACGCCGGATTTCGGCGGCACCGGCGAGCACCACCACGGGGGCGTCGGCAAGCAAGCGCTCGCCGTCCCAGGCTTGCCAACGGCCTTCAACTTTGCGCAGCTCCAGCGCATCGTGATGGGTGAGCAGTTGAATCTGTGGATGCGCAGCCTGCCACTGGCACAACGCCGGTGGATGAACCCAGCCGCCTTCGGGATAGAACAGGCCACCCTGTGCCAGCCCGATGCCGGCCACGGCCTGTGCCTCGGGTTGATCCAGCAGGTGCAGCAAGTCCGCTGGAAACGCCGCTGCCAACTGCGCTTGACGCTCGGCTTCCTTGGCGTTGAACGCCAACTGCAACACGCCGCAATCGTCCCAGTCGCGGCCCCGTTGCAAGTGTTCGAGCAGGCGTCGGGTGTAGCCGAATCCGCTGACGATCATTTGCGACAGCGCCGTGCCGTGGGCGGATAACTTCAGGTAGAGCACGCCCTGCGGGTTGCCCGAGGCTTCCTGGGCGATGGCGTCGTGGCGCTCCAGCAAAGTCACTTGCCAACCCCGCGCGGCGAGGCTGGCGGCGCTGGCACATCCGGCCAGGCCGGCACCGATCACCAGAGCCTGGCGTTCGCCGGTCAGCGGGGCCGGCCGGGCGAACCAGGGTTTATCCAGGGCCGGGGTCGGTGTTTCCTGGGGCCAGCCGAGGAACTCGCCGCGCAGGATTTCCCATTTGTGGCCAATGCCGGGGGTGCGTTTCATCTTGAAGCCGGCGGCGTTGAGCAGGCGCCGCACCCAGCCGGTGCTGGTGAACGTGCTGATGGAGGCACCGGGGGCGGCCAGGCGCGCCAGTTCGGCAAACAGCTCGGCGGTCCACATGTCGGGGTTTTTCGCCGGGGCGAAACCGTCGAGGAACCAGGCGTCGATTCGGGCATCGAGTTGCGGCAGTTGCTCCAGTGCATCGCCGATCAGCAGGGTCAGCGTCACGCGGCCGTGGTCCAGCGTCAGGCGCTGAAAGCCCTGATGGATGGCCACGTATTGCTCAAGCAGTTGATCGGCAAACACCTTGAGTTCCGGCCACAGCGCCAGGGCCCGCTGCAAGTCGTCGGGGCTCAACGGGTATTTCTCGACGCTGACAAAATGCAACCGCGCACCGGTCGCGGCGTGTTGATCGAACACCTGCCAGGCGCACAAAAAATTCAGCCCGGTGCCGAACCCGGTTTCACCGATGACCAGCCGCCCGCCCTCGGGCAGGGCAGCAAAACGCTCCACCAGACGGTTCTGCTCAATAAAGACATAGCGGGTTTCGTCCAGCCCCGACTGGTCGGAGAAATACACATCGTCGAATACCCGCGAATACGGGCGACCTTGGTCGTCCCAGTCGAGCTGGGCGTGGGGCAATACAGGTTTCATGGCAGGCTCGGCAACGGCAAGGCCGCCATTCTAGCCGATCGACGGCGTGGTGCTTGATCCGTGGCAAGGTATGCATTAGCCGAGACCGGGAGAATCTCTGCTGGCCTTCAGTTCAATCCGCTAGTCTTGCTCACATCTGGAAGGGAGCCGCTTATGTTTGAATCCGCCGAAATCGATCACGCCATCGACAAAGAAACCTACGACGCCGAAATCCCGGCCCTGCGCGAAGCGTTGCTCGAAGCGCAATTCGAATTGCAGCAGCAACGCCGCTTTCCGGTGATCATTTTGATCAATGGCATCGAAGGTGCCGGCAAGGGTGAGACGATCAAGGTGCTCAACGAGTGGATGGACCCGCGCTTGATCGAGGTGCGTACCTTCGATCAGCAAACCGATGAAGAACTGGCGCGGCCGCCGGCCTGGCGGTACTGGCGGATGCTCCCGGCCAAGGGGCGCATGGGGATTTTCTTCGGCAACTGGTACAGCCAGATGCTGCAGGGGCGGGTCCATGGCGAGTTCAAGGATCCGCGACTGGACCAGGCGATCAATGGCGCCGAGCGCCTGGAAAAGATGCTCTGCGATGAAGGTGCGCTGATCTTCAAGTTCTGGTTTCACCTCTCGAAAAAGCAAATGAAGGCACGCCTCAAGGCATTGGCCGACGACCCGCTGCACAGCTGGCGCATCAGCCCGCTGGACTGGCAGCAGTCGCAAACCTACGACCGGTTCGTGAAGTATGGTGAACGGGCGCTGCGTCGAACCAGCCGTGACTATGCACCCTGGCATGTGATCGCCGGGGCGGATGCCCATTATCGCAGCCTGGCCGTGGGTCGGATTCTGCTGGCGGGCCTGCAAGGGGCATTGAAGCGACCGAAGATCCATCCGGAAAAGGTCAGCGCCGCGCCAGTGTTCCCCAGTGTCGATCAAGTGAACCTGATCGACAGTCTGGACCTGACCCTGCACCTGGACAAGGATGATTACGAAGAACAACTGATCACCGAGCAGGCGCGGTTTTCCGGGTTGATGCGTGACAAACGCATGCGCCGCCACGCACTGGTGGCGGTGTTCGAGGGCAATGACGCGGCTGGCAAAGGTGGGGCGATCCGTCGGGTAGCGGCAGCGCTGGATCCGCGTCAGTACAGCATCGTACCGATTGCCGCGCCAACCGAAGAAGAACGGGCGCAGCCGTATCTATGGCGTTTCTGGCGGCACCTGCCGGCCCGGGGCAAGTTCACGGTGTTCGACCGCTCGTGGTATGGCCGGGTGTTGGTGGAGCGCATCGAAGGCTTTTGCAGCCCGGCGGACTGGCTGCGTGCCTATGGTGAAATCAACGATTTCGAAGAACAGCTCGCCGACGCCGGTGTGATCGTGGTCAAGTTCTGGCTGTCGATCGACAAGCAGACGCAATTGGAGCGCTTCGAGGAGCGCGAGAAGATTCCCTTCAAGCGCTTCAAGATCACTGAAGATGACTGGCGTAACCGTGAAAAATGGGATGACTATCGTGCGGCGGTCGGTGACATGGTCGACCGTACCAGTACCGAGATTGCGCCATGGACCCTGGTGGAAGCCAATGACAAGCGCTGGGCACGGGTCAAGGTGCTACGCACCATCAACCGGGCGCTGGAAGAGGCTTTCGAGAAATCCGACCGGCATGAACGCAAGCGCAAGGACAAGAATTGAGGCCATGGTTACGCATACGCGAGGTGAATGATCGTCGCGGTCGGTGAAGCGCTGGACTTATGCTCGGTCCACTCTCAACCGATAACAACAATGAGGTATGCCATGCGTGAAGTGGTGATCGTCGACAGCGTACGGACCGGCCTGGCCAAATCCTTTCGCGGTAAATTCAACATGACCCGCCCGGATGACATGGCGGCCCACTGTGTCGATGCACTGTTGGCGCGCACCGGTATCGATCCGGCGAGCGTCGAGGACTGCATCGTGGGTGCCGGCTCCAACGAAGGTGCCCAGGGTTTCAATATCGGTCGCAATGTCGCGGTGCTCTCGCGCCTGGGTATCGGCACGGCCGGCATGACTCTCAACCGGTTCTGTTCTTCGGGCTTGCAGGCGATCGCCATTGCCGCCAACCAGATCGCTTCGGGTTGCAGCGACATCATCGTCGCCGGCGGCGTCGAGTCCATCAGCCTGACCATGAAGAGTGTCAACACCGACAACCTGATCAACCCGCTGCTCAAGGAGCAGGTGCCGGGCATCTATTTTTCGATGGGCCAGACGGCTGAAATCGTCGCGCGTCGGTACGGCGTCAGCCGTGAAGAGCAGGACCTGTACGCGCTGCAAAGCCAGCAACGTACCGCAGCGGCGCAGGCCGCCGGGTTGTTCAGCGATGAAATCGTGCCGATGGCGGTGAAGTATCGCGTCGAAGACAAGGCCACAGGTCAGGCACAGATCCTCGACGGCATCGTCGACCGCGATGACTGCAACCGACCGGACACCACCCTGGAAAGCCTGGCCGGATTGAAACCGGTGTTCGCCGAAGATGGCTCGGTCACGGCGGGCAACTCTTCGCAACTGTCCGACGGCGCGTCCATGACCCTGGTGATGAGCCTCGAAAAAGCACTGGAGCTGGGGCTCAAGCCGAAAGCGTTCTTCCGCGGCTTTACCGTGGCCGGTTGCGCGCCGGACGAGATGGGCATCGGCCCGGTGTTTTCGGTACCGAAACTGCTCAAGGCCAAAGGTTTGCGGATTGACGACATCGACCTGTGGGAACTCAACGAAGCGTTCGCCTCGCAGTGCCTGTACAGCCGCAACCGGCTGGAAATCGACAACGCCCGGTACAACTTCAACGGCGGCTCGATTTCCATCGGTCACCCGTTCGGCATGACCGGCTCGCGCCAAGTCGGGCATCTGGTTCGTGAGTTGCAGCGACGCAATCTGCGGTACGGCATCGTCACCATGTGCGTGGGTGGCGGGATGGGGGCTACGGGGTTGTTTGAGGCGGTGCGTTAAGCCTCGATATTTTTCGTTGTCTGCCAGATAGCTTTCGCGAGCAGGCTCGCTCCCACAGGTTTGGTGGCGTACACAACATTTGTGATCGCCGCTAATCACTGTGGGGGCGAGCCTGCTCGCGATGGGCTCACCTCGGTTGTAAAAAATCCCCCTCAAAGATTGCGACCCGCACAGTTTCATTCGCGGCCAGTCCAAAACTGTCCCTGTGTACGTCACCGCTCCAAGCCTAGAATGACGACTCCTGTCAGTTGGCGTTGGGGTTCACATGCACATTTCATCGGGTCGCTGGGGTTACGGTCTGTTCCTGGCCTTGTTGACCGCGTTGTTGTGGGGAATCCTGCCGATCAAGCTCAAGCAGGTGTTGCTGGTGATGGATCCGGTGACGGTGACCTGGTTTCGTCTGCTGGTGTCCGGCGGCTGCCTGTTCATTTACCTGGCGGCCACCAGGCGTCTACCCAGCCGCAAGGTGCTCGGACCTCGTGGTGGCTGGTTGGTGCTGATGGCGGTGCTCGGACTGGTCGGTAACTATGTTTTGTATCTGATGGGTCTGAACCTGCTCAGCCCCGGCACGGCGCAATTGGTGGTGCAGATGGGCCCGATCATGCTGCTGATCGCCAGCCTGTTTGTGTTCAAGGAGCGTTTCAGCCTGGGGCAGGGGATTGGCTTGCTGGTGCTGTTGATCGGCTTTGCGCTGTTTTTCAACCAGCGCTTGAGTGAGTTGCTCACGTCGCTGACGGACTACACCGCCGGCGTGCTGCTGGTGCTGCTGGCGTCCACGGTCTGGACCTTCTATGCCTTGGGGCAGAAGCAATTGCTGACGGTGTGGAATTCGCTGCAGGTGATGATGGTGATCTACCTGTTTTGCGCGCTGTTGTTGACGCCGTGGGTGCATCCGCTCGAAGCGTTGCAATTGAACCCCTTGCAGGGGTGGTTGTTGCTGGCGTGCTGTCTCAACACCCTGATTGCCTATGGCGCGTTTGCCGAGGCCCTGGCCCATTGGGAAGCTTCCCGGGTCAGCGCGACGCTGGCCATCACGCCGCTGGTGACCTTTGCCGCGGTTGCCATGGCTGCGTGGCTGTGGCCCGACTATGTGCATGCCGAGACGATCAATGGCCTGGGATATGGCGGCGCGGTGCTGGTGGTGCTGGGGTCGGCGCTGGTGGCGTTGGGGCCTTCGTTGATTGCCGGATTGAAGGCCAGAAAAGCCAAAATGGTCGTTGGCTGAAAATCTTCATCGCGCCCTTCGCGAGCAGGCTCGCTCCCACAGAGATCCAGTGTGGGAGCGAGCCTGCTCGCGAAGACGGACTTTCAATCACCGCAAAATTCAGCCCTTGGCCCCAGCCTCCAGCATGTTCTCCGGCCTCACCCACGCATCGAACTCTTCGTCAGTCAGATACCCGAGTTGCAACGCCGCCTCGCGCAAGGTCAGGCCTTCGCTGTAGGCCTTCTTGGCGATCTCCGCCGATTTGTCATAGCCGATGTGCGGGTTGAGCGCCGTCACCAGCATCAGACCGCGCTCCAGGTGTTCAGCCATTTTTTCCGCATCCGGTTCCAGGCCGGCCACGCAGTGCTGCTGGAAGTTGCTGCAGCCATCAGCCAGCAAACGGATCGATTGCAGCAGGTTATGGATGATCACCGGTTTGAACACGTTCAACTGCAAGTGACCCTGACTGGCGGCAAAACCGATGGCGACGTCGTTGCCCAACACCTGGCAGGCGAGCATCGACAGTGCTTCGCACTGGGTCGGGTTGACCTTGCCCGGCATGATCGAACTCCCCGGTTCATTGGCCGGCAGCCTGACTTCGGCGAAGCCGGCGCGCGGGCCGGAACCCAGCAGGCGCAGATCGTTGGCGATTTTCATCAGTGTCACGGCGAGGGTTTTCAGCGCGCCGGACAACGTGGTCAGCGGCTCATGGCCGGCCAGTGCGGCGAACTTGTTCGGCGCGGTGATGAACGGCAAGCCGGAGAGGGCTGCCAATTCCGCGGCGATGGCCTCGCCGAAGCCGTGGGGTGAGTTCAGCCCGGTGCCGACGGCCGTTCCGCCCTGGGCCAGCTCGCAGACCGCGGGCAGTGCACTGCGGATTGCCCGCTCGGCGTAATCGAGTTGCGCGATGAAAGCCGAGATTTCCTGACCGAAGCTGATCGGTGTCGCATCCATCATGTGGGTTCGACCGGTCTTGACCAGTTTCATATGGCGTGCGGCCAGTTCGGCCAGCCCGCCGGTCAGTTCACTGATCGCCGGCAGCAAGTGCTGCTGCACCGCCTGGACGGCTGCGATGTGCATGGCGGTGGGAAAACAGTCGTTGGAACTCTGGGAGCGATTGACGTGATCGTTGGGATGCACCGGGGACTTGCCGCCACGAGGGTTGCCGGCCAGCTCGTTGGCGCGACCGGCGATCACTTCGTTGACGTTCATGTTGCTCTGGGTACCGCTGCCGGTTTGCCAGACCACCAGCGGAAACTGGTCGTCGTGGTCGCCGGCGAGCACTTCGTCGGCCGCCTGCTCGATCAGGCGCGCGATATCGGCGGGCACGTCGCCGTTGCGATCATTGACCCGTGCCGCGGCTTTCTTGATCAGCGCCAGGGCATGCAACACGGCCAGCGGCATGCGTTCGTTGCCGATGGCGAAGTTGATCAGTGAGCGTTGCGTCTGAGCGCCCCAATAGGCTTCATCCGGGACTTCAACCTGGCCGAGGCTGTCGGTTTCGATACGGCTCATCTTGCTCACTCCTGTAGGTCCGATTGCGCAGTTTAGGCCGTGATCGACGGCCGTGGTTCCATCAGTCTGAATTTGACCATTCAACCCCTCTAAATCAGGCGCGACAAGGCTTGGGGTTGAGCGACACACTTTTTTAGGCGCAGAATGGACGCCCTTGGGGTCTTACCTCGCCAGCTAGAAAAGGAAACTCGATGACTCGTCTTCGTGCCATCTGTACCGCCGTTGCTTTGGTCTGCGCCAGCGGCCAGGTTCTTGCCGACACCGCCAGCCATAACGCCAGTGCCGAGGCTTTCCTGACCATGGCGCACGCTGACAAACTGGGCACCCCGGTGTACATGCAAGTACAGCAGATGTTTGCCCAGCGTTTCGAACAAACCAAAGCCCCTGAGTCGAAAAAAGCCGTGCTGGAAACCTACCAGGCCAAGGCCAACGCCGCTCTGGACCAGGCCATTGGCTGGAACAAGCTGAAACCGGACATGGTCAAGCTCTACACCACCAACTTCACCGAATCCGAGCTCAAGGACCTGGTTGCGTTCTACCAGTCGCCACTGGGCAAGAAAGTCCTGGAAAAAATGCCTCAGCTGACCCAGCAATCGGCCCAGATGACCCAGGCCAAGCTGGAAAGCGCGGTGCCTGTGGTCAACAAGCTGCTGGCTGACATGACCGCCGAGCTGACGCCGAAAGACGCGGCTGCTCCAGCCAAGAAAAAGCCTTAAGCGGAGTTCGGTATGACCATGCAACAACGCATCGAATCGACGCTGGCCCTGCTTCAGCCCGAGCATCTGCAAGTGCTGGATGAAAGCCACATGCACAGCCGTGGGCTGCAAACCCATTTCAAGGCGGTGGTGGTCAGCGCGCAGTTCGAAGGCCTGAACCGGGTCAAGCGTCACCAGAAGGTCTACGGCACGCTTGGCGAGCTGATGGGCGAGTTCCATGCGTTGGCTCTGCATACCTACACGCCAGAGGAATGGGCCCGGATCGACGCGGCTCCGGTCTCGCCGACCTGTGCCGGCGGCGGCAAGCACTAAACACAGGTTTTTTGTTAGAATGCCCAACGCGCCGCTAACCCGGCGCGTTTTTTTTCGCATCCGGTTCACCCCTTACGAGGGTAGCCACCTGGAGATTTACCCATGACACAACAGATTGTCGTGGCGGCACTGTATAAGTTCGTCACCCTGGAAGATTACGTCGCCCTGCGCGAGCCCCTGCTGCAAGCGATGGTCGACAACGGCATCAAAGGCACCCTGCTGATTGCCGAAGAAGGTATCAACGGCACCGTGTCCGGCAGCCGCGAAGGCATCGACGGGCTGATGGCCTGGCTCAAGAACGACCCGCGCATGGACGACATCGACCATAAAGAGTCGTACTGCGACGATCAGCCGTTCTATCGCACCAAAGTCAAACTCAAGAAAGAAATCGTCACCCTCGGCGTGGAAGGCGTGGACCCGAACAAAAAGGTCGGCACCTACGTCGATCCGCAGGACTGGAACGCCCTGATCAGCGACCCCGAAGTGCTGTTGATCGACACCCGTAATGATTACGAAGTCTCGATCGGTACCTTCGAAGGCGCCATCGACCCGAAAACCACCAGTTTTCGCGAATTTCCCGATTACATCAAAGCCAACTTCGACCCGGCCGTACACAAGAAGGTCGCAATGTTCTGCACCGGCGGCATCCGCTGCGAGAAGGCCTCGAGCTACATGCTCAGCGAGGGCTACGGTGAGGTTTTTCACCTCAAGGGTGGCATCCTGAAGTACCTCGAAGAGGTGCCGCAGGAAGAAACCAAGTGGCAGGGCGACTGCTTCGTGTTCGACAACCGCGTGACCGTTCGTCACGACCTGAGCGAAGGCGACTACGATCAATGTCATGCCTGCCGCACGCCGGTGAGCGTGGAAGACCGCGCGTCCGAGCATTACGTGGCCGGCATCAGTTGCCCGCATTGCTGGGATAAGCTGAGCGAGAAGACCCGTCGCAGCGCGATCGACCGGCAGAAGCAGATCGAACTGGCCAAGGCTCGTAACCAGCCTCACCCGATCGGCTTCAACTACAAGCAAGCATCCTCCGAGGCCTGAACCATGTCTGCGCGCCTGCTTTATGTGATGGACCCGATGTGTTCCTGGTGCTGGGGGTTTGCCCCGGTGGCCAACGCACTGGTCGAGCAGGCGCAAGCCGCGGGTGTGGATGTGCATCTGATCGTGGGTGGTTTGCGCACCGGTAGCGGTGCGGCGCTGGAGCCGACCACCCGACGCTACATCCTTGAACACTGGCAGGCGGTCACCGAAGCCACCGGCCAGCCTTTCAAGTTTGAGGGCGCGTTACCCGATGGCTTTGTCTATGACACCGAGCCTGCCTGCCGGGCACTGGTGACGGCGCGCGGACTGGCGCCGGATTGCGCCTGGAAGCTGCTCGGGCTGATCCAGCATGCGTTTTATGTCGAAGGCCGGGATGTCACCCGCGCCAGCGTGCTGGTGGAACTGGCCGAGCAAGCCGGCGTGCCGCGCATCGAGTTCGCCGCCGCGTTTGACCGCGCCGATATGCATGCCGCAACGGCGGCTGATTTCACCTGGGTCCAGGACCTGGGCATTGCCGGTTTCCCCACTCTGCTGGCCGAGCGTAACGGCCAACTGGCGTTGTTGACCAATGGCTATCAGCCGTTGAGCGAGTTGTCCCCGCTGCTCGGCCGCTGGCTGGAGCGTGCTGCCTGTGCATGACCTGCCTGATGATGTCGCACCCGCTAAACGTGTCGACCGTCTGAGCTGGGCGGAAATCCGCCGCCTGGCCCTGCATCACAAGAAATCCCTGTGGATCGCCAACGGTGTGGCCGTGCTGGCGACCCTGTGCAGCGTGCCGATTCCCTTGCTCCTGCCGTTGCTGGTGGACGAGGTGTTGCTGGGGCATGGTGATGCCGCGCTGAAGATCATGAACCACGCGCTGCCCGAAGGCTGGCAGAAGGCCGGGGGCTACATCGGCCTGATGCTGGTGGTGACCTTGACCCTGCGTTGCACCGCGTTGCTGTTCAACGTGGTGCAGGCGAAATTGTTCGCCGGGTTGGCCAAGGACATCGTCTACCGCATTCGCATACGCCTGATCGAGCGTCTCAAGCGTATCTCCCTGGGCGAATACGAAAGCCTGGGCAGCGGCACGGTGACCACGCATCTGGTCACCGACCTGGACACCCTGGACAAATTCGTCGGCGAAACCCTCAGCCGTTTCCTCGTGGCCATGCTGACCCTGGTCGGCACGGCAGGCATTCTGATGTGGATGCACTGGAAACTGGCATTGCTGATTCTGCTGTTCAACCCGCTGGTGATCTATGCCACGGTGCAATTGGGCAAGCGGGTCAAGCACCTGAAGAAACTCGAGAACGACAGCACTTCGCGCTTCACCCAGGCACTGACCGAAACGCTGGATGCCATCCAGGAAGTTCGCGCCGGCAACCGCCAGGGGTTTTTCCTCGGTCGCCTGGGGCAACGCGCCCGGGACGTGCGTGACTATGCGGTGAGTTCGCAATGGAAAACCGATGCGTCGAATCGGGCCAGCGGTTTGCTGTTCCAGTTCGGCATCGATATTTTCCGGGCCGCGGCGATGCTCACCGTGCTGTTTTCCGACCTTTCAATCGGCCAGATGCTCGCGGTGTTCAGTTACCTGTGGTTCATGATCGGTCCGGTTGAACAACTGCTGAACCTGCAATATG
Organism: Pseudomonas sp. IT-P74; assembly: GCF_949768175.1. Taxonomy (NCBI): domain Bacteria; kingdom Pseudomonadati; phylum Pseudomonadota; class Gammaproteobacteria; order Pseudomonadales; family Pseudomonadaceae; genus Pseudomonas; species Pseudomonas sp. IT-P74. The sequence goes on along the minus strand of NZ_CATKQD010000033.1, from coordinate 184,973 downwards.
CCTACTACGCTGCCGGCGGTGCGCTGTCGCGAATCAACGAACTGCTGTCCCGTGCCGATGAGCCCCAATACCCGGGCGGCGTCGACCCTTTCGCCGGTCGCGAGACGGTCGGGCTGGAAGTACAAGGGTTGAGCTTCGGTTACGGTGATGAACTGGTCCTGAACCAGATGAACCTGTCCATCGCCCCCGGCGAAAAGGTTGCGATCGTCGGCGCCAGTGGCGGTGGCAAGAGCACGTTGGTGCAACTGCTGCTGGGCTTGTACACGCCGTTGGCCGGAACCATTCGCTTCGGCGGTTCGACCCAGCAGGAGATCGGCCTGGAAACCGTGCGGGAAAATGTTGCCGTGGTCCTGCAACATCCGGCGCTGTTCAACGATACCATCCGGGCCAACCTGACCATGGGCCGCGAACGCAGTGACGAGGCCTGCTGGCAGGCGCTGGAAATTGCCCAGTTGCATGGCACGGTCCGGGATTTGCCCAATGGCCTGGACAGCATCGTCGGGCGCTCCGGGGTGCGTTTGTCCGGCGGGCAACGTCAACGCCTGGCCATCGCCCGAATGGTGCTGGCCGAGCCCAAGGTGGTGATCCTCGACGAAGCCACCTCGGCACTGGACGCCGCCACCGAATACAACCTGCACCAGGCTTTGGCGCGGTTCCTGAGCAACCGCACCACGTTGATCATTGCCCACCGCCTTTCGGCGGTAAAACAGGCGGATCGGGTGCTGGTGTTCGACGGCGGGCAAGTTGCCGAGGATGGCGACCACCAGCAACTGATTGCCGACGGTGGGTTGTACGCCAAGCTGTATGGGCATTTGCAGCGGTTGTAGCGGTTGTAGCGAGGTCGCTTCAAGGTTGCAGAGCGCTGTTTCAATACTATAAAAATTCATCGCGAGCGAATTCAGTGGCCGATACTCCCTCCGGGCAAAGCTTGTCGCTTGCCGGAAGCAGGATCGCCCCCTAGTCTAGCTATAGCGATTTCGTCCGGAAGACGAGCAGACAGTGCCAATGCAAGGGACCCCATGAATCAAACGCGGACTCTCGGAACGCCACGGCTGTTGGGCATCGTCTGGCCATTTATCGCCGTTGTGGTGTTTCAAGCCTTGTTGGGCGGCGTTAGCCTTTACGTGCTGTCGGCGGTTCGCGGCTATGTTGCCGGCGAAAGTCTCTGGTCCAAGGGCCAGAAAGACGCCATCTATTACCTCAACCTCTACGCCGACAGTGGCGACGAAGCGATTTTTCGTAAATACCAGCACGCGATGTCCGTGCCCCAGGGCGGACATGAGTTACGTGTGGCACTGGACCACCAACCGCCGAATATCGAGGCGGCACGTGTGGCGATTCTCAAGGGCGGCAACCACCCGGATGACGTTTCCAGCCTGATTTGGCTGTACCTCAACTTTCGTCACTTCAGCTACCTCGAAAAAGCCATCGACCTCTGGACCGTGGGTGATGCCTATCTTGTCAAACTCGATAACGTTGCCAGGGACATGCATCGGCACATCGCTGCCGGCCCGGCTTCCAGGGCGGATGTACAGCGCTGGAGGGAGCAGATTTTCGCGATCAATGATGAGGTGACTCCGGCGGCGAAAGCCTTCAGCGATGCACTGGGGGAGGGGTCGCGGGTCATTCTTCGTCTGCTGTTGCTGACTAACCTCGCCACGGCTCTTGGATTGATCGCGCTGGCGCTGATGCGCACCCATAAACTACTCAAGCAGCGCCATGCCTTCGCCGATGCGTTGCAAGTGGAGAAAGAGCGGGCGCAGATCACCCTGCAATCGATTGGTGACGGCGTGATCACCACGGATGTTTCTGGTGCGATTGCCTACATGAACCCCGCGGCCGAGGCGTTGACCCACTGGAAGGCCGAACAGGCGACGGGGTTGCCGCTGGCGGCGCTGTTCAACCTGCTGGACGAAAATGCCCAGACCGATGGATTCACCCTGATCGAGCATATTCTCAGCGGCCAGCTCAGTGGCGGCAGTGAACACTCCAAGCTGATCCAGCGTCTGGATGGCAGTACGGTGTCGGTCACGCTGGTGGGCGCGCCGATCCGTAATGCCGGCAAAGTCAGCGGGACGGTGTTGGTGCTGCATGACATGACCCAGGAGCGGCAATACATCGCGAATCTGTCGTGGCAGGCGACCCACGACGCCTTGACCGGGCTCGCCAACCGTCGCGAGTTCGAATATCGCCTGGAACAGGCGCTGCACAACCTGACCCGCCATTCGGGTCGCCATGCCCTGATGTTCCTCGATCTGGACCAGTTCAAGCTGGTCAACGATACCTGCGGCCACGCGGCGGGCGACGAACTGTTGCGGCACATCTGCGCGCTGTTGCAATCCGGGCTGCGCGAAGGCGACACCCTGGCGCGCCTTGGCGGCGACGAATTCGGCATCCTGCTGGAAAACTGCGCACCGGAAGCGGCGGAGAAAATTGCCGAAAGCCTGCGCCAGACTGTGCAGAATCTGCATTTTGTCTGGAAGGGCCGGCCTTTCGTGACCACTGTCAGTATCGGGCTGGTCCATGTCGCGCAGAATCCGACGACGCTTGAAGCCTCGCTGCGTGCTGCCGACATGGCGTGCTACATGGCCAAGGAAAAGGGGCGTAATCGGGTCCAGGTCTATCATCCGGATGACTCGGAATTGTCTCTGCGCTTCGGCGAAATGGCCTGGGTGCAGCGTTTGCACATGGCGCTGGAGGAAGACCGCTTTTGCCTGTACGCCCAGGAAATTGTGCCCTTGGGTCATGTCGAACAGGGCGGCGGGCACATTGAGATTCTGCTGCGATTGCATGATGAAGCCGGGCGGATGATCCTGCCCGACAGCTTCATTCCGGCTGCCGAGCGTTATGGCTTGATGAGCTCGCTCGATCGTTGGGTGGTGCAGAACGTGTTCAAGATCATTGCCCAATGCAGGGCCGAGCAAGGCCATGGGCCGCTGGCCATGTGTGCGATCAATCTGTCAGGCACGACCATTGGGGATGAGGCATTCCTGGACTTCCTGCGCGAACAGTTTGTGACGTATTCGATTCCGCCTGAAATGATTTGTTTTGAAATTACTGAAACCAGTGCTATTTCAAATCTTGGCAGCGCCATTCGATTCATTAATGAACTCAAAGGCTTAGGATGCTATTTTTCACTGGATGACTTTTGTGCCGGAATGTCCTCATTCGCGTACCTGAAACATTTGCCTGTAGACTTCCTGAAGATCGATGGGAGTTTCGTAAAGGATATGCTGGACGACCCGATCAACCGCGCCATGGTCGAAGTGATCAACCACATTGGCCATGTGATGGGTAAGCGCACGATTGCCGAGTTTGTCGAAACGCCCCAGATCGAGCAGGCATTGCTGGAGATCGGGGTGGATTACGCTCAAGGGTATGTGATTGAACGCCCGCATCTGTTTACCTTTGATAGCCTGCTAAGCCGTCCCGCCAGGCCTCAGCCGCTGTTGTTCAAGGCCCCTGGCACGTTCCGTTGAAACTCCTGCCGGTCTTACAATCACAATCAAAAGGAGCTCGACAGTGATCGATACATTCAACCGAACCGGACCGCTCATGGAAGCTGCAAGTTACCCTGCCTGGGCCCAGCGCCTGATCCAGGATTGCAGCGAGAGCAAGCGCCGGGTTGTCGAACACGAACTGTACCAACGCATGCGAGACAACAAACTCAGTGCGAAGACCATGCGCCAGTACCTGATCGGTGGCTGGCCGGTGGTCGAACAGTTCGCGTTGTATATGGCACAAAACCTGACCAAGACCCGCTTTGCCCGTCATCCCGGCGAAGACATGGCCCGTCGCTGGCTGATGCGTAACATCCGCGTCGAACTGAACCACGCCGATTACTGGGTGCACTGGAGTCGCGCGCACGGTGTCAGCCTGGAAGAGTTGCAGGCTCAGCAGGTTCCACCCGAGCTTCACGCCCTGAGCCATTGGTGCTGGCACACCAGTTCCGCCGACTCGCTGATCGTTGCGATTGCCGCCACCAACTACGCGATCGAAGGGGCGACCGGGGAATGGTCGGCGGTCGTGTGTTCCAACGGTGTCTACGCCGCCTCGTTCCCCGAGGAAGATCGCAAGCGGGCGATGAAATGGCTGAAGATGCATGCGCAGTATGACGATGCCCATCCATGGGAAGCCCTGGACATCATCTGCACACTGGCAGGTACCAACCCGAGCAAATCCCTGCAGGTGGAGCTGCGTCAGGCTGTTTGCAAGAGCTACGACTATATGTACCTGTTTCTCGAACGTTGCATGCAAATGGAACACGCAGAGCGGGCACCGGTCGTGCGTGAGCGGATGGCATTGGTCGAAAGCTGATTCAATCGCTGCTTGAAAAACAACTGTGGGAGCGAGCCTGCTCGCGAATACGGACTGTCAGTCAACATCATCGTTGAAAGTCAGATCCCATTCGCGAGCAAACCTGCTCCCACATTGTTTTGTGTCGTGGCTGAACAATCAGCCCGCCATTTCCAGCCGGTTACGACCTTCGCGCTTGGCCACATACAATGCGCTGTCTGCCCGCCGCAACAGGCTTTCGGCAGACTCGCCGGGCAACAGGGTCGAACAGCCTAGGCTGACCGTCAGCAGGATCTTGTGGCTATTGGCCAGGTACTCTTCAGACTGCACTGCAAACCGCAGCCGCTCACCGACCATGGCCGCGGCCTCGCGACAGGTATTCGACAGCAGGATCAGGAACTCCTCGCCGCCATAGCGGAACACCATGTCCACGTTGCGCAGCTGGTTTTTGATCGAGGCAGCGACCGCCTTGAGCACGTCATCGCCAGTGCTGTGGCCGTGGGTATCATTAACCAGCTTGAAATGATCGATGTCCAGCATCAGCACCGACAACGGTTGCAGGTGGCGCCGGGACAGCTCGATTTCCCTTTGCAGTGTCTGGTCCATGGCGATGCGGTTACCGGCGCCCGTCAGCGGGTCGCGCAGTGCGCTTTGGGTAGCGGTACGGTACAGCAGCGCATTGCGCATCGGGAAAAGCAGCGCGGCCAGCAGTGATTCGAGATTGCCCTGTTCCTGTTCGCTGAAACGCTGATTGCGGCGGAAAATCAGCTCACCCAGGTGTTCGCCTTCGTGGCTGAGGCTGTAATTGAGGGAATGGTGGCCACGCTGGCCGAACTCCAGACGCAAGTCACTGCTCTTGTGCTGGTAGCACAAGGCGTCCAATGGCACCAACCGCTGAATCTCGCGATAGAAAGTCCCAAGAATGCGTTGCGGCTCCAGACTGGTTTGCAGCTGCAGGCACAATTGCTGGCGCAATTGCGCAAGACTGACAGGTCTTTCCAGAAGGGGCGGCTGCTGACCAAAGCCCAGGCGTTGCAATTTGGCGCTATCGAAGTCAATTGCGTTGGTCTGGGAAGGTGGTTTCATAAGGCGTTCGCCCCTAAGCAGTAAGGCTGTCTTACAAGCAGGGTGAGAGCGGCTTAGGGCTGCGCGTCGTACTGGTCCGTCAGTCCCGTAGGACATTTCGTACAAGTTTAATCCGCTTTGTAGAAGAAGAGTAATCTCTGGACTCAAGCTTCACCCCCGTCTGCTTTCACGTTACGTGTCTGAGCAAACTTAGAGCGAAAGTCGTGCCATTCGGTTCATCCGAATAAAAGTTGTTTTGAATCAATTAGTTGATTGTCGTCTGCTACCTGGGTGACGTAGGGTGTGACGTTTGTTTGACAGGTGCCTGGTTCGAATCCTGAAGCCTTCGAGTGCCGCGACAGGAAGCTGGCGCGGCACCAAAAAGCGACGTACGGTTGTTACTGGGCGTTGAACGCCTGGCCATTGATGCCCGTGCTGTCCGGGCCCATCAGGTAGAGGTAGACCGGCATGATCTCCTCGGGCGTCGGGTTGTTCAGGGGGTTTTCACCCGGGTAAGCCTGGGCGCGCATGCTGGTGCGGGTGGCGCCGGGGTTGATGCTGTTGGAGCGTACCGGGGCCACGGTGTCGACTTCGTCAGCCAGGGTCTGCATCAGGCCTTCGGTGGCGAATTTGGAGACGCCGTAAGCGCCCCAGTACGCACGTCCCTTGCGGCCGACGCTGCTGGAAGTGAACACCACCGAAGCATCCTGCGACAGCTTGAGCAGCGGCAGCAGTGTGCTGGTGAGCATGAACATGGCATTGACGTTGACTTGCATGACCCGCATGAAGTTTTCGCCGGAAAGCTGCTCGATCGGCGTGCGCGGGCCGATGATCGAAGCATTGTGCAGCAGACCGTCGAGATGCCCGAATTCGCTTTCGATCATCGCTGCCAACTCATCGTATTGATGGGGCAGGGCGGTTTCGAGGTTGAAGGGGATGACTGCCGGTTGTGGATGGCCGGCGGCTTCGATCTCGTCGTAGACCTGGGTCAGGTTGGCTTCGGTCTTGCCCAGCAGCAGCACGGTTGCGCCGTGTGCCGCGTAGGTTTTTGCCGCTGCGGCGCCGATGCCGCGTCCTGCGCCGGTGACCAGAATGACCCGATCCTTGAGCAGTTCGGGGCGGGCGGAATAATCAAACATAAAAAACCTCAACAAATTTAGAAGACTGGCGCCGCCCCTGTAGGAGCGAGCCTGCTCGCGATGGTCGTCAACGATTACACGTAAAACCTGACACCCAGCGGCGTTCTCAGGTTTTTCGCGAGCAAGCTCGCTCCTACAAAAAACAGGTTCAGCAACTGCAAAGCGCGCTATCGAGCACCTTGCGCAACTCCAGTGGATGATCGACCACCACGTCCGCCCCCCAATGCCGCGGATTGTCATCCGGGTGGATATAGCCGAAGGTCACGGCGGCAGTCTTGGTGCCGGCATCGCGGCCCGACTCGATGTCGCGCAGGTCATCGCCGACGAACAGCACGCTGGCCGGGTCCAGGTCGAGCATCTTGCAGGCCAGGATCAGCGGCTCGGGATCCGGTTTGCTGTTCTTCACATGATCGGGGCAGATCAGCAGCGCCGAGCGTTCAGCCAGCCCCAGCTGTTGCATGATCGGCTCGGCGAAGCGCAGCGGCTTGTTGGTGACCACGCCCCAGATCAGGTTGGCCTTCTCGATGTCCGCCAGCAGTTCGCCCATGCCGTCGAACAGCTTGCTGTGGACTGCACAACCGACGAGGTAGCGCTCCAGGAACTCCAGGCGCAGTTCCTCGAACCCCGGCGATTCCGGGTCCATGGAGAAGGTCACCGCGACCATCGCCTTGGCACCGCCGGAAATCTCGTCGCGGATGTGCTTATCGTTCATCGGTGGCAAGCCGCGGTCGGCACGCATCGCCTGACAGATCGCAATGAAGTCCGGCGCGGTGTCGAGCAGGGTGCCGTCCATGTCGAAAAGAACTGCTCTGATTGGCATCGGCTTACTCCTCGCGCAGGGTCTGGATCATGTAGTTGACGTCCACGTCGGCCGCCAGTTTGTAGTGCTTGGTCAGCGGGTTGTAGGTCAGGCCGATGATGTCCTTGACGGTCAGACCGGCCATGCGGCTCCAGGCGCCGAGTTCGGAAGGGCGGATGAATTTCTTGAAGTCGTGGGTGCCGCGCGGCAGCAGCTTCATGATGTATTCGGCGCCGACGATGGCGAACAAGTACGCCTTCGGATTGCGGTTGATGGTGGAGAAGAACACCTGGCCGCCGGGCTTGACCATGCGGAAGCAGGCACGGATGACCGACGACGGGTCCGGTACGTGCTCAAGCATTTCCAGGCAGGTGACCACGTCGAACTGCTCGGGCATTTCCTCGGCCAGGGCTTCAGCGGTGATCTGCCGGTATTCGACGTTCACGCCCGACTCCAGCTGATGCAACTGGGCAACCGCCAACGGCGCTTCGCCCATGTCGATGCCCATCACGGTCGCGCCGCGCTGAGCCATGGCTTCGCTGAGGATGCCGCCGCCGCAACCGACGTCGAGGACCTTCTTGCCGGCCAGGTTGACCCGCTCGTCAATCCAGTTGACCCGCAGCGGGTTGATGTCGTGCAGCGGTTTGAATTCGCTTTCGCGGTCCCACCAGCGATGGGCCAGGGCCTCGAATTTGGCGATTTCGGCGTAGTCGACGTTGCTCATGGTTTAAGTCCTCTAAAACTTGAAAAATCCTGTTGCCCCGGATTGTGCTCCAGGGTGCTTACGATTCGGTGCGGCCACTGATGCGCTGGCCCCAGGCCTTGGCGACAGTGCCAAGCTGTTGTTCATCCAGGCGTGTCAGGCGACGGTCGTCGAGCAACTGCTTGCCCGCAACCCAAAGGTGTTTCACGCAGTCCCGGCCGGTGGCATATATAAGCTGCGAAACCGGGTCGTAGACCGGCTGCTGGGCCAGGCCGGAGAGGTCGAAAGCCACCATGTCCGCGGCCTTGCCGACTTCCAGCGAGCCGGTTTCGGCCTCGATACCCAGCGCCCGGGCACCGTTGAGGGTGGCCATGCGCAAGGCACGATGGGCATCCAGCGCGGTGGCCGAGCCGGCGACAGCCTTGGCCAGCAGGGCCGCGGTGCGGGTTTCGCCGAGCAGGTCCAGGTCATTGTTGCTGGCTGCGCCATCAGTGCCGATCGCGACATTGACCCCGGCCTGCCACAAACGCTCGACCGGGCAGAACCCGCTGGCCAGCTTCAGGTTCGACTCCGGGCAATGAATCACATTGCTGTTGCTTTCTACCAGCAGCGCCAGGTCGTCTTCGCTGATCTGGGTCATGTGAACCGCCTGGAAGCGTGGTCCCAGCAAGCCCAGGCGCGCCAGTCGGGCCAGCGGTCGTTCACCGCGTTGCTCGACCGATTGCTGCACTTCGAAAGCGGTTTCATGTACGTGCATGTGAATCGAAGCGTCCAGTTCTTCGGCAATTACCCGGATTTTTTCCAGGTTTTCGTCGCCCACGGTGTAGGGTGCATGGGGGCCGAAGGTGACTTTGATGCGCTCGTGGTGCTTGAGATCGCCAAACAGCTCGACGCCCTGACGAATGGCTTCGTCCGCCGTAGCGGCGCCCGGAATAGGGAAGTCGAGGATCGGGATTGCGATCTGCGCGCGAATGCCGCTGTTGTGCACGCGCTCACTGGCAACCTTCGGGAAGAAGTACATGTCAGAGAAACAGGTGATGCCGCCTTTGATTTGCTCGGCGATGGCAAGGTCGGTGCCGTCGCGCACGAAATCTTCGTTGACCCATTTGGCCTCGGCGGGCCAGATATGGTTTTCCAGCCAGGTCATCAATGGCAGGTCATCGGCCAGGCCGCGAAACAGTGTCATCGCCGCGTGCCCGTGGGCATTGATCAGTCCGGGGCTGAGCAGCATGTCGGGCAATTCGCGGGTTTCGGTTGCGTTAAGCTTCAGAGCGGCGGAACGTGGGCCGATAAACACGATGCGTCCATCACGGATGCCCACGCCATGTTCCTTGAGGACAACACCAGCGGGTTCGACGGGTACCAGCCAGGTCGGCAGCAATAACAGGTCGAGCGCAGCGGCAGTGTTCGGCATCGAGGGTCGGTTCCAGTGCTTTTGTATAGGATGGCGAAGTATACCCGAGCGTCTTCGCGGGGGGATCGCTATAATCGGCGGCTTTTGTTCATGAGTGCGGGGTGAGGGATGCGCGATCGACTGTTGGCTGCGGAAAAGGTAAAGGCCATCGATTGGCGTGATGGCGCTCTCCATCTGCTGGATCAGCGTATTTTGCCGTTCGAGGAAACCTGGATTGCCTACACCAGCGCCGCTGGCGTGGCCGAGGCCATTCGCTCGATGGTGGTGCGTGGCGCGCCGGCCATCGGCATTAGCGCAGCCTATGGCATCGTACTGGCGGCCCGCGCCCGGATTGCCGAAGGTGGCGACTGGTACGCTGCGCTGGAAGAGGATTTCATGCTGTTGGCCGATTCCCGTCCCACCGCGGTCAACCTGTTCTGGGCGCTGGGCCGCATGCACGACCGGCTTGATCGCCTGAAAGACAATGCCGATCCGCTGGAGGTGCTGGAGGCCGAGGCCATCGCCATTCATGAAAGTGATCGCGAAGCCAACCTGACCATGGCGCAGTTGGGTGTCGACCTGATCCGCAAGCATCAGGGCAACGCCCAGGCGATCCTGACCCACTGCAACACCGGCGCGCTGGCCACGGGCGGCTTTGGCACGGCGCTGGGGGTGATTCGTGGGGCTTTCATCGAGGGTATGGTCGAGCAGGTCTATGTCGACGAAACCCGCCCATGGTTGCAGGGCTCGCGGTTGACCGCGTGGGAACTGGCCAATGAAGGCATTCCCGTGACCCTCAATGTCGATTCCGCCGCGGCGCATATCATGAAGACCAAAGGCCCTACCTGGGTCATCGTCGGCGCGGACCGGATCACCGCCAACGGCGACGTGGCCAACAAGATCGGCACCTATCAGCTGGCCGTCAACGCCATGCACCATGGTGTGCGCTTCATGGTGGTGGCGCCGAGTTCGACCATCGACATGAACCTGGCCAGTGGCGATGACATTCCGATTGAAGAGCGTGATGGTCGCGAGCTGCTGGAGGTGGGTGGCAAGCGCGTCGGCGCCGATGTCGATGCCTTTAACCCGGTGTTCGACGTGACGCCGGCGGACCTGATCGATGCGATCGTCACCGAAAAAGGCATCGTCGAACGCCCGGATACAGCGAAAATGGCGCAGTTGATGTGCCGTAAGCGTCTGCATTGATCGGCCGTGGCGTTCGAATGGGCGCCATCGCCAGCAGGCTGGCTCCCACAGGTTTTGTGATCGACACCGGTCAATGTGGGAGCCAGCCTGCTGGCGATTGGGGTCTGAAAGTCAATAAACATCCGTAATTCGGCCCCGAATTCAGCATTCGCAGCGGCTCTAAGCCTCTCTCGTCCCATTCAAGCCTGTCACCGGTCAACTAACTACTCTCCATGCGCATCTGGGGGATAGGTGCGTGGCGGCTCTTGTGATAACATCCGGCGGTTTCCAGGGTTGCCCGAAGTGGCGACCCGTACTGCGCAGATCCATGGCATAACTCGTTGATTTGTTGTAAGCCAATGCATGGCACTGAGCCTGCAGCGGCGAGCTTCGTTGGTCCTGACGAAGTTTCACCAGAAAAAGGAATCAGGCTTCTCATGGGCGAACTGGCCAAAGAAATCCTCCCGGTCAATATCGAAGACGAGCTGAAGCAGTCCTACCTCGACTACGCGATGAGCGTAATTGTCGGGCGGGCACTGCCGGATGCGCGCGATGGCTTGAAGCCCGTGCACCGGCGCGTGCTGTTCGCGATGAGCGAGCTGGGCAACGACTTCAACAAGCCGTACAAGAAATCTGCCCGTGTTGTCGGTGACGTGATCGGTAAGTATCACCCGCACGGTGATACCGCGGTGTACGACACCATCGTTCGGATGGCACAGCCATTCTCCCTGCGCTACCTGCTGGTAGACGGCCAGGGCAACTTCGGTTCGGTGGACGGCGACAACGCCGCGGCCATGCGATACACCGAAGTGCGCATGACCAAGCTGGCGCACGAGCTGCTGGCTGACCTGCATAAAGAAACCGTGGACTGGGTGCCGAACTACGACGGCACCGAAATGATCCCGGCGGTCATGCCGACCCGTATTCCCAACCTGCTGGTCAACGGCTCCAGCGGCATCGCCGTGGGCATGGCGACCAACATTCCGCCGCACAACCTCGGTGAAGTCATCGACGGTTGCCTGGCGCTCATCGACAACCCAGAGCTGACCGTCGATGAACTGATGCAATACATCCCCGGTCCGGACTTCCCGACCGCCGCGATCATCAACGGTCGCGCCGGCATCATCGAAGCCTACCGCACCGGTCGCGGGCGCATTTACATGCGCGCCCGCTCGATGATCGAAGACATCGACAAGGTCGGTGGCCGCCAGCAGATCGTCATCACCGAACTCCCATACCAGCTGAACAAGGCGCGTCTGATCGAGAAGATCGCCGAGCTGGTCAAAGAGAAGAAGCTTGAAGGCATCACCGAGCTGCGCGACGAGTCCGACAAGGACGGTATGCGCGTCGTGATCGAACTGCGTCGCGGCGAAGTGCCTGAGGTCATCCTCAACAACCTCTACGCCCAGACCCAGCTGCAAGCGGTGTTCGGTATCAACATCGTCGCGCTGATCGACGGCCGTCCGCGGATCCTGAACCTCAAGGATCTGCTGGAAGCCTTCGTCCGTCACCGTCGCGAAGTGGTGACCCGTCGTACCGTGTTCGAACTGCGCAAGGCGCGCGAGCGTGGTCACATCCTTGAAGGTCAAGCGGTTGCCCTGTCGAACATCGACCCGGTCATCGCCCTGATCAAGGCGTCGCCAACCCCGTCGGAAGCCAAGGAAGCGCTGGTCAGCACCCCTTGGGAATCCTCGGCCGTGGTGGCGATGGTCGAGCGTGCCGGCGCCGATTCGTGCCGTCCGGAAAACCTCGATCCGCAATACGGTCTGCGCGATGGCAAGTACTTCCTGTCGCCGGAACAGGCGCAGGCCATTCTGGAACTGCGTCTGCACCGTCTGACCGGTCTGGAACACGAAAAGCTGCTGGCCGAGTATCAAGAGATCCTTAACCAGATCGGCGAGCTGATCCGCATCCTCAGCAGCGCCACGCGCCTGATGGAAGTGATCCGCGAAGAGCTGGAAGTGATTCGCGCCGAATACGGCGACGTGCGTCGTACCGAAATCCTCGATGCCCGTCTCGACCTGACCCTGGGTGACATGATCCCGGAAGAAGAGCGCGTCGTGACCATTTCCCACGGTGGCTACGCCAAGACCCAGCCGCTGGCTGCGTACCAGGCCCAGCGTCGTGGCGGTAAAGGCAAGTCGGCGACCGGCGTCAAGGATGAGGACTACATCGCTCACCTGCTGGTTGCCAACAGCCACACCACGCTGCTGCTGTTCTCCAGCAAGGGCAAGGTGTACTGGCTGAAAACCTACGAAATCCCTGAAGCGTCCCGCGCTGCCCGTGGTCGTCCGCTGGTCAACCTGTTGCCGCTGGATGATGGTGAGTACATCACCACCATGCTGCCGGTCGAGGAATACACCGAAGGTCACTACATCTTCATGGCCACCGCCAACGGCACCGTGAAGAAGACCCCGCTGGAATCCTTCAGCCGTCAACGCAGCGTCGGCCTGATCGCGCTGGAGCTGGATGAAGGCGACGTATTGATCAGCGCGGCCATCACCGATGGCGAGCGCGAAGTGATGCTGTTCTCCGACGGCGGCAAGGTTACCCGCTTCAAGGAATCCGACGTTCGCGCCATGGGCCGTACCGCCCGCGGTGTACGCGGCATGCGTCTGCCGGAAGGCCAGAAGCTGATTTCCATGCTGATCCCGGAAGAAGGCAGCCAGATCCTCACCGCTTCGGCGCGTGGCTACGGCAAGCGCACGGCGATCACCGAGTTCCCTGAGTACAAGCGTGGCGGTCAGGGCGTTATCGCCATGGTCAGCAACGAACGTAACGGCCGTCTGGTCGGTGCGGTCCAGGTGCTCGACGGCGAGGAAATCATGCTGATTTCCGACCAGGGCACCCTGGTGCGTACCCGTGTCGACGAAGTGTCCAGCCTGGGTCGTAACACCCAGGGCGTGACCCTGATCAAACTGGCCAACGACGAAACACTGGTCGGGCTGGAGCGGGTTCAGGAGCCGTCGGAAGTCGAAGGTGAAGAGCTGGAAGGTGTAGAGGGTGAAGGGTTTGTCGGTGAAGTCGTGATCGACGACGTTGCCGAAGACCAGCAACTCGACGCCGCCGCTGACGAAGAGCCACAGGAATAAGCGGGTAAGCAGGGGGCGGATGAAAATTCGCCCCCTTGTTGTTTGTCCGTAATGAAATATCGACACCTCCGGAGATCCCTTGTGGGAGCCAGCCTGCTGGCGATGCAGGCGCCGCGGTACGTCTGAAGTATCGCGGTGATGCAATCGCGAGCAGGCTCGCTCCCACAGACCTGTTTCAACAGGGACCCGGTGTCGGCTGATAATGTGATTTATTGCGTGATACCACCAAATCAGAGCGAGATTGGATGTGAGCAAGAGAGCCTATAACTTCTGTGCCGGTCCCGCGGCGCTTCCCGAAGCTGTCCTGCAGCGCGCCCAGGGTGAACTCCTCGACTGGCACGGCAAGGGTTTGTCGGTCATGGAAATGAGCCATCGCAGTGATGAGTTCGTATCCATCGCCACCAAGGCCGAGCAGGATCTGCGTGATCTGCTGAATATCCCCTCGAACTATAAAGTGCTGTTTCTGCAAGGTGGCGCCAGCCAGCAATTTGCTCAGATTCCTCTGAACCTGTTGCCGGAAAACGGCTCTGCCGACTATATCGACACCGGTATCTGGTCGCAGAAGGCCATCGAAGAAGCTTCGCGCTACGGCCACGTCAACGTTGCCGGCACCGCCAAGCCTTACGACTATTTCGCCATTCCAGGCCAGAACGAGTGGAAGCTGTCGAAAGACGCGGCCTACGTTCACTACGCGCCGAACGAAACCATCGGCGGCCTGGAATTCCAATGGATCCCGGAGACCGGTGATGTTCCGCTGGTCGCCGACATGTCTTCGGACATCCTGTCGCGCCCGGTGGATGTTTCGCGCTTCGGCATGATCTACGCCGGCGCCCAGAAAAACATCGGCCCGAGCGGTATCGTCGTCAACATCGTTCGCGAAGACCTGCTGGGCAAGGCCCGTTCCCTGTGCCCGACTATGCTCAACTACAAGGTCGCGGCCGATAACGGTTCGATGTACAACACCCCTCCGACTCTGGCCTGGTACCTGTCCGGCCTGGTGTTCGAGTGGCTCAAGGAGCAAGGCGGCGTAGAGGCCATCGGCAAGCTCAACGAAGTCAAGCAGCGCACGCTGTACGGCTTCATCGATGCCAGCGGCCTGTACAGCAACCCGATCAACAAGTCGGACCGCTCGTGGATGAACGTGCCGTTCCGCCTGGCCGATGATCGTCTGGACAAGCCGTTCCTGGCCGGTGCCGACGAGCGTGGCCTGTTGAACCTCAAGGGGCACCGTTCCGTGGGCGGCATGCGCGCCTCCATCTATAACGCCGTCGACATCAACGCCGTCAACGCGCTGGTTTCGTACATGGCAGAGTTCGAGAAGGAACACGGCTAATGTCTGAGCAAGAACTCAAGGCACTGCGCCTGCGCATTGATGCCCTGGACGAAAAGGTCCTGGAGTTGATCAGTGAGCGCGCGCGCTGCGCCCAGGAAGTCGCGCGGGTAAAGATGGCCTCGCTGGCCGAAGGCGAAGTGCCGGTGTTCTATCGTCCTGAGCGCGAAGCTCAGGTGCTCAAGCGTGTCATGGAGCGTAACCAGGGGCCGCTGGGCAACGAAGAGATGGCGCGGTTGTTCCGTGAAATCATGTCTTCGTGCCTGGCGCTCGAGCAGCCGCTGAAAGTGGCTTACCTGGGCCCTGAAGGTACGTTCACCCAGGCGGCGGCCATGAAGCACTTCGGCCACGCCGTGATCAGCAAGCCGATGGCGGCGATCGACGAAGTGTTCCGTGAAGTGGCGGCGGGGGCGGTGAATTTTGGCGTGGTGCCGGTGGAGAACTCCACCGAAGGCGCGGTCAACCACACCCTCGACAGCTTCCTGGAACATGACATGGTGATCTGCGGCGAGGTCGAGCTGCGTATCCACCATCACCTGTTGGTTGGTGAAAACACCAAGACCGACAGCATCAGCCGCATCTACTCCCACGCCCAGTCCCTGGCCCAGTGCCGCAAGTGGCTGGACGCCCATTACCCGAATGTCGAGCGCGTGGCGGTGTCCAGCAACGCCGAAGCGGCCAAGCGGGTCAAGGGAGAGTGGAACTCGGCGGCGATTGCCGGCGATATGGCGGCCGGCCTGTACGGCTTGACCCGTCTGGCCGAGAAGATCGAGGACCGTCCGGATAACTCCACGCGCTTCCTCATGATTGGCAATCAGGAAGTGCCGCCGACCGGCGACGACAAGACCTCGATCATCGTTTCGATGAGCAACAAGCCGGGTGCGCTTCATGAGTTGCTGGTGCCATTCCACGACAATGGCATCGACCTGACTCGAATCGAGACTCGTCCGTCGCGCAGTGGTAAGTGGACCTACGTGTTCTTCATCGACTTCGTCGGCCACCACCGCGACCCGCTGGTCAAAGGTGTGCTGGAAAAGATCAGTCAGGAAGCAGTGGCACTCAAGGTGCTGGGTTCCTACCCGAAAGCAGTTCTCTAAGGGGCGGTAGCAAATGAGTGGCAATTTCCTCGCTCTGGCACAGCCGGGCGTGCAACAACTTTCGCCTTACGTTCCGGGTAAACCCGTGGACGAACTGGCGCGTGAGCTGGATCTCGATCCAGCCAGCATCGTCAAACTGGCGAGCAACGAAAACCCGCTGGGTGCTGGCCCCAAGGCACTGGCGGCGATCCGCGATGCGCTGGTCGAGCTGACCCGTTATCCGGACGGCAATGGTTTTGCGCTCAAGAGTCTGTTGGCCGAGCAGTGCCGCGTCGAGCTGAATCAGGTGACGTTGGGTAACGGCTCCAATGACATTCTTGAGCTGGTGGCGCGCGCCTACCTGGCGCCGGGGCTGAATGCCGTGTTCAGCGAGCATGCGTTCGCTGTCTACCCGATTGCCACCCAGGCGGTCGGCGCACAGGCCAAGGTGGTTCCAGCCAAGGATTGGGGGCATGACCTGCCTGCCATGCTGGCGGCGATCGATGCCAACACCCGTGTGGTGTTCATCGCCAACCCGAACAACCCGACCGGGACCTGGTTCGACGCCGAGGCGCTGGACGAATTCCTGCAGGATGTTCCGGAGCATGTACTGGTGGTGCTGGACGAGGCTTACATCGAGTACGCCGAAGGCAGCGATCTGCCGGATGGTCTGGACTTCCTCGCGGCTTATCCAAACCTGCTGGTTTCCCGCACTTTCTCCAAGGCCTATGGTTTGGCGGCGCTGCGAGTGGGTTATGGCTTGTCCACGACGGTAGTCGCAGACGTGCTGAACCGTGTGCGCCAGCCGTTCAATGTCAACAGCCTGGCCCTGGCCGCGGCCTGTGCAGCGTTGAAGGATGAAGAGTATCTGGCGCAAAGCCGTCAGTTGAACGAGTCCGGCATGCGGCAACTGGAAGCCGGTTTCCGTGAGCTGGGGCTGAGCTGGATTCCATCCAAGGGCAATTTCATTTGCGTCGATCTCGGTCAAGTCGCGGCCCCGGTGTTCCAGGGCTTGCTGCGTGAAGGCGTGATCGTGCGTCCGGTGGCCAATTACGGCATGCCGAACCACTTGCGCATCACCATTGGCCTGCCGGCAGAGAACAGTCGCTTCCTTGAGGCGCTGACCAAGGTTCTGGCTCGTGGTTGATGTCACTGCGTTGCAATCTGCTGAGCCTATGATCGGTCGCCTGGTGGTGGTCGGTCTCGGGTTGATCGGCGGTTCGTTTGCCAAGGGTTTGCGTGAAAGCGGTCTGTGCCGCGAGGTGGTCGGGGTGGATCTCGATCCACAATCGCGCAAACTCGCGGTCGAGTTGGGTGTGGTGGATCGCTGCGAAGAAGACCTGGGTGTTGCCTGTCAGGGCGCCGACGTCATTCAGTTGGCGGTGCCGATCCTGGCCATGGAGAAAGTGCTCGCGCGTCTGGCGGGCATGGATCTGGGGCAAGCGATCCTGACCGATGTCGGCAGCGCCAAGGGCAATGTGGTGCGTGCGGCCACCGAAGCATTCGGCAGTATGCCGTCGTGCTTTGTGCCGGGGCACCCGATTGCCGGTTCCGAGCAAAGCGGGGTGGAAGCCTCCAACGCCGGGTTGTTCCGTCGCCACAAAGTGATCCTGACGCCGCTGGATCAGACCGATCCGGCAGCCCTGGCGGTCGTTGACCGTTTGTGGCGCGAGCTGGGTGCCGATGTCGAGCACATGCAGGTCGAGCGTCACGACGAAGTACTGGCCGCGACCAGCCATCTGCCGCACTTGCTGGCGTTCGGCTTGGTCGATTCGTTGGCCAAGCGCAATGAAAATCTTGAGATCTTCCGTTACGCTGCGGGCGGTTTCCGCGATTTCACAAGAATCGCCGGAAGCGACCCGGTGATGTGGCACGACATCTTCCTCGCCAACCGCGAAGCTGTCCTGCGCACACTCGATACATTTCGCAGCGACCTCGACGCCTTGCGCGACGCGGTCGATGCAGGGGATGGGCACCAATTGTTGGGCGTTTTCACTCGCGCCCGGGTTGCCCGCGAGCATTTCAGTAAAATCCTGGCCCGCAGGGCCTATGTGGACGCTATGAATTCCAACGATCTGATTTTCCTGGCTCAACCTGGTGGCCGCCTGTCCGGTCGGATTCGCGTACCGGGTGACAAATCGATTTCCCACCGTTCGATCATGCTTGGCTCCCTGGCTGAAGGTGTCACCGAAGTCGAAGGTTTCCTGGAGGGCGAAGATGCCCTGGCGACCTTGCAGGCGTTCCGTGACATGGGCGTGGTCATAGAAGGACCGCACCACGGTCGTGTGACCATTCACGGCGTTGGCCTGCATGGCCTGAAGCCTGCACCGGGCCCGATCTACCTGGGCAACTCCGGTACTTCGATGCGTCTGCTGTCCGGCCTGCTGGCTGCGCAGAGCTTCGACAGCACCCTGACCGGCGACGCTTCGCTGTCCAAGCGCCCGATGAATCGCGTGGCCAATCCGCTGCGTGAAATGGGCGCGGTGATCGAAACCGCCGCTGAAGGTCGCCCGCCGATGACCATTCGTGGTGGCCACAAGCTCAAGGGCCTGACTTACACCATGCCGATGGCCAGTGCCCAGGTTAAGTCCTGCCTGCTGTTGGCCGGTCTGTATGCCGAAGGCAAGACCACGGTTACCGAGCCTGCTCCGACCCGCGACCATACCGAGCGCATGCTGCGTGGCTTCGGCTACCCGGTGACGGTCAACGGTGCGACCGCATCGGTCGAGTCCGGCAACAAGCTGACCGCGACCCACATTGAGGTCCCGGGTGATATTTCGTCCTCGGCGTTCTTCCTGGTGGCGGCATCGATCGCCGAAGGTTCGGAGCTGGTGCTGGAGCACGTGGGCATCAACCCGACCCGTACCGGTGTGATCGACATCCTGCGCCTGATGGGCGCCGACATTACCCTGGAAAACCAGCGTGAAGTGGGTGGCGAACCGGTAGCTGACTTGCGCGTACGTGCAGCTAAACTCAAGGGTATCGAGATTCCCGAGACGCTGGTTCCGCTGGCGATCGACGAGTTCCCGGTGCTGTTCGTCGCCGCCGCCTGTGCCGAAGGGCGCACCGTGTTGCGTGGCGCTGAAGAGCTGCGGGTCAAGGAGTCGGATCGCATCCAGGTCATGGCGGATGGTTTGCTGGCGCTGGGCGTCAAGTGCGAGCCGACCCCGGATGGCATCATCATCGATGGTGGCCAGATCGGCGGCGGTGAAGTGCACGGTCATGGTGATCACCGTATCGCCATGGCGTTCAGCGTTGCTTCGCTGCGCGCCAGTGCACCGATTCGCATTCATGATTGCGCCAACGTCGCGACGTCGTTCCCGAATTTCCTGGCGCTGTGCGCACAGGTCGGTATTCGCGTGGCACAAGAGGCGCAGTCGTGATCAACATTGCACCGGTCATCACCATCGATGGACCAAGCGGTTCGGGCAAGGGCACGGTAGCCGGGATCCTGGCCAAACGCCTGGGCTGGAACCTGCTGGACTCCGGTGCGTTGTACCGATTGCTGGCCTTCGCTGCGCATAACCACGGTGTCGACCTGACCAATGAGGAGCTACTGAAGAAACTCGCCGCTCATCTGGATGTGCAGTTCATCGCGGCGACGGAGGGGCAATTGCAACGCATCATTCTGGAAGGTGATGAAGTCAGCGATGTCATTCGCACCGAAAGCGTCGGTTCCGGCGCTTCCCAGGTGGCTGCGCTGCCCGCTGTACGCGAGGCGCTGCTGCAGCGCCAGCGGGCTTTTCAGGAAGCGCCGGGTCTTGTGGCGGATGGTCGCGACATGGGCACGGTGGTTTTTCCTGACGCGCCGCTGAAGATTTTTCTGACCGCCAGCGCCGAGGAACGGGCACGCCGTCGATATTTGCAGTTGAAGGGCAAAGTCGAGGGTGTTAGTCTGTCGAGTCTGCTAGATGAGATACGTGCGCGCGATGAGCGTGACACCCAGCGAGCGGTAGCCCCGCTCAAACCGGCGGCTGACGCCATACAGCTGGATTCCACGGAATTATCCATCGATCAGGTGCTGGAACGCATCATGAGCGAGATCGCCATTCGCGATATCGCCGGGTGACCAAGAAGGCCGCAGGGGACCAGTCATAGTCCTGCGGTGGCTTCTTTTAAATGAAACTAACCCACACCGTCTGGGGTGTGGAGATGGGCGTATTCTTCGCCCTCATCAACAGGAATTAAAATGAGCGAAAGCTTTGCGGAACTCTTTGAAGAAAGCCTAAAAACCCTGAACCTTCAGGCAGGCTCCATCATCACCGGTGTTATCGTTGATATCGATTACCAGGCTCGCTGGGTAACCGTTCACGCTGGCCTGAAGTCTGAAGCACTCATCCCGCTTGAGCAGTTCTACAACGACGCTGGCGAACTGAACATCAACGTCGGTGACGAAGTTCACGTTGCTCTGGACTCGGTTGAAGACGGCTTTGGTGAAACCAAGCTGTCCCGTGAAAAAGCCAAGCGCGCTGAATGCTGGATTGTTCTGGAAGCAGCCTTCGCAGCCGAAGAAGTGGTCAAGGGCGTTATCAACGGTAAGGTTAAAGGCGGCTTCACTGTCGACGTTAACGGCATCCGTGCGTTCCTGCCAGGTTCTCTGGTTGACGTCCGTCCAGTGCGCGACACCACGCACCTGGAAGGCAAAGAGCTGGAATTCAAGGTCATCAAGCTGGACCAGAAGCGCAACAACGTTGTCGTTTCCCGTCGCAGCGTCCTGGAAGCCGAGAACTCCGCCGAGCGCGAAGCTCTGCTGGAATCCCTGCAGGAAGGCCAACAAGTCAAAGGTATCGTCAAGAACCTCACCGATTACGGCGCATTCGTCGATCTGGGTGGCGTCGATGGCCTGCTGCACATTACCGACATGGCTTGGAAGCGTATCAAGCATCCTTCCGAAATCGTCAACGTTGGCGACGAGATCGATGTCAAGGTTCTGAAGTACGATCGCGAGCGCAATCGTGTTTCCCTGGGCCTGAAGCAACTGGGCGAAGATCCATGGGTTGCTATCAAAGCCCGTTACCCGGAAAGCACTCGCGTTACCGCGCGTGTAACCAACCTGACCGACTACGGCTGCTTCGCTGAGCTGGAAGAAGGCGTTGAAGGTCTGGTACACGTTTCCGAAATGGACTGGACCAACAAGAACATCCACCCTTCGAAAGTCGTACAAGTCGGCGACGAAGTGGAAGTTATGGTTCTGGACATCGACGAAGAGCGTCGTCGTATCTCCCTGGGCATCAAGCAGTGCAAATCCAACCCATGGGAAGATTTCTCTGGCCAGTTCAACAAGGGCGATAAAATCTCCGGCACCATCAAGTCGATCACCGATTTCGGTATCTTCATTGGTCTGGACGGCGGCATCGACGGTCTGGTTCACCTGTCCGACATCTCCTGGAACGAAGTGGGCGAAGAAGCCGTTCGCCGCTTCAAGAAGGGCGACGAGCTGGACACCGTTATCCTGTCGGTTGACCCAGAGCGCGAGCGCATCTCCCTGGGTATCAAGCAACTGGAAAGCGATCCGTTCTCCGAGTACGTTCAAGAGAACGACAAAGGCGCCATCGTTAAAGGCATCGTGAAGGAAGTTGACGCTAAAGGCGCCATCATCACTCTGGCCGACGATATCGAAGCGACTCTGAAAGCCTCCGAAATCAGCCGTGACCGCGTTGAAGACGCGCGCAACGTTCTGAAAGAAGGCGAAGAAGTAGAAGCCAAGATCATCAGCGTTGACCGCAAGAGCCGTGTAATTCAGCTCTCGATCAAGTCGAAAGACGTTGAAGACGAGAAAGAAGCAATCCAGAGCCTGCGCGACAAGCCAGTAGCTACTGATGCTCCTGTGGCCACCACTCTGGGTGACCTGCTGCGTGCACAAATGGAAAAACAGAACTAAGTTCTGATTTTCTGTAAAAAAGGGCGACTTCGGTCGCCCTTTTTTGTGTCCGGCGTTTGGTGAATCGGGTGCGGATGCATGCGGTTGCTTGGGTCGTGAACCAAAAACGCCGAAAGAGGGTCTGAATGTTTAGTCGGATCAATCGCTTATTTGCAGCTAGTCTTTAGCCTGAGGCTAATGATCGCCCGATAGGCTTTCTGGCAAAAGGACGTGAATGAACAAGCTCATTGTCGCAGTAGCGGTGCTGGCATTAGCAGGTTGTACCACTAATGCCAAAACTCACGCAGTGCGTGGGGTTAGCGGTGTTGAGGTCGATTGCTCGGGGCTCGGTTCGAAATGGGAGAAGTGTTACAAGCGTGCGGCCAGGGAATGCAAAGGGGCGGGCTACCAGGTTGTGACAAGGTCTGATGATCTCAAGGAAGAGGAGGAGGAAGGGGGGCTTTTGGGGTTCAACCCGGCGGGTTTCCTGACGCGCACTATGCTGGTGATTTGCCGATGACAGGGTGATCGCCCATAGTCTTCCCGTTCGAGGAATCCAGCATTTTGGTGGGCTGGGATGGATGGCGAAACTCAGGCTGTTCAAAATCGTGCAGGCATGCTAAAACCTTTGGAGCGCTGATCTAGCTGCTTGAAAAAGAAGGGAAAAATATGACGAAGTCGGAGTTGATCGAACGAATTGTCACCCATCAAGGGCTGCTCTCATCCAAGGATGTGGAGTTGGCCATCAAGACCATGCTTGAGCAAATGTCCCAATGTCTGGCTACCGGGGATCGCATTGAGATCCGGGGGTTTGGCAGCTTCTCTCTGCACTATCGCGCACCACGGGTAGGGCGCAATCCGAAAACCGGCCAGTCTGTCAGTCTCGACGGCAAATTCGTTCCTCACTTCAAGCCAGGTAAAGAGCTGCGTGACCGGGTGAATGAAGAAGAGGAGGATGTGCTTTGACAGTCACTGCCGATCAAGGAGCCCTTCATGCGTAATCTCATGCGAGTGCTGCTTGGTGTGTTAGTCCTTTTTCTGGTGCTGATGATCCTGGCGTTCGTGCTGGAGAATCAGCAATCGGTCACCTTGTTTTTTCTCGGATGGGCTGGCCCGCAACTGCCAGTATCTTTGGTAATAGTTCTGGCGTTGCTGGCAGGGATGGTCGTCGGACCGCTGCTTGGCTGGATTCTAGGACGATCGTCCAGGATTTTACGCAAACGGCTTGTCTAGTAACATCAAGTAAGAAGTGCTCAGAGAGCTCGCGCCATCGCTTCTCTACATCCGTTAGTAAATCGGTCATTAAGCTGTAAAATGTAGCGCTGTTCGAGAGTGGTCTATCTCCACACCGATTTAGACTAGCTCTGACAGAAGCCGCATGTTTGATGGCTTTTTATACATGGATTTGGCAGCGCTGATGTGCAGCCCCTTCAGCAACTCAAGGTATGGTTTCGCGTGAAAATTCTCGTAACCGGCGGAGCCGGATTTATTGGCTCGGCAGTCATTCGTCATATCATTTCGAATACCGCCGATTCTGTTGTTAACGTCGATAAACTTACCTATGCCGGTAATCTCGAGTCTTTAGCGGAAGCCAGTCAGAGCTCGCGCTACGTATTCGAGCGCGTTGATATCTGCGACCGTGACCAGATCGATCGTGTACTGCTTGAGTCTCAACCCGACGCTATCATGCATTTGGCTGCAGAGTCGCACGTTGACCGCTCGATCTCGGCGCCCTCCGATTTTATCCAGACCAATATCATCGGCACCTACACCTTGCTGGAAGCCACGCGTCAATATTGGATGGCGCTGGACGATACACGCAAAGCCAGTTTTCGGTTTCACCACATTTCGACTGATGAAGTTTACGGAGACCTGGAAGGTCCGGAAGACTTATTCACTGAAACTACAGCCTATCAGCCAAGCTCGCCTTACTCGGCCAGCAAGGCCAGTTCCGATCACTTGGTCAGCGCCTGGAGTCGTACTTACGGTCTGCCAACCCTGATCAGCAACTGCTCGAACAATTACGGCCCTTGCCATTTTCCTGAAAAATTGATCCCGCTGATCATTCTCAATGCTCTGGAAGGCAAGCCCCTGCCTGTCTATGGCAAAGGCAATCAGGTTCGTGACTGGCTCTATGTCGAAGACCACGCCCGTGCACTCTACAAAGTTGTAACCGAAGGCGTCATCGGTGAGACTTACAACATTGGTGGTCATAACGAAAAGCAGAATATCGAGGTCGTCCATACGCTGTGCGCGTTGCTCGATGAACTGCGTCCAAACTCTGCTCACCGTCCCCACGCGAGCCTGATCACTTATGTTCAGGATCGTCCTGGTCACGACCAGCGTTATGCAATTGATGCCAGCAAAATTCAGCGTGAGCTTGGGTGGGTGCCGGAAGAAACATTCGAAACGGGCATCCGCAAGACGGTTGAGTGGTATCTGAACAACACTGATTGGGTGGAGCATGTGAAGAGCGGTAGCTACCAGCAGTGGATCGACCAGAATTACGCGGGTCGTTCGAGTACGGTATGAAAATCCTCCCGCTCGGGAAACACGGTCAGGTCGGCCGGGAGCTACAGCGATCACTCGCGCCATTGGGCGAGCTGGTCGCGCTGGATCGTCAGAAGGTTGATCCTCTCTTCGGAGACTTGTCTGATCTGCTACGTCCTTCCAAAGAGCTTGAAACTTTAAGCGTCATTGCTGATCAGACAGGGTTGCGACAGGTACGGATCCGATCGCCGATGTCACCGCATTGGCTATTCAGCAAAATTCAGACTCGGAAAGAATTGCCGGGTATCCGCTATGTACTTGCTAAACTGGCAATCGGGCATAGGCCGGAAAGCTTGGGGAGCTTATAAGCGGCTGATAAATACAAAAACAGGACTGTAGTTTCAATGGGTAGTATTTTTTACTCTGGCTATCATGATTTTTAAAGTTTTTTCCATGCTTAAATAAAATATTTTCACCTCGATGTGTGACTAAGCTCATTGAAGGACACTGATTTGAGTCAGTGGGGCGCGTGCGGAGAGGAATTGGAGGTGTTTTACATGGTTGGGGCTATGGTTTTTATTATTTCAAGGGTTTTAGGATATGCAGGTTGGTTCAAGTAATTCTGTAGTCAATGATGGTCTTGATTTGCACGCGCTCGCTTATACGCTTTGGCGACAAAGGATTGTGATTTTGTGCGCGGCTTTGCTGGGAACATTTGTAGCCGCTACCTATGCATTTCTCTCAGAGCCTTTATACGAAGCGAAGGCATTTGTGATCCCGCCGACCCAAAATGATATTGAGAACTTAAACTACGGTCGCATTGAACAGACCAAGTTGCCCCAGTTTACTGCAAAAGAAGTTTATTCGGTTTTTTTGAAAAATTTGCAAAGTGAGTCCCTTCGCCGTGAGTTTTTCAAAAATACATATTTAGCCGCGCAGGGTAAGAGTGAGGATCCCAAGGGGAAGTTATATGAGAAGCTTTCGAAGAATCTTGTTATCTCGATAGTTGGTAAAGATGCGCTGGACCGATACTCCGTTGTTATCCTGAATAAGGATCCGGAAATGGGCGCCAAGTGGATTGAGCAACTGTTGGAGCGTGCGCAACAATTAGCGATACAAGAGATTAATAAAAATATCTCCAGTGAATATGATATTAAGTCTCAGAATCTTCTTCAGGAAATGGTCTCGCTGCGAGAAGTTGGAGACAAGACAAGAGAAGATAGCTTGATTAAACTTCGTGAGGCCCTGGTGGTTGCCCAAGCGATTGGTCTTGAAAAGCCACCCGCCATTGGCAGTGACTCGAAAGCCTCGATGGGTATTTTAGGCAACATGGAAGGCGATCTTACCTATATGCGCGGCACGAAAGCACTGACGGCTGAAATAGAAAATTTGAAAGCAAGGAAGTCTGACGATCCATTTATCGGCAAATTGCGAGAGATAGAAACGAAGTACAATTTTTATACTCGACTTTCTAAAAGCTATCGAGAAGCTAAAGCTTTCAGGATAGATGGACTCGTAGAAAAATCAGGCGCACCAGTCAAGCCAAAATTTTTGTTTGTAATCCTGGCTGGTATGTTATCAGGTCTTGGTTTTGGGCTGGTTGTTGCGCTTGTTCGAGACTTTCTTGTGGCCAATAAGGTGGCTGTACAGAAGAGCCTATAACACGCAGCGATCTCGCCCATTCTGATAGGTTTTATTTATCATGATGGTTGTTTGATTTTGCCGGGTCTATTGAGCGACGCTGGTCGTTTTGTGAGACGGCTTTATGTTCGTCTATCGGAAAAATAGCACTAAACAGGTGTACGATTATGTTTAGCCGGTAGATTGTTTGTATCAATGTTGATCGGAAGCCTAGGATCAGGCACGAGGGAAGAGTATGAAAGGCATCATTCTGGCTGGCGGTTCGGGAACCCGTTTGTATCCTCTGACGAAAGGGGTATCCAAGCAGCTGCTTCCGATTTACGACAAGCCGATGATTTTTTATCCGCTTTCTGTACTCATGCTCGCCGGGATCCGTGACGTCCTGATTATCACGACGCCTGAAGACCAGGCAGGATTTCAACGTTTGCTTGCTGATGGCAGTCAGATCGGCGTCAGCCTCACCTATGCAGTACAGGCAAGTCCCGATGGTCTTGCACAAGCATTTCTTATCGGTGAAGAATTTATTGGTAAGGATTCGGTATGTTTGGTGCTTGGCGATAATATTTTTTATGGCCAGGGGTTTACGCTCATGCTCCAAGAGGCGACGAAGCGTAAAAGCGGCGCTACAGTATTCGGTTATCAAGTGAAGGATCCGGAACGATTTGGTGTTGTTCAGTTCGATGAAGGTCGTAAAGCGATCTCTATTGAAGAAAAGCCACTCAAGCCCAAGTCGAATTTCGCAGTAACCGGGTTGTACTTCTACGACAATGACGTGATTGAAATTGCAAGGCAAGTCAAGCCTTCTGCTCGCGGCGAGTTGGAAATTACTTGTATAAACCAGGCATATCTGGAACGAGGAAATTTGCATGTCGAACTTCTGGGGCGAGGATTTGCGTGGCTGGATACCGGTACCCACGAAAGCTTGCTCGAGGCTTCGCATTTTGTTGAAACAATAGAAAAGCGCCAAGGTTACAAGATCGCCTGTTTAGAGGAAATTGCCTTTAATAACGGATGGTTGACCGTTGCAGAACTCCAAAGGACTGGGAATGAACTGAAGAAAAACAGTTATGGACAGTACCTGTTGAGTTTGGTTGACGAGATTGATAAGAAGTAATTTGTTTTGAGTTTGAGTTAAGTTCTACATGGGTGGCCTATGGCGTACTTGAGCGCAATACAGTTGAGTGAACTAGGTTTCAGAACCCTAGGGAAAGAAGTAAAAATCAGTGACAAGGCTGCTATCTATAATCCAGAATTGATTGACCTTGGAGACTACACGCGAATAGATGATTTTTGCGTGGTGTCGGGACGCGTAGTGTTTGGTAAGTATAATCATATTACACCAATGTGCCTCGTTGCTGGTGGAGAGCCAGGTATCGAGTTTTCCGACTTCTGTACGCTGGCTTATGGTGTCAAAATTTTCTCGCAGTCAGACGATTACAGTGGTGCCACACTTACTAACTCATTGGTTCCAAAGAAGTATAAAAAAGAAATATTCGAGAAGGTTAAGCTCGAGCGTCACGTAATAGTTGGTGCAGGGGCAATAGTGATGCCTGGAGTCACTATTAAAGAAGGCTGCTCGATAGGTGCTATGGCATTGGTTACGAAAAGCACTGATCCATGGGGGATTTACGTTGGTGTCCCTGCTGAGCGAGTGAAGGAGCGTAAGCGAGATCTCCTGGCACTCGAACAAAAGTTTCTGGATGAACAAAAATGACTATTCCATTTAATAAACCACCTTATACCGGAAATGAAGACCAATACGTCATTTCCGCAATGCGCAGCGGAAAGATGTCTGGTGACGGGGAGTTTACCCTTCGCTGCCAACGTTGGTTTGAAGAAAAACTACACTGCCAAAAAGCATTGTTAACGCCGTCGTGCACCCAGGCACTTGAAATGGCCGCATTGCTGGTCGATATTCAGCCGGGCGATGAAGTGATCATGCCTAGTTATACATTTGTCAGTACAGCTAATGCTTTTGTATTGCGCGGTGCAAAAATTGTATTTGTTGATATTCGCCCTGACACTATGAATATTGATGAAACGCTTATTGAGGCTGCAATTACCAACAAAACCAAAGCTATTGTGCCTGTCCATTACGCAGGGATTGCATGCGAAATGGACACAATTATGTCCATCGCAAAGCAGCATAACTTGTTTGTCATCGAAGATGCCGCTCAAGGTATGATGTCGACCTATAAAGGCAAGGCGTTAGGTACCATTGGCCACATGGCGGCCTATAGTTTTCATGAAACAAAAAACTATACAAGTGGTGGCGAGGGAGGGCTGCTGCTGATTAATGATGAACAATTTATAGTCCGGGCAGAGATCATTCGTGAGAAAGGAACTAATCGCAGTTTGTTTTTCCGTGGCATGATTGATAAATATACCTGGGTCGATGTGGGGAGTAGTTATCTTCCAGGAGAACTGCAAGCTGCTTATCTATTCGGTCAGCTCGAAAAAGTGGATGAGATAAATAGTGCAAGGCGCCAAATCTGGGAAAGTTATTATCTGGCATTAAAAGAACTCTCCAACGCTGGCCTTATCGAACTTCCCACGACACCTGATGGATGTGTCGGCAATGCCCATATGTTTTATATAAAAGTTCGGGATATCGACGTTCGAACAAAAGTATTGGGCTTACTCAAAGATCAAGAGATCGGTGCAGTTTTCCATTACATTCCACTCCACTCAGCACCTGCAGGATTGCGACTTGGTCGTTTTCACGGCAAGGATGTTTGCACCACAGTTGAGAGTGAGCGCCTGATTCGTCTGCCAATTTGGTACGGCATGCAGAAGAAGGACATAGATCGAGTAGCTTCTGTTGTCATCGGTGCGGTTCATGCATCCGACCAGTAAAGTTGCAAAAAACTTCTCTGATAGTAAGCGTGCGCTAATCAGCGCCGCTTTAACTACTCTCGCCCAAATTTCGAAAATCGGAGTAGGTTTCGCCTTCATTAAGCTTGTTGCTGTGTACCTCGGTGCAGAGGGTATGGGGCAATTGGGGCATTTTATGAGTGCTGTTACCATGCTTTCTCTGCTTGCAGGAGGAGGGATTGTAAACGGCCTTATTAAATATGTCGCACAGTACAAAAAACAACCTAAGGAACTGCTGAAGACGATTGCGGTTTCCAAAGCGTACTCTTTAGTTTTTTGTGTTGTTGTGTGTTTGTTGGGGTGTGCTTTTTCCAGGATTATCTCCAGCTATATCTTTAAGACGCCTGATTATTATTGGATTGTGGTATTTCTTTCTGTTTCTCAGTTTGGGTTTGCTTTTACCAATCTAGTGACGGGAGTCGCAAATGGTCTTCGCGATACCAAGACATTTGCGGTTATACAAATAGTCGGAAATATATTGGTTCTTCCGGTAAGCTGGATCTTGATTCAGAGGTTTGATTTTGTCGGTGCAGCGATATCGATGGTGCTTTTTTTCTCGTTTTATTCGATACCAGCACTGTATTTTTACTGTAAATCTATTTTCTTGAAGTTGCCCATCGGTTTCAAGTTTGAGAAACAAGGTTTTAAAAGATTATTGTCTTTTACATTGATGGCAACAGTTGGAGCAATCAGTGTTCCATTGGTCGAAATTATTATTCGTGAACAAATTATTGAGCATGTTGGATTTGTAGCAGCGGGTATTTGGCAGGCATCGATAAAGATATCCAGTGCATACATGGGTTTTTTTACAATTTTTCTCGCTGTTTATTTTATGCCAATGGTTTCAGAAAAGACCAAAGTGTCGGAAATAACACCTCTGGTTTTTAGATTTATGAAGCTCGTCATGGTGATTTTCGTATTGGGTGGAACGGTGTTTTTCGCTCTTCGTCAATACGTTATTCCATTACTGCTTTCATCCGAGTTTTCCGAGCTTGAAGATCTTATTAAGTATCAACTGCTGGCAGATTTTTTCCGTGTTATTACATATGTGATAAGCTTTGTCGTTGTGGCACGGGCGGCACTCAAAATATATTTGCTAAGTGAACTGACTCAGGGCGTGGTGTTTTGCAGTTTTAGTCTGTTTTTTTTGAATGGTGGACAGGGCGTCGAAGGCGCTTTTGTCGCTAACTTAATAATGAATGTAATTTATTTTATTGTTTCGGTTTTCGGTTTTGTTATTTATAAAAGGAGAAATGCCTGATGTTATCCGGGAGTGTAGTTGTATCTTGTTATAATCAGCAGGATTACATAGAGGAGTGTCTGGATAGTATCCTTTCTCAGAATATAGATTTTGATTGTGAAATTATTGTCTCGGATGATTGTTCAACCGATCGAACACAGGAAATACTTCGTGAGTACTCAAGCAAGCACGAAGGTAGAATAAAGCTGCTGTTGAGAGAGAAAAACGTTGGCGCCGCCTTGAATTACCATGGTGTCCACAAGATGGCGTCAGGAGATGTTGTTTATCATTTCGATGGTGATGATGTCATGCTGCCGGGGAAGCTTCAGCAGCAGTATAATATTTTCAAAGAGAACGCGGATGTAAATGTCGTGTTCCACAAAGCTATTTATTTTTCTGATGACGGTTCTTACGCTTCTGAAACTCAGTACCCAAATTCTGACGCTAGCCTGGTTTCTTTTATCTCTCTTCAGGAAATGGCTCGCTGGGGCGCGATTGCGGTTCACAGTTCCTATGCCTATCGTCGAACTTCCAGGAAGGCAGTCATTACTCGAGAATTTATGGAGTGGTTCTTCGTTATCGATTCTTTACTTCCTAACGGCAAGGCAGCTTACATAAATTCTCCGTTAGTAAAATATCGGTGCAATCCATCTGCAGGTTCTTATTTGTCGACGACTAAAGGGAAAATAAAATCGTATACGATTTATTTTGATGATTTGTATCGATATTTTTATCAGTTACCGGAACTGAGAAAAGATCTATATTCAAATTTTATTGTCACATTCCTGGCGATGGCGAAATCTACTCGCAAGTGCACATTCAAGGGGTTGATTTTTCTGTTGCGTAATTTTTACTACTTCCGACTACACAAATTTATGGATACGGTAAGTGTCAGAAAGCATGTAGGCCCTGAGAGCAAAGTTCGTTGACTAGAGAACAGTGCGATGTGAGGCTGATCGAGGCGAGAAAATGGCTGGTTTAGAGTTGTATGGCACGCCACTGTATGTGATAAGTGTTTTTTTACTGTTATTGACTGCAGTGAGGGCGTTGGTGCCTGATAACAGGGCGAGCAATCTGTTTCGCACGATAGAAGTTTTTATCGTTTTTCTTGCGATTGTTTTGGCGTCCTATTATATATCTAATCGACCATTTGATATGGAAGGTGATACTGAGGTCTATATAAATTTTTATAATGATTATAATTCTGGTCTCGAAAATCCATTTCAAACTTTTGAGCCTGGCTTTATCGGAGTAGTCAGTTTCTTTGGTTTTCTTGGTTTGAGCTATCAGTGTTTTTTCTTCTTTGTAGCATTTATGTTTTTATGGTCCTACTATTTTTTGCTGAAAGCTGTGTTTGGTAGTAGCTCCAGTTGGGTGCTCCCGGCTTTTGGGTTCTTGTTGTTTTATCCATTCTTTTTTTCATTGACGGCAAATATTATTCGGCAAGGTTTTGCTCTGTGCTTCGTGAACTTTTCTTTGGTTTGTTGTGTGAAGGGCTATTGGCGTCGAGGTCTAGTGTTTTCATTGCTGGCAACATTGTTTCATAAGTCCTCATTGGTTTACTTTCCTTTTGTGCTATTTCGAAGGCAAATTATGGGGGTTGGTGTTTTTAGTGTAGTGGTTTTTTGGCTGTTGGTGTCCATGGCATCCTACTTTAAGGTTTTTTCTTTGTTGGTGTCCATGTTGTTCGAGTTGTTGTCAGGTTACGGTTTGTCAATAAACTATACTGATGTCGATAATATTGACTATCTCACAGGGTTTAGATGGGATTTCTGGGCGTTTTCATCGTTTTCCATTGTATTGTTGATAGTGCTTAAACTGCTAGAGAGAGGCCGCACAAATGAAACGTATATATTTTATATCTGTGCATTTCTTTCTTGTTTGCATATAGCGATGTTTGATGTGGCTTATAATGACAGATTTGGCATTTATGCCTGGATTTTTTATCCCTTGGAGATCGGGTACATCATTCGCCTCGCATGTGCCAGTTTAGCAGCCGGAAAGCGACCAAAAGAAACTGGAAACGAAAATGTGTTTTTGTAAGGGGGGGAGGTGAGATGTTCGTATTACTGACAGGTGCTAAGGGTTTTATTGGAAGCCAATTGCTCGCGCGCCTGTGTGCATCGGGCCATAAAGTCAGGGTTGTAACTCGTACCTCCTTTGAAACCAGTTTCAGCGACGTAGAGGTTGTGCTGGCTGATTTGACGAACCCTGAAACGAATTACGACTCTTTGGTATCCGGTTGTGAAGTCGTTTTCAATTGCGCGGGTGAAATTCGCGATGAAAAGGCCATGCGATCACTTCATGTCGATGCCACTGGTCGTTTGATTGCAGCTGTTAATCGTCTGGCATCTGCGGAACACCCCATACACTTTGTTCAATTAAGTAGTGTGGGAGCATATGGCCCTGCCCAGGGTGCGCTCCGTATCGTAAGTGAAACAACAAAAGAAAATCCTCAAGGAACCTACGAAGAAACCAAGACGATAGCCGACTCACTGGTAATGAAAGGTGGAAGTAGTGAGTTCTTCAGTTACTCGATATTGAGGCCGTCTAACGTATTTGGTGCAAGCATGACGAACAATTCGCTTCGTCAGCTTGGAAAAATTGTACAGAAAGGGTTGTTTTTTTACATAGGAACTGCCAGGAGAGATGCCGTCGCTACATATGTCCATGTTGAGGACGTTGCCTCTGCCTTGATGCTTTGTGGATTCCACCCATTGGCTAGAGGTGAGGTATTTAATCTTTCTAATGACTGTCCATTGTCTGATCTGATAAACGGTATGGCCGATGCACAACATGTATCCCGTCCGAAATGGAGCGTTTCAGAAACGCTGCTGCGCGTAATGGTTACCGTAGCCAATCGTTTTTTGCGACTGCCCGTCACTCCGGCACGTATTGACGCACTAGTGTCTAAAACAACGTACCCAACCACCAAGATTCGTGACACCCTCGGTTTTGTTCCTGAAAAAAATGTGCCAGAGGCTATCAGTGAACTTTTTACAAAACGACCGATAGTCTGATAAGTGGAGTTCTCTTTATGTTTTACGACCAAGTACTCCAAACTATCAGTCGTATTTCTTTGCAGTCAGTGGGTGCAGCTATTGGCTTGATTGTTTCGACGCAGGGTAATGGACGGAGCCAAGGTGTTAAGAGGGGGATTCATAGTGCAGGATAAAAACTTAAAAATTGCTCGAGTTTCAACTGTTCCTTTTTTTGTTCTAACGCAGTTGAAAGCGCAGATTGACGCATTGGCCGCTTCTGGTGCTGCGGTTACTGTTATTGCTAGTTACGATGAAATGAGTGGTCAGCTAGCGGAAAGTACGAATTATATACCAGTAAATATTGAGCGTAAGATAGACCCTGTAAAGGATTTATTAAGTTTGATATCACTGATTAAGGTTTTCAGAAATAAAAAGTTCAACGTGGTTCACTCTACGACGCCGAAAGCAGGGTTGCTTTGTGCAATTGCAGGTTTTCTATCGGGTACAGAAGTTCGTCTGCATACCTTTACCGGGCAGCCGTGGGTAACGATGGGCGGAGCCAAAAAATTAATACTGAAATTTTGTGATAAAATTATAGGGTTGCTGAATACACACTGTTATGCCGATAGTATAAGCCAAAAGAATTTTCTTGTTTCCAGCGGTGTAATAAAAGCTAAAAAAATTTCCGTTCTAGGAAGTGGATCGTTGGCAGGCATAAATCTTGATCGGTTTGATTCTTCTCGTTATGACGTGGAGGCGTTGGCCGATTTGCGAGATGGTCTTGGTATTCCAGAGGGTAGCAAAATACTATTGTTTGTCGGGAGAGTTACTCCGGACAAAGGAATCAGAGAACTTTTGTCGGCATTTCGTGAGATTGTACGTGCCGATAAAAGTGTATTTCTCATTCTGGTAGGGCCATTTGAAGCCGATGCCGAAGAAATTGTCGCTAGCGCCTCTACGGATGACTTAAGTCGTAATCTTAAAATTGTCGGTTATTCAAATGAGCCTGAAAAGTATATGGCTCTGGCGGACTTGCTATGTCTACCCAGTTATCGCGAAGGTTTTGGCACCGTTGTCATTGAGGCTGCGGCCATGGGGACTCCAACGGTAGGTACTGATATTTACGGTTTGTCTGACGCGATAGTAAATGGTGAGACGGGAATTTTGGTTCCTGTCAGGGATCCTGCTTCACTTGAGCAAGCCATTGTTTCCATATTGAGTGATGCTCGTTTACTGGAGGCGATGGGGGAGGCTGCGAAGGTGCGGGCCATCACTGAATTCAGTGCGAGTACCTGCTCTGAACTGTTGATTAACGAATATAAGAGGTTTTTTAATTGACTATGGATTCAGTTCAGGTCCCCCTACGTATCGTAGTTACAGGGGCAAGCGGCTTTGTCGGATCTGCGGTGGTGAGTGCACTGGATAAAGTTGAGCGATATTTCCCAGTGGCTGTCGCGCGTTCAAAAAAAGATGGCCAAAAACGTTCTTCGTCAATGTTCTTGGTTCCGGATATATCCTCTGCAACTGATTGGAGTGCTGGGTTAAAGGACGCTGCAGTAGTTATTCATGCTGCCGCACGGGTTCACGTGATGAAGGAGGTAGAGCAGGATGCATTAGCCGAGTTCAGGAAGGTTAATGTTGAAGGCACGATCAATCTTGCTCGGCAGGCTGCTGCAGCCGGAGTTAAACGTTTTGTTTTCATCAGTTCCATAAAGGTAAATGGGGAACAGACAGATGTCGGTAAGCCGTTCACCGCTGACGATAAGCCTGCCCCATCCGATGCCTATGGTGTTTCCAAAAAAGAAGCCGAAGACGCATTGCGTGTTATTTCGAAAGAAACGGGTATGGAGGTTGTCATCATTCGGCCTACCTTGGTTTATGGCCCTGGTGTAAAAGCTAATTTTAGAAATATGATGACTTGGCTCTACAAAGGTCTTCCGCTGCCATTTGGTTCTATTCATAACAAACGAAGTTTGGTGTCACTCGATAATCTCGTCAGTCTGATTATGGTTTGCGTTGAGCACCCCAAAGCCGCGGGACAAACATTTTTGGTCAGTGATGGCATTGA
Source organism: Pseudomonas sp. IT-P74 (assembly GCF_949768175.1). Taxonomy (NCBI): domain Bacteria; kingdom Pseudomonadati; phylum Pseudomonadota; class Gammaproteobacteria; order Pseudomonadales; family Pseudomonadaceae; genus Pseudomonas; species Pseudomonas sp. IT-P74. Next base: position 149,741 of record NZ_CATKQD010000033.1, on the reverse strand, counting down.
TTTGTCTACAACTGAATTATTACAACGCACTGCTAAGGCCCTAGGGGTCAAGAGTCGGCTGCTTCCGGTTCCTGCAAAGATGTTGGCATTTTGTGCTGTTGCCTTGGGACGTCGATCACTGTCCCAGCGTTTGTGTGGATCACTGCAAGTAGACATACAAAAGACCCGGCATCTTCTTGGATGGTACCCAGCAGTATCAGTCGAAGACGCTCTAGACAAAACAGCCAAAGAATTTTTGGAACATCGCTGATGACGACCTTATATTGGATTTTACCTTTGGCGTTTGTTGGCGCTCTGGTAGGCACTGCTGTTTTACGTCGATATGCATTGTCCAATAGCCTTATTGATGTCCCAAACGCGCGGAGCTCGCACGTGCTACCCACCCCCAGGGGAGGAGGGGTCGCGATCGTGGTTTCCTTCCTTTTGAGTGCGATTTTTCTTGCTGTGACTGAACAGATTCATTGGTCCGTCGCCTTGGCTGTCCTGGTGCCTGGGGGACTTGTCGCGATCATTGGTTTTCTCGACGATCATGGTCATATCCCGGCGCGTTGGAGATTGTTAGGCCATTTTTCGTCGGCAATCATCGGAATGGTTATTTTCAATGGAATGCCAGCGATTCACCTGTTCGGTATGGCCATTGATCTAGGATGGGCGGCGTATTTGTTCGGAAGCTTCTATCTGGTCTGGTTATTGAACCTGTACAACTTTATGGACGGGATCGATGGATTGGCGAGTATGGAAGCCATTTTTGTTTGCCTGGGTGGAGCCGTCCTGTACGTCGTCTCAGGAAATCCCGATTCTGTGTGGGGGCCGGTGGCGCTCGCGCTGGCTGTTGCCGGTTTCTTGTATTGGAATTTCCCTCCTGCGCGAATTTTCATGGGCGATGCCGGTAGCGGTTTCCTGGGCATAACGCTAGGTTTTCTGTCTTTGCAAGCAGCGTGGGTAAACCCCACTTTGTTCTGGGGGTGGCTGATTCTCCTGGGCGCGTTCATTGTCGATGCGACATGCACGCTTTTCGTTCGACTGATTAGAGGCGATAAGGTCTACGAGGCGCATCGCAGTCACGCTTATCAGTACGCGTCACGACAGTACGGCAGCCATTTACCTGTAACGCTTTCGGTAACCGGCATAAATGTGGTTTGGCTGTTACCAATTGCCATGCTGGTGGCGATAGGCCTGCTTGATGGTTTCGTCGGATTGTTGGTGGCTTATGCACCCTTGCTTCTGCTGGCATTGCGATTCAAGGCCGGTCAGCGCGAAGTGTGATGTGTCGCTTGAAGGTGTTTGAGATAAACACGCTTGAGCTTTAAGCTTGTCGTTTGCTTTATTTGAAAAGGATATTGAGATGCTTCGCCAATGGCTACTGCAGCTTCCGCGGCGCCAAAAAAGGCTGATGCAAGTTACGACCGATATTTTCCTGGTCTGGGCTGCGCTTTGGTTGGCATTCGTCGTTCGCTTGGGTATTGACGAGATTGTAAATCCGCTGCAGGCGCACACCTGGTTATTCTTGTGTGCACCGGTTGTCGCGATTCCGCTGTTCATTCGCTTTGGATTGTATCGTGCGGTTTTACGCTACTTCGGAAACGACGCACTGATTGAAATCGTGAAGGCGGTTAGTCTCTCGTCGCTGATCCTCGGGCTCGTGGTTTATTGGTATAGCAATCATCAGACTGTTATTCCCCGCTCGATCATTTTTAACTATTGGTGGCTCAGCTTATTGATGATTGGCGGGTTGCGACTAGCAATGCGCCAGTATTTTCTTGGCGATTGGCTTACTGCTGCTCAGCATGTCCCATTCACGAATAGAGACAAGGGGTTGCCAAAGGTTGCAATCTACGGAGCAGGCGCCGCGGGAAACCAGCTGGTAGCAGCGCTTCGCATGGGACGATTAATGAGACCTGTCGCGTTTATCGATGACGACAACAGTATTGCTGACAGGGTCATTTCGGGATTGCACGTTTACGAGCCCAAGCATATTGAGAAGATGATCGATGTTACCGGGGCTCAGGAAATCCTTTTGGCCATCCCGTCGGCAAATCGCGGGCGGCGTCGTGAAATATTGGGGTACCTGGAAGGCTTTCCACTGCATGTCCGAAGTGTTCCCGGCTTTATGGATCTGGCGAGCGGTCGTGTAAAAGTTGACGACATTCAGGAAGTGGATATTGCGGACCTGCTCGGGCGCGATGCCGTGCCTGCGCAAGGCGATCTCCTCTCGCATTGCATCAGGGGCCAGGTCGTGCTGGTGACGGGGGCGGGTGGATCGATCGGTTCTGAGCTTTGCCGCCAGATACTGGTGCTGCGACCCACTACGCTTTTGTTGTTTGAGCATAGTGAGTTCAATCTTTACAGCATTATGTCCGAATTGGAGCAGCGGGTTGCACGCGAGTCTTTGCCTGTAAAGTTGCTGCCGATCCTTGGGTCTGTCCGTAATCAGGAAAAGCTGCTGGACGTGATGAAGACGTGGCGTGTCGATACGGTTTACCACGCCGCGGCTTACAAGCATGTCCCGATGGTTGAGCACAACATCGCCGAAGGTGTACTCAACAACGTCATCGGTACGCTGAATACCGCGCAGGCTGCGTTGCAGTCCAATGTTGCCAATTTTGTACTCATCTCAACGGACAAGGCAGTACGGCCTACCAACGTCATGGGCAGCACCAAGCGTTTGGCTGAGATGACGCTCCAGGCGTTGAGTCAGGAGTTGGCACCTGTTTTGTTTGGGGACGCCTCGAATGTTTCGCGGGTCAATAAAACCCGTTTTACGATGGTTCGATTCGGCAACGTCCTGGGCTCTTCTGGGTCCGTCATCCCGCTATTTCACAAGCAGATTCAACTCGGTGGCCCACTGACGGTTACACATCCGAAGATCACTCGCTATTTCATGACGATCCCCGAGGCGGCCCAGCTTGTGATTCAAGCAGGCTCAATGGGGCAGGGAGGCGACGTTTTCGTTCTGGACATGGGCGAGCCGGTAAAGATTGTCGAGCTGGCGGAAAAAATGATCCACTTGTCAGGTCTCAGTGTGCGCTCGGAGAGAAATCCCCATGGAGATATCTCGATTGAGTTCACCGGACTTCGCCCTGGTGAAAAACTGTATGAAGAGTTGTTGATTGGCGACAACGTAGCCGCAACGCCTCATCCAATGATCATGACCGCCACTGAGGACTACCTTTCCTGGGAGGTTCTTAAAGTCAAACTGGCGGAATTGCTGGCCGCCGTTGAGCAGGATGACTACTCCTGCGTCCGCCAACTCCTGCGCGAAACCGTCAGCGGCTATACCCCCGACGGCGAGATTGTTGACTGGATCTATCAGCAGCGTCGCCTCGAACCCTGATTGCTTCACATGCTGTAACGGACACATTTTTGACACGCTCCAGACATCACCTGAGTTTTGAGGCAGCTTCGGAAAAGCTGCTTTCTCAATCGATGTCATGGAGCGTCATTTATGGGTACTGGCTATTTCTACTCTCTCGTTTTTGCCCTGCTGACCAGCATATCAATTGCCGTCGTCAAACGCCCAGCCAATACACGGTCGGCTTCTTCCGGGAAGGGGGTCTGCATGTCCCAGGTACGCAGGCCTGCTTCAACATGGCCAAACGGAATTCGGCGATAAAAAAATACCAGGGTCAAAGCGAAAACAGTGGTGGTATCACCTTATGTGCGACGCAGGAACCAGCGCGTCATCACAAAAGTAACGGGGATAGTCACCACAATGACGACCAGTGGTGCAACGCTCTGAGGAATGCTGAAGCGCTCGACAAAGACGCTTAACAGAGCTGCTGACAACAGATACTGCACCAGGTATACCAGTGGAAAGGCAAAGAAGCCTTTCCAACTGACGGGGGTCTTGAAAACGATCGTTGCGTTGAACCAATAGGAAAACACTACGCCGGTGGCAAAGGCCAGGGCGTATGCCACTTGGTAAGGCAATACGACCTGAAGGCCGAAGTACAGGCCGAAGGTAAAGGCGGTGTTGATGCCACCGCCAACAACAAACTTGACCAGGTCGGTCAACGTCTTTCGCCTCGACATCCGCTCAAGCCTGCTTTTGAGATTTGATCAGATCGACAAACTGACCGTAGTCGCGGATGTAGTCGTCGGCGTCGTAATAGTCGGATGCGAACACCAACAACATGGCATCGGCTGAGTACTTGTACTGAATGCCCCAGGTCTTGGGCGGCAGGTACAAGCCCATGTTAGGGCGATCCAGTGTGATTTCTTCACGCGTCTCGCCATCATCCACGACTACGCGGATGCTGCCTCTGACTGCGATCAGAAATTGGTGGCACTGGTGGTGAGCGTGCTCGCCACGGGTATCGGCAGTGGGTACGTCATAGACCAGGAAATAGCGTTTCGGGTTGAATGGAATCTCGCGTTCAAATTCACCCACCGACAGGCTGCCACGCAGGTCAGGAACAGCCTTGAAGGTATGCAATGTGACTCCGGACACTTTGGTGCCGGTCACTGCCGGTTTCGACGAGGCACTGACCTTCATGCTCTCGTTGGTACTCTCGACGGCGTCAGCGTAACCAATGATCTTGGCCGGGTTGCCGACGACTATTGCAAACGGAGGGACGGATCGGGTTACAACGGCACCAGCGCCGATCATGGCGTTTTCACCAATGGTCAGGCCGGGGAGAATGGTGGCGTTGGCACCGATGGTCGCTTTGGTCTTGACGATTGTGCGCAGGAATTCATCCGGATACTGCTTGCTGCGCGGGAAGCGGTCATTGGTGAAAGTGGCATTGGGGCCAATGAACACATCGTCCATGATCTCGATACCATCCCACACCTGAACTCCGCATTTGATCGTGACGCGGTCACCAATGACCACATCGTTCTCGATAAAGACGTTATCGCAAATGTTGCATTCGGAGCCGAGACGGGCTTCGGGCAATACATGCGCGAAAGCCCAGATCTTGGTGTCCTTACCGATATGTGGGGATTCGCAAAGCCCTTTGGGGTGAACGAAATACTCGGCGTTTTCATTATTCATGATTGAAATTCTCTGTCCTCATCGGGATGGCTAACGGCCTGGCCTTGGTATTTTCGTAGGTACGCCATGCGTATGAACCTACGATCCCCAGGCCCAACAGGTTGGCTGCCCCCAGAAAGACGATGACATTAATGGTCATTGCGTAACCTGAAACTGTGATCAGTCCAAGAAGCCGCGCAATGGCTACGGCGATACCGAAACTGGCAGCTAGAAGGGTAGTTACACCACCCAAACGTGTCAGGAGGCGGATGGGAAGGTCGGTAAATGCGAAAATGCTGTCCATCATGTAGTTCACTTTTTTGGTGAACGTCCATGCCGACTTGCCGTGCTCACGCTTAAGGCGGTTGTAGGAAATAGTCTTGCGCCGATAGCCCAGCCAGAAAATCTGTGCGATCAACGAACTGTGCCTTTCATCGAGGGTCAGGAGCGTGTCGCGAAAGGTTTTGTTGCAGCCGAAGACATCCACGCCACCTTCTGGAATTTCCGGTACTACATAGCGTCGATACAGGTTCCAGAATGTTTTGGAGGCAATACGCGACAGAAGGGGGTCGTCCCGACCTTCACGGACGCCGAGAACCACATCGTACTGCCCACTGAGCAGTTGCGTGTTCATCTCCAGCACCAGCTCCGGTGGTTCCTGCAAGTCGGCAGCCATGACCGCAAAACGATCACCACGACCGGCCTCAAGGCCTACCCGAATGGCCGGGAACGAGCCAAAGTTGCGGGAGAGCAAGACCAGGCGGGATTCGAAGCGTTGCTTGGGTAACTCATCCCGCAAGATCTCGTAGCATCGGTCTGGACTGCCGTCGATCACAAAGACCACTTCGAAATCGCCTGCTAATTTGCTGTTCAGTCCATCGATGGCGATCAACAAGTCCGGCAATGAGCCTTCGTTTTTATAAACAGGAATGACTAAAGTTAGCAAGCGATGATGCTCCTTATTGTTCGAAGTATTTTTTCACAGCTGTGATGACTGTCTCTACCGCTTCATCGGTCATGCCGGGGAAGCAAGGTAGGGTCACCAGGTTTTTGCACGTGCTTTCGGTCACTTCCATGGAGCCGACAACATGGGGCTCGGTATAGGCTGCTTGCTGGTGGTCCGGAACCGGGTAATGAACGTCAGTGGTAACGCCTTGGGACTTCAGGAATTCACGCAGAGCATCACGATTCTGAATGCGCGCGACATACAAGTGTGCGGCGTATGACTCGTCGACCGATGGCAAAGCTTCGAAACCCAGGTCCGCAAAGGCGGCATTGTAGCGAAAAGCGATGTCGCGGCGCGCAGCGTTCCAGGCGTCCAGCAACGGCAGCTTGATCCGTAGAATCGCGGCTTGCATTTCATCCAGGCGACTGTTTTTGCCGCCGGCATGCCCAACGTGATACTTGGAGGACCAGCCGTACTGGCGCAGAGTCTTGAGGCGTGCGGCCAATTCCTCATTGTTGGTCACAACTGCACCACCATCACCCAGGGCGCCGAGGTTTTTGGTGGGGTAGAAACTGAAACAAGCCACATCACCAAAGCTTCCGGCCTGACGACCATCGCGCTGTGCGCCGTGAGATTGTGCGCAATCCTCAATCAATTTCACGCCGGCCGCATGGGCCAGAGCCAACAATTCTTTGATATCTGCCAACTGACCGTAAAGGTGAGTGACAATCACGCACTTGGGCTTGTGTTTGAGTGCCTCTGAAAGAGCCTCGACCGACATGGTCATGCTGGACGGGTCGATGTCGACATAGAGTGGCGTGGCGCCGATGGCATGAATGGCCGTGCTGCTGTAGAAGCCGGCGTTGGCCACGGTAACTACGCTATCACCACGCTCAACACCGACGCTGCGCAGGGCAATCTCAATTGCGTCTGTGCCGTTTGCCATGGTCACACAGTGCTCGACGCCTACATAGGCGGCGAACTCTGCTTCGAAACCAGTCACTTCTTCACCCAGAACATACCAGTGGCGGTCCAGAACCTTTTTAACCGCACCAAGGAAGTCCAGATTTTTATTCATTGCTACATCGGAAAAGAGGGGGATCATATCAATGCTCCTTGGTTATTCAATCCGGAATTGATCGCTGATGTTGCAGGTTTTTTGATGAAAACCTTTTTTAGGCGCATAGCTCTTTTTTCGACTAGATGCCAAGAGGCAATACCGCAAGTCAAGGCGATCGTACTGGCAACCAGGCAGTTTTGAATCCCTGAAAACTGTGGGAATGCCCAGGCGGTCAGCTGTTGTGCCGGCCAGCCGTAAAGATAGACGCCGTAAGAGTAATCTCCCCACTTATCCATCCATGCGAATTGTTTCAGAAAACTGACCGAACAGAAGAAAGTCACCAGCAGCAGTATGTAGCCATAGACAAATTTTTCAGTACCCAGCGTAATGCCGGCCAGAAATAGTGCGATCAGCAAAAAGTACGGACTGACGGGCACGCTGTCGCGGTTGATGTATAGAAACGAGCCTATATAGAACAACAGGCAGACATGCAACATCGTCGAACCGAATGCCGGCGGCAGAGATCCCTGGTTGTTCCAAATCACCACAATCAGAACGAAAAACAACGTATTGAACACGGCACGATTGCGCATCAAGCCGAAGAGGTAGAAAAACAGGACAACGACATATAGCCAGACTTCGATCACTACCGACCAGAGCGAACCGTTCACTGCGTGATTATGATTTTGAGTGAATACGCCCGGCAGGAAAAAAGCACCTTGGTAGGCAAATGCCAGGTTCTTAAAGTAAGACCAGACCTCGCCATTGGTGAGGTAGTCCGATACGGACAATGTGGTGACGATACTGCCCAGCACAAACGTCACTAGTATCAGATTGACCCAAAGTGCCGGAAAAATCCTCAGCACCCGGGAGATGACATAGCTCTTCACGCCGCTGTTCAGGATACTGGCCGTGACCAGAAAACCGCTGATCAGGAAAAAAAGGTCGACTGCAACTCCGCCAAAAAATGCGTAGCCTGTGGTGACCGCTACCCAGTCTGACGGGGCACCGGCAACAATCGCCGAAGTATGGCCGTAGATGACCGCTAGCGCAGCTACTAGCCGGATAAAGGTCAGATTATTGTTCTTTCCTGCGAATAAATCCGCCAACGTACGCATTATTTAGCCTCGGCGATCGAAATTTTTATGCAGTTTGCATTTGCGTCTGCTTCGCCTGTCACCACGACCTTTCCATGGGACATATTCGCCCCCAGCTGGAAGCCCGGATAGAGCGGAGAGTTCTTGTCGACAACGATATTCCAGACAGTATGCAGACCCATCACAGTGTCCAGATATTGGCCACTGTGCATGTACCACGGTGAGAAAGCACCGGCGCCGTAAACGCACACGGATGGTGCGGCATTGATGGCGGTCTTATTTTCATCAAGTTGTTTGAGCACCCGGGTATTGTCTGAAGCAATAACGTTGTACCAATTGGCAATGGCGGATCGACCTGGAGTGTCTACCACATACAACAGGATGGTGAGAGTCGCCAGCAACGCGCAGGTTACATAAGCGCTCATCGAGTTCGCGGAGTTGATCTTGAACAATTCTGTCAGTGCGACATAGACGCCGCCAATGATGAACGGCAGCCAGATCAACTCATAGTATGGGTTTACGTGGTTCGGCAGGACGGAATAAGGGGCGATCAGTGTCAACGCTGCCCCAACTATATAAAGTGTTTTCGGGATCTGCTTGTCACGTACCAGCACGTACAGCGCCACAATACCGGAAAAGACTATTGCCGCCGCAACGATGCGCCCGTGGCCAATCATGGTCGAATGTCCGGTGCCTGTCAGGTAACGCCACACCGTGGCTGCCACGCTGGTCACCGAGGTATCGATGAAGTATGGGGAGTGGACATCGTTTTCGCCCAGGAAGCTGGAAGCGGCCAGGAACTTCGCGCCTGCAACCATGAGCAGTGACGCTGCCAGGCCGATCAGGCCAACGACGATGCGTTTTTTGACCGGGTTGTTCGACCTGATCAGAACGTACGCGAAAGAAAACGCATAGAACAGAATAAAGTCTTCCTTGGCCAGTGTGGACAGCAACAGCAACACCACTGATGCATATAGCCAGACGTTACTGGTCTCGCGATCATCCTTGAACACGAAATATACGGCTGCGAGACCCAGGCAGCCCGACATCATGTGCGTCACCATACCTGTGTAACGAGCGTATTCGGCGACGATAGGACTGGATAGCGAAGCTACCGCAAACAACATCAGAGTTATCCAGTACTGGCGAGGTTGCAAGACCTGAACCAGGATCCTCCAGCACAGGAATACGTAGGTGGCGGTGAGGATCCTGACAGCCCAGCTCAGGTACTCAGGGCCCATGGAGGAAAATATGTAAATCGCCCAGGTCGAAAGCGGACGGTTCCACGACCAGGCCAAACCTCCTGAAGCCAGCGCATAGTTGGCGTAATCGTCGTGATGAGCAGGAATGGAGCTTGGTAGCAAGGCTGAGACAGAGTAGTACGCCATTAGATAGAAGATGGCACAAATTAATGCATATGAAAGGAGATTCACGTGCCTTGAAATAATCGTTTTTTGCATCGGGTTCATTGAGATGCTCATTTCTTTTCCATGTTTTTGTAAGTGTGTGGCGTACACGTGCCCCACTTGGCGTCATTTATTGCTTTGTTCTGCTCGAACAGAGCCTGATGATCAGCGCTTTTAAGCTTATTGAAGGACGTAGACAATTGATGGTGAATAAACACATCTTCCGCACACAGAACTCTTAGGCCTGACTGCTCTACACGGCGGCAATAGTCATCGTCTTCGAAGAATCCTCGACCGAAGGCCTCATCCAGCGGGCCGACCGATTCATACACTTTTCGCGTGAACATCACGCACAAGCCAACGAAAAGAGTGATGGCGAAGTCGGTTTTGCTTTCATCTGCCGATACACCCCAGCGTGCCTTGAAAACTACCGAAAAAAGACCATGACAAACCCAATGTCGAACCGCGATAACGGCCAGGCAAATCGCGTTTACTCAACTGCATTGTCAGCCGTTTGTTGCGCCAAAAGCTGTTTATCATTTCCACGGGGTTTGCTGAATAATTTCGCATCAGTAATGTGGCTCGACTTCTTGTACAGGTGGCCGATCGACGTTCAAGTATTGACAATGGCCCCTGTGAGCCCAGCGTCTCAACCGCGTCGCGCATGGTAGCGTATTGGACTGTGCCTTTTCACCTTGTAATCGCCGTTTTCCTAAGCGGTGGTGGTTGCAGGTGCGGCAGGTTCTTTCCAGGAGGGGCTTATCATTGCAAGTGAGTGGAACCGGGGGATACCGAGGCTTTTTGCCGTTTCTGGCAGGTACGGCCTTACGGAAAACAAACGGTCAAGAGAAGGTGTTGAATAAATGAAACAGTACGGGTGGATGAGAAGGGTTGGCTGAGCTTCTCACAGCAGTCGAAAAGACGATTATTCCCGCGTACGCCAGTTACGCGAAACCGTCAGCGGCTATACCCCCGACGGCGAGATTGTCGACTGGATCTATCAGCAGCGTCGCCTCGAACCCTGATTGTTTCACATGCTGTAACGGACACATTTTTGACACGCTCCAGACATCACCTAAGTTTTGAAGGCAGCTTCGGAAAAGCTGCTTTCTCAATCGATGTCATGGAGCGTCATTTATGCGTACTGGCTATTTCTACTCTCTCGTTTTTGCCCTGCTGACCAGCACTTCAATTGCCGTCGTAGCTGCACCTGCAGTCAAACAGGAAGCTGGAAATCCTCCTGTGGTGATGGAAGCTTCAGAGAAAGAGCAGTCCGGCAAAATCAACCTCAATGCGGCGGATGCAGCAACACTGCACCGCGAACTGTCCGGTGTGGGCGAAGCCAAGGCGAAAGCGATTGTTGCGTATCGTGAGGATAATGGACCCTTTGCTTCAATTGACGAACTGCTTGAGGTCAAGGGTATCGGCAAAGCCATTCTCGATAAAAACCGCGAGAAGCTTGAGGTGAACTAAACTTGTAAATCTACGCCAAGGGGCCGGTCATTGACCGGCCTTTTTACATTCTGGCAAATGGGAACACTCCGGGCGTTGACTGTTCCTGGCTCCGATCATTGAGACTGGCTCTCTGTCAGCATTATAAAATTATGACTATCATGTATTTGTAAAATTATGCCTATAATAAATTGACGTTCCGACACCGCGTCCTGAAACACAGGCGCTGGTTTTCTTTTTGCGTTTCTCAGGAGCACTGCAATGAATTCTGTTCAGTCCTCAGGTACGGCCCTCGTCACCGGTGCTTCGTCGGGTATCGGTGCGGTTTACGCCGAGCGTTTGGCGGCACGCGGTTTTGATCTGTTGCTGGTTGCCCGCGATCAGGATCGATTGGAGTCCGCAGCCAGCAAACTGCGCACCGAGCATGGTGTTCGGGTAGAGGTGTTTAAAGCGGACCTGACTCAAAAGGAGGACATACTCAAGCTCGAGCAGCGATTGCGCAGTGACTCGAGCATCAGCCTGCTACTCAATAATGCAGGTGTGGCGGCGGATGGTTTGCTGGCCAATGCCGATATGGACCAACTCGAGCGCTTGATTCAACTCAACATCACAGCAGTTACGCGGTTGGCGTCGGCGGCTGCGGCCAGCTTTACCAAGGCCGGGCGCGGCACGATCATCAATATCGCATCGGTGGTGGCGTTGTTTCCCGAACGTTTCAATGCGACGTACAGCGCCAGCAAGGCCTATGTATTGAGCTTGACTCAATCGTTGAGCACCGAGCTGAATGGCACTGGAGTGAAGATCCAGGCGGTGCTGCCCGGTGTGACACGAACCGAGATCTGGGAGCGTTCCGGTATCGATGCTTCACAAATTCCTGCGGATATGGTGATGGAGGCGGGTGAAATGGTCGATGCTGCGTTATCGGGTCTGGATCAGGGTGAACTGATCACCATTCCTTCGTTGCCTGATGCGGCAGATTGGGATGCGTTCGTGGCGGCACGTCATGTGATGGCGCCTAACCTTTCCAAAAGCAAGGCCGCAGCCCGTTATCGGTAAGTGCCATCAATCGGCTTGAGGTGTATTGGGTATGAATGATCGTCGAGTGGTTGTAACGGGCATGGGCCTGGTGTCGCCGTTGGGGAGCGGCGTCGAAGTGGTTTGGCAGCGGCTGCTGGCCGGTCGTTCCGGACTGCGCAATTTGCCGCACGAGGTGGTTGCCGATCTGCCGGCCACGGTCGGCGGTGCCGTGCCTGCGCTGGCGGATGATCCGCAGGCGGGGTTCGACCCGGACCGGGCAACCCCACCCAAGGAACAGAAGAAGATGGACCGCTTCATCCTGTTCGCCATGGAAGCGGCGCGTCAGGCACTGGAGCAAGCCGGATGGCAAGCGCTGGATGCCAATGCCCAGGAGCGCACGGCCACCATCATCGGTTCAGGTGTGGGGGGGTTCGGCGCGATCGCCGACGCGGTGCGCACCACTGACAGTCGTGGTCCGAGACGTTTGTCTCCATTCACAATCCCTTCGTTTCTGGTCAACCTCGCGGCAGGTCATGTGTCGATCCAGCATGGCTTCAAGGGGCCATTGGGCGCACCGGTCACGGCGTGCGCCGCCGGGGTTCAGGCGATTGGCGACGCGGCGCGGTTGATTCGTGCGGGTGAGGCGGATATCGCGGTGTGCGGCGGTGCGGAAGCGGCGATCGATCGGGTCAGCCTTGCCGGGTTTGCGGCTGCTCGCGCCTTGTCCAGCGCCTACAACGAAACGCCTGAGCGCGCTTCGCGACCTTTCGACAGTGGTCGCGATGGTTTTGTCATGGGAGAAGGGGCCGGGCTGCTGGTCATCGAGTCTCTGGACCATGCGCTGGCCCGGGGAGCCCAGCCCCTGGCGGAGCTGGTCGGCTACGGCACCAGCGCCGATGCCTTTCACCTGACCGCCGGCCCCGAAGACGGCAATGGTGCGCGGCGGGCGATGTCGTTGGCGTTGGCACAGGCCGGTGTTTCACCGGCCCAGGTTCAGCATCTGAATGCTCATGCAACTTCGACTCCGGTGGGAGATCTGGGTGAGCTGGCTGCGATCAAGGCGTTGTTCGGTGCACAGAACGGCATTGCCGTGACATCGACCAAGTCGGCGACCGGGCATTTGCTCGGTGCAGCGGGGGGAATCGAGGCGATCTTTACGTTGCTGGCGATCCGTGACCAGGTTGCACCGGCGACCCTCAATTTCGAGAACCCGGACCCTGCCACTGAAGGTGTCGACATCGTTCATGGCCAGGCGCGACCGATGGCCATCGAGTACGCGTTGTCCAACGGCTTCGGATTTGGCGGGGTCAATGCCAGTGTGCTGTTCAAGCGTTGGCAGGGTTAATCCTGCGAGTGCTTGAGGTGTTCGCGTGCGACGTCGAGAATCCGTTGGGCAAACTCGGCGTCGGCCACGCTGCGCGATAACAGCAAGGCGCCGACCAGCGTAGACATGATGACGATGCTGCGGTCGGCGGTGTGCTCTCCGTCAAGGGTGTGCTGGATCTGGTCGAGTCGCGCCTGGAGCACGACGTCGCTGGTCGGGCTCGGTTGACCACGCAGCCCCAGTTCCGAAGAAATGGTCAGCAGCGGGCAGCCTTCGTGGGGTGAGGTTTGATGCCATTCGGACAGGTAAGCGTCGATGAAGGCTTCGAGTGGCTGCTCCTCGGCGAAGATTTGCGCGCACAACTCATCGACTTGTGCGCCAGCCTCCTGCAAGGCTTTCTCTACCAGTTCGTCTTTGGACTTGAAGTGCGAGTAAAAGCCACCGTGAGTCAGGCCCAGTGCTTTCATCAGGGGCTGCAGCCCGGTCGCGCCGATACCGTCGCGTCGAAATCGCGCTGAAGCTTCCTTGATTATGCGTTGGTGGGTCTGGGCTTTATGGTCCTGCGAGTAACGCATCTGATATCTCCGCATCAATGCGCCATATTAACCAATGAAAATTGCATGGTGACTGTACTTCTACTTCTAAAAAACATGCAGATGCTTCGATATGAGTGCAAAGCGGCATGAATTCGGGAGTTTTCACGCAAAAACAAACCCCGCTGTTCAAGGCGGGGTTTTCGGTCAGCGGTCCTGGGCTTCCTTGGCGTCCATTTCCGCATTGCGTTCGGCGACGCGCTTGCGTTGCTCTTCGGTCAGTTCGACCTTGTTGGCGGTGTCGCGCAGCAACATCAGGCCACCAACGATCGAGCCGATGGCAACGACCAGAATCAACCAGGCATACCAGGGCATAGGACTCTCCTTGAAAAGCAGGCGGTCGGCGAGGGTTCGCCAACCGATCGTGCATACCGTTTTGAGTGATGGGGTTTCATCGCAGTTCCATCGCTATCACCCCCATTCTATGCCTGTTGTTCAAGGTTCACTCGAACGCTTTCACAGTCCGGTCAGCATCGCATCCGCCGGTGCGTCTGCGCGCAGTTGTGCGGTGAGCATGAAGTACACGAAACCTGCCGCCATGAAGCCCAGGAAGATCAGGCCGATCAAGGTGTTGAACCAGGCCATCGCCAGCAGGCACACCACGGCCAGCATCAGTGCAATGAACGGTATCAGCGGGTAGCAAGGGGCACGGAAGGTGCGTTCCAGGTTCGGCTCGGTTTTACGCAGTTTGAACAGGCTGAGCATGCTCATGATGTACATCACGATGGCGCCGAACACGGCCATGGTGATCATCGCGGCGGTCAGCGTCATGCCGCCGAGGTTGATCAAGCCGTCGCTGTAGATGGCAGCAATGCCGATGACACCGCCGGCGATGATCGCCCGGTGCGGTGTCTGAAAACGCGACAACTTGGCCAGGGACGCCGGCAGGTAGCCCGCGCGGGCCAGGGCGAAGAACTGCCGCGAGTAACCCAAGATGATCCCGTGGAAGCTCGCGACTAGTCCGAACAGCCCAATCCACACCAGCATGTGCAACCAACCCGAGCTTTCGCCGACCACGGCTTTCATCGCTTGCGGCAACGGGTCGTTGATGTTCGACAGGGTGCGCCAATCACCGACGCCACCGGCAAAGAACATCACGCCCATGGCCAGCAACACCAGCGTCAGGATGCCGCTGATGTAGGCCTTGGGAATCGTGCGTTTCGGGTCCTTGGCTTCTTCGGCTGCCATGGCCGCGCCTTCGATGGCGAGGAAGAACCAGATAGCAAAGGGGATCGCCGCAAACATCCCGGCAATCGCCGGAGCACCGAAGACATCGGAACCGGCCCAGCCATTGAGGGCGAAGTTGCTGAAACTGAATGCCGGGGCGACCACGCCCATGAACACCAGCAATTCGGCGACCGCCAACACGCAGACCACCAATTCGAAAGTGGCTGCCAGTTTCACGCCGAGGATGTTGAGGCCCATGAAGGCGATGTAGGCACCGACTGCCGCGTGTTTCGGGTCCAGGGCTGGAAACTGGACATTGAGGTAGGCACCGATGGCCAGGGCAATTGCCGGTGGGGCGAAGACGAATTCGATCAGTGTCGCCAGCCCGGCGATCAACCCGCCTTTCTCGCCAAAGGCGCGACGACTGTAGGCAAAGGGACCGCCGGCGTGGGGAATGGCGGTGGTCAGTTCGGTGAAACTGAAGATGAAGCAGGTGTACATGGTGGCGACCATGAAAGAGGTCACCAGAAAGCCCAAAGTCCCGGCCACGCCCCAGCCATAGCTCCAGCCGAAATACTCTCCGGAAATCACCAGCCCGACCGCAATGCCCCACAGGTGCAAGGTGCCCAGCGTGGGTTTGAGTTGTGTGTTCATGGGGTTGCTCCCTGAGTGGTTTGGAAAGCTCACGGGAGGCCAGTGCAGTGGGCGTGCCATTTTGTGATGTTGCGTCGTAAAGCGCTGAAAGCTGTCGTATCGGGGATGTTGGCGGCTGGATGTCTACATTTTTGTGCGCCAGTAGTGAGCGTTGTTGCCTGTAATGCCGCCTTCGCGAGCAGGCTCGCTCCCACAAAAGCAGCGTGTTCCCCTGTGGGAGCGAGCCTGCTCGCGATGGCAATCGTCCAGACACCGCTGTAACCCCAGCGTAAACCCACTCTTTACGCATTCTTTATGCCCCGCCCGCACCCTCGGTCTCGTTCCTTTACAGCCTCCTTTCCGACAATGACTCCACACGCGGCAATACGCCGTAACACGGAGAACTTCCATGAGCGTTCTGGACGGGGTGTCGCTGCTGCTGGCAGTGGGGCTGTTCATTTATCTGTTGGTTGCGCTGCTGCGCGCGGACCGGAACTAGGAGCGGCTATGCACAGTTATGACTATTGGCTGATCCTCGGCTTTTTTGCCCTGGTTTTGGTTCCGGCGCCGTTTCTCGGGCGCTTCTTCTACAGGGTGATGGAAGGGCAGCGCACCTGGCTGACACCGGTTCTCGGTCCGGTCGAACGCGGTTGTTATCGTCTGGCCGGTGTCGATCCGCAAGCCGAACAGAGTTGGCAGAAATACGCCCTGGCCCTGATTGCCTTCAACGTTGCGGGTTTCCTGCTGCTGTTTGCGATCCTGTTGTTCCAGGACCACCTGCCGCTGAATCCGCAGAATCTGCCGGGTCAGGAGTGGACGCTGGCGTTCAACACCGCCGTCAGCTTCATGACCAATACCAACTGGCAGGCCTACAGCGGCGAAGCTTCCCTGAGCTACCTGAGCCAGATGGTTGGCCTCACCGTGCAGAACTTCGTCAGCGCCGCCACCGGCCTGGCGGTACTGGTCGCGCTGTGTCGCGGCATCGGCCGCAAATCCACCCGGACCCTGGGCAACTTCTGGGTCGACATGACCCGCGCCACCCTCTACGGCCTGCTGCCGCTGTGCCTGCTGTTGGCGCTGTATCTGGTCTGGCAGGGCGTGCCGCAAACCTTCGCGCAGTATGTGAATACGGTGACGATGCAGGGCGTCGATCAGGTGATTCCGCTGGGGCCTGCTGCCAGTCAGATTGCGATCAAGCAATTGGGCACCAACGGTGGCGGTTTCTTCGGCGTGAACTCGACGCATCCGTTCGAGAACCCGACGGCCTGGAGCAACCTGTTCGAGATGGCCTCGATCATCCTGATCCCGGTCGCGCTGGTGTTCACCTTCGGTCATTACGTGAAGGACCTGCGTCAGAGCCGGGCGATCATCGCCTGCATGCTGGCGCTGTTTCTGATCGGCGGCGCCACCTCGCTGTGGGCTGAGTACCAGCCGAACCCGGCGTTGAACAATGTCGCCGTCGAACAGGCCGCGCCATTGGAAGGCAAGGAAGCGCGCTTCGGCACCACCGCCACCGTGCTGTGGTCGGTGACCACCACGGCCGCGTCCAACGGCTCGGTCAACGGTATGCACGACAGCCTCAACCCTCTGAGCGGCATGGTGGCGCTGGTCAACATGATGGTCGGCGAAGTGATCTTCGGTGGTGTCGGTGCCGGGCTCTACGGCATGTTGCTCAACGTGCTGATCGCGGTGTTCCTCGCCGGCCTGATGATCGGCCGCACCCCGGAATACCTCGGCAAGAAACTGCAAGCCAGGGAAGTGCAATTGCTGGTGGTGACCCTGATGGTCATGCCGATTGGCGTGCTGGTGCTCGGCGCGATTGCCGCCAGTCTGCCCGGCCCGGTCGCCGCCGTGAGCAACCCTGGCCCTCACGGATTCAGTCAGTTGCTTTACGCCTATACCTCGGCCAGCGCCAACAACGGTTCCGCCTTCGCTGGCTTCGGCGCCAACACCCCGTACCACAACCTGATGCTGGGCCTGGGCATGTTGATCGGTCGTTTCGGCTACATCCTCCCGGTCCTGGCCCTGGCCGGCAGCCTGGCGATGAAGAAAACCGCGCCGATCGGACAGAACAGCTTCCCGACCCACGGCCCACTATTTGTGACCTTGCTGACCGTGACCATTTTGCTGGTGGGCGGCCTGACCTTCCTGCCGACTTTGGCGTTGGGCCCAATCGCTGAACATCTGAGCATGGGCTTCTGAGGAATAGACAATGAATATGCCCGTAACCAAAACCGTTGCCGCCAAGGCGCCGGAGCAAACAAAAACCGCGATCTCGGCCCTGTGGCGCCCGGCGCTGGTGCAAGCCTTCGTCAAGCTCGACCCACGGCAGTTGCAGCGCGCGCCAGTAATGCTGGTGGTCGAACTGACGGCGATCCTGACCACCGTTTTGTGCTTCATTCCCGACACGGCGGTGCCGACTTTCGTCGCCGCGCAAATTGCTGTGTGGCTGTGGTTCACCGTACTGTTCGCCAACTTCGCCGAAGCCCTGGCCGAAGGTCGCGGCAAGGCCCGCGCCGACAGCCTCAAGGCCGGCAGCGAAGGCCTCAGCGCCCGGCGCAAGACCGGCAACGGCGGCTTTCAGGTGGTGCCCGCCGCCAACCTGCGCAAAGGCGATGTGGTGCGCGTCGAAGCGGGGGAGATGATCCCCGGTGACGGCGAGGTGATCGAAGGCATCGCGGCGGTCAACGAAGCGGCGATTACCGGCGAATCGGCGCCGGTGATTCGCGAGTCCGGCGGCGACCGCTCGGCCGTCACCGGCAACACCCGACTGGTGTCCGACTGGCTGCTGGTGAAAATCACCGCCAACCCCGGTGAGTCGACCCTGGACCGCATGATCGCTCTGGTCGAAGGCGCCAAGCGTCAGAAAACTCCGAACGAAGTGGCGCTCGATATCCTGCTGATCGGCCTGACCCTGATCTTCCTGCTGGTGGTCGTCACCCTGCAACCGTTCGCCCACTTCGCCAATGGCAGCCTGCCACTGGTGTTTTTGGTGGCGCTGTTGGTCACGCTGATTCCAACCACCATCGGTGGTTTGCTGTCGGCCATCGGGATCGCCGGGATGGATCGTCTGGTGCGCCTGAACGTGATCGCCAAGTCCGGTCGTGCGGTGGAAGCAGCGGGGGACGTGCACGTTCTGCTGCTGGACAAGACCGGTACCATCACCTTCGGTAACCGTCGTTGCTCGGCGGTGTATGCCGCGCCTGGCGTGACAGCCAGGGAGCTGGCCGAAGGCGCATTGCTGGCTTCGCTGGCAGATGACACCGCCGAAGGCAAGTCGATCGTCGAGTACCTGCGCGGCACCCATCCGCAACCGGAACCGTCCGCCGACGTGCTGACAGCCGTGCCCTTCAGTGCCGAAACCCGCTTGTCCGGTGTCGATTATCAAGGACGCGTGTACCGCAAGGGCGCGGTGGATTCGTTGCTGGCGTTCGTGGGTCTGAAACGCGCTGACCTGGCACCGGCCTTGTCCCGTGAAATCGACAAGATCGCCCAAAGCGGCGGCACCCCGCTACTGGTGTGTGCCGACGGCAAGTTGCTCGGTGCGATCCACCTCAAGGACGTGGTCAAGCCCGGTATCCGCGAGCGTTTCGCTGAGCTGCGCAAGCTGGGAATCCGCACTGTCATGGTCACCGGCGACAACCCGTTGACCGCTGCCGCCATCGCCGCTGAGGCGGGTGTGGACGATGTGCTGGCCGAAGCCACGCCGGAGAAAAAACTGGCGCGCATTCGTCACGAACAAAACGACGGTCGTCTGGTTGCCATGTGCGGCGACGGCGCCAACGACGCCCCGGCCCTGGCCCAGGCGGACGTGGGCATGGCGATGAACGACGGCACCCAAGCGGCACGTGAAGCGGCGAACATGGTCGAC
This sequence comes from Pseudomonas sp. IT-P74, assembly GCF_949768175.1. NCBI lineage: Bacteria > Pseudomonadati > Pseudomonadota > Gammaproteobacteria > Pseudomonadales > Pseudomonadaceae > Pseudomonas > Pseudomonas sp. IT-P74. The sequence goes on along the minus strand of NZ_CATKQD010000033.1, from coordinate 130,200 downwards.
CTCGACAGCGACCCGACCAAGCTGCTGGACGTGGTGCAGATCGGCAAGGAGTTGCTGGTCACCCGCGGTGCGCTGACGACCTTTTCCATCGCCAACGACGTGGCCAAGTACTTCGCGATCCTGCCGGCGCTGTTCGCCGCGATCTATCCGCAACTGGGGGTGCTCAACGTGATGCACCTGAGCAGTCCGCAGAGCGCGATTCTCTCGGCGATCGTGTTCAACGCCCTGATCATTGTGGTGCTGATTCCGCTGGCGCTGCGCGGTGTGCGGGTTCACGCGGCGAGTGCGGCGGCGTTGTTGCGGCGCAATCTGCTGATCTACGGCCTGGGCGGGATCCTGGTGCCGTTCGTGGGCATCAAGGCCATCGACATGCTGTTGACGGCGTTGCATCTGGTTTGACCGCCCTCTGTAGGAGCGAGCTTGCTCGCGATGGGCGTTAACGATAACGCGCCATTTCTGATAAAGCGCGGCGCCTTCAGATCCATCGCGAGCAAGCTCGCTCCTACAGCTGTTTTTACGAATTAGAGGATTTTGAAATGTCCACATTGATACGCCCGGCCCTGAGCCTGCTGGTCCTGATGACGCTGATCACCGGCGTCGCCTATCCACTGGTGGTCACCGGTGTGGCCCAGGTCGCCTTCCCGGATCAGGCCAACGGCAGCCTGGTGCGGGATGCCGAGGGCAAGGTCCGCGGTTCCTCGCTGATCGCCCAGGATTTCGTCGGCGAGGCCTGGTTCCACCCGCGCCCTTCGGCCGGTGCCTTTGCCACCGTATCGAGCAGTGCCAGCAACCTGGCGCCGAGCAACCCTGCGTTGGCGACGCGAGTGAACGACGATGCCGGCAAACTGCTGGTGCCCGGTCAGGGGCCGGTGCCCTTGGCGCTGGTCACTACGTCCGGCAGCGGTCTCGATCCGCACTTGCCACCGGCGGCGATTGCCTATCAACTGGCGCGTGTCGCGACGGCGCGCAACTTGCCGGTAGCGACGCTGCAACAACTGCTGGACGCCCACATCGAACAGCCATTGGTAGGTCCGCCGGTGGTGAATGTGCTTGAGTTGAATCGGGCGCTGGAAAACCTGTAGATCGGCGGCGCTGCCATTCGCGAGCAGGCTCGCTCCCACAGGAATACGCATTCCAACTTGTGGGAGCGAGCCTGCTCGCGAAGGCGTCAGAACAGTCGCTATATCAATTCCAGAAAAAAAGAGAGCTTCATACATGAGCAACTCCGGCCGCGCCGACGCGCTGTTAGCAGACCTGCCCCGCGATGGCCGTGGTCGGCTCAAGGTATTTCTCGGTGCCGCGCCGGGTGTCGGCAAGACGTACGCCATGTTGCAAGCGGCCCACACCCAGTTACGCCAAGGGGTGAAGGTCATCGCCGGCGTCGTCGAAACCCACGGTCGGGCCGAAACCGAAGCATTGCTGGGCGGCTTGTCGCAGCAGCCGATGGTACGTTCCGAATACCGTGGCGTGTTGCTCGAAGAAATGGACCTCGACGGTCTGCTTGTCGCCAAACCGAAACTGGTGCTGGTCGACGAACTGGCGCACACCAATGCACCCGGCAGCCGTCACGAAAAACGCTGGCAGGACATTCAGGAACTGCTTGCCGCCGGCATTGACGTATACACCACGGTCAACGTCCAGCATCTGGAAAGCCTCAACGACCAGGTGCGTGGCATCACCGGCGTGCAGGTCCGCGAGACCCTGCCGGACTGGGTATTGCAGGAAGCCTACGAACTGCTGCTGATCGACTTGCCGCCACGGGAGCTGCTCGAGCGCCTGCGCGATGGCAAGGTCTATGTGCCGGAGCAGGCGCGGGCGGCCATCGACGCGTTCTTTTCCCAGACCAACCTGACGGCCCTGCGCGAACTGGCGATGCAAACGGCGGCGGCTCAGGTCGATAACGATCTGGCCCAAGGGTATCGTCAGTTGGGGCAAGCGGCGCCGGCTGTGCGCGGACGCTTGCTGGTAGGGGTCGACGGCGATGCCCAGGCCGAGCGCCTGGTGCGTCATGCCAGTCGCGTGGCCCAGCGGCGGCACCTGCCCTGGAGCCTGGTGCACGTGGACAACGGCAGCGTGCGTGACGAACAGTCGCGCCTGCGCCTGCAAAGCGCCCAGCAACTGGCCGAGCGCCTGGGTGGCGAAGTGGTGTTGCTGCGCGCCGGTGAAGTGGCGAAAACCCTGATCCAGCATGCCGCCGAACGCCGCGCCAGCCTGGTGCTGGTCGGTCAGTCCCGGCTGCGTTTGCACCGACGTCTGTTCGGTGGCGGCTTGGCGGCGCGACTGCTGCGCAATGCTCGTGGACTGGAAATCAACGTTCTCGACGGCGATCACCAACAGCATCAACCCCATCAGCGGTCGATGCATTCACTGGTCTGGTTCGACTACGCATTGGCCGTGGTCGCGACGGTTCTGGCCAGCACCCTGGCCTGGGCCGTGGCGAGCGTTCTGCCTCTGCCGAACATTTCACTGGTGTTCCTCGCCGCCGTGTTGCTGGTGGCGGTGCGCAGCAGTCTCGGGCCGGCGCTGGCCTGTGCGGCGCTATCGTTCCTGACCTATGACTTCCTGTTCATTCCACCGAAGTTTTCTTTCAGAATCCAGCGCGAAGAAGACGTGCTGACCTTGCTGTTCTTCCTGCTGATGGCGGCCCTCACCGGCAACCTCGCGGCGCGCCAGCGCAGGCAACTGCAGGCACTGCGCGATACCCAGGAAGAGACCACTGAACTGCTCGACCTGTCACGCAAACTCACCGCCGCCACCGACCGCCAGGCCGTGGTCAGTGCGGCCGCCCAGCACCTGGATGGTTGGAGCGATGTGCAACTGTGCCTGCTCAATCGCGACGGGCAAAACGGATGGAAAGTCGAAACCGGTGGGCCGCTAGAGTTCAGCGAAGCCGAGCGCGCCGCCGCTGACTGGGCCTGGCAGCACGATCAACCCGCCGGTGCCGGCACCGGTACTTTGCCGTTCGGGCGCTGGTGGTGGTGGCCGTTGTCGGTGGAAGACGGACCACTGGCGCTACTCGGCGTGTGTGCCAAAGAAGGCCAGACCCTGAGCGGCCAGCGCCGACGCCTGTTGACCGCGCTGAGCCAGCCACTGGCCCAGGCGCTGGCCCGGGCGCAACTGGCCGATGATCTGGAAGCGGCGCGGCTGCACGGCGAAACCGAGCAACTGCGCAGTGCCTTGCTGGCGTCGGTGTCCCACGATTTGCGCACTCCGCTGACGTCCATGCGCGGTAGTATCGACAGCCTGCTGGCCCTGGGTGAAGCGATCCCGCTGGAGGACAGACGTGAGTTGCTCGAAGGCACCCGCGATGAAGCCGAGCGCCTCGATCGCTACATTCAAAACTTGCTCGACATGACCCGGCTCGGCCACGGAGCCTTGAAGCTGGCGCGGGACTGGGTGTCGCCGGCGGACATCGTCGGCAGCGCGCGCAATCGCCTGCGGGCAGTCCTTGCGCCGTTGCAGGTCAGCACCGACGTACCGGCCGAGTTACCGTTGCTGTATGTGCATGCCGCGCTGATCGAACAGGCACTGGTCAACGTGATGGAAAACGCAGCGCGGTTTTCGCCGCCCCACGGGCGCTTGCAATTGCGCGCCGGGGCCGATGACAGTGAGCTGTTTTTCTCGGTCTGCGATGAGGGGCCGGGGATTCCGGAAGAGGAACGGGCGAAGATTTTCGACATGTTCTACACCGCAGCGCGAGGTGATCGTGGCGGGCAGGGCACCGGGTTGGGGCTGGCGATTTGTCAGGGCATGGTCGGTGCCCATGGCGGGCGCATCAGCGTCGCCGACGGCATCGAGGGGCGTGGCACCTGCATCACGTTGCACCTGCCGCTGCAGGCTCAGCCGGGATTCGAAAGTGAAGCCTGATCGCTCTTGCGCTACTCTCTTGCAACTTCTTTGTGTTGATGTGAATTCATGAGCCAGACCGCGACCATCCTGGTCATTGACGACGAACCGCAGATCCGCAAATTCCTGCGGATCAGCCTCGCTTCCCAGGGCTACAAAGTGCTGGAGGCAGGTACCGGCAGTGAAGGATTGGCGCAAGCCGCGTTGAACAAACCGGACTTGCTGGTGCTCGACCTCGGCTTGCCGGACATGGATGGACAACAGGTATTGCGCGACTTTCGCGAGTGGTCGACGGTGCCGGTGCTGGTGCTCTCCGTGCGCGCCGGTGAAGGACAGAAAGTCGAGGCCCTGGATGGCGGCGCCAATGACTACGTGACCAAGCCGTTCGGCATTCAGGAATTCCTCGCGCGGATCCGTGCGTTATTGCGCCAGGCACCCACAGGCGAGGCGCAACAGGCTGCGCTGGACTTCGGTCCGTTGACGGTCGACCTGGCGTATCGCCGGGTGCTGCTCGACGGTGTCGAAGTCGCGCTGACCCGCAAGGAATACGCCGTGCTGGCGCAACTGGCGCGGCATCCCGGACGGGTAATCACCCAGCAGCAATTGCTCAAGGACATCTGGGGGCCGACCCACACCGAAGACACTCATTACCTGCGCATCGTGGTCGGGCACTTGCGCCAGAAACTGGCGGATGACCCGACCCAGCCCAGGTTCATCGTCACTGAGGCAGGGGTGGGGTATCGGTTGTTGAGTGAGGGTAGCCTTTAGATCTTCGTTGCCTGACCTGGCCCCATCGCGAGCAGGCACGCTCCCACATGGGATCCTGGTCAGACACACATTTTGTGACCGCCGAAGATCCACTGTGGGAGCGAGCCTGCTCGCGATGAAGGCCTGATAGTCACCCGAGAACTTTCAGGTGCTCAGTTCTGCTCATTCTCATACCGATCCAGCGTATCCCGCGCAATCTCCCGTCCCAGCGCGATCAGCTCCGGCGCCTTGTAGAACTCGAAAAAACGGCACACGCGCTTGGGCACGTTGATCAGGATGTCCGGCGGATACCCGGCAATCTTGTACTGCGCCAGCGACGTCTGCATCACCTCGAAACTCTGGTTGATCAAATCCAGCAAGGACGCCGGCCCGACGTTGTCGATGATGAATGAACCGGTGGCGGAGCGGGGCGCGCCACTGGCTTGCGGAGCCGCCGCCGGTTGCTGCCCTTCTGGCTCGGCGGATTCGATCCACGGATTGAGGTTCGCGCCTTCGGCCCTCAGGGCTTCCTGCTCGAGGATCAACAATTGCTCGGCCTGTTTGCGGCGGAACGGCATTTTCGAGCCCAGGGAGTTGATCAGGCTGTCGAAGCGTGTCTTGAAGGCGGCGGGACGCTGGATGACCGGCAATTGATAGTGGCGCTGGTTGGTGGAGTTGAGGTTGACCGCAATGATCAAGTCGCAATGGCTCGACACCACCGGCACGATCGGCAGCGGGTTGAGAATGCCGCCATCGACCAGCATGCGGTTGCCCTGCATCACCGGGGTGAACAGGCTGGGAATCGCTGCCGAGGCGCGCATGGCCTGATGCAGGCAACCTTCCTGGAACCAGATTTCCTGCTGGTTGGTCAGGTCGGCGGCAACGGCGGTGTAGGGGATGCGCAAATCTTCGATGTTGATCTCGCCAACGATCTTGCGGATCTGCCCGAAGACTTTCTCGCCACGGATCGCCCCCAGACGAAAACTGACGTCCACCAGGCGCAACACGTCGAGATAGTCCAGGCTCTCGATCCAGTCGCGGTAATCATTGAGTTTGCCGGCGGCGTAGATCCCGCCCACCACCGCGCCCATGGAGCATCCGGCGATACAGGCAATGTCATAGCCACGCCGTTCGATCTCTTCTATGACCCCGATATGTGCATAACCCCGGGCTCCACCCGAGCCCAATACCAGTGCGACGCGCTTTTTCATGAATCGCCCTCGTTTGAATGGTTCAACAATGCACCCATCGAGGGCCATGCTTCAATCGCCATGGTCGTTCGAGCGGACAGGAGCGTCGTATTTTCGACACTCCATGGCGGCACATGGTTATTCTCGGCAGCGCTATAGTTTGCACAGCTGACCAACGGCACTTTTCAGGTGCTACAACGTCTTACCTGCATGACTGTTGACCTATTCTTGAGGAGTGAATGATGAAAGCCTGGATCTGCGTGCCATTGATTGCCCTGGCGCTCGCCGGTTGTGCCGGCAAAACCGCTTATCGCGACAGCTGTGGTAGTAATCTGGATGCGGCATGGCATGAACTGGACCTGGCCAAGGCCGAAGGGTTCGCCGGGACTGTCAGCTACTCCAAGGCCCTGTCGCTGTTGACCGCGGCCAAGACCCAGCAGCAATTCGAGGGGTTCGAAGGCTGCACCAAGAAAGCCGAGAAGGCTCGTTTCTATATTCGTGAGTCGCGCGCGGGGCGTTAAAAGCGAAAAGCGGTTACAAGCTCTAAGCTGCAAGCTGCAAGATCTTTCGAGTTTGCAGCCTGGAGCTTGCAACCTGGCGCTGTTTACGGAGTAAACCCCCATGATCGATCGGTTGGTGGCTCAGGTTCTGGGTCTGGAAGTTCGTCTGCTTGCCTGTCAGGCCCGCTTGAAAGAGTGTACAGACCCTGAAGCGTTACACGACCTGCGCACAACCATGCGGCGGTTACGCAGCCTGTTGCGACCCTTGCGCGGGCTGCCCGGTGTCGAACAACTGGAAGCGGCCGCCTCCCGGGTGGGCGAACTGAGCACGCCTTTACGCGATCGCGAAGTGTTGGCGGCGTACCTGCTCCAGCACCATCAACCCCAAGCCGCACAGTGGCGCATGGCGCAAATGGCCGAGGCCTATCCGGCCGTGGCAGCCAGTCCCGAGCTCGCGCAAATGCTGATCGTCCTTGATGCGTTTCCGCGTTTTCTGCGTGCCGCCCAGCGCCAGGGATTGCTCAAGGGCCTGCGCAAGCGCATCGAAAAACGCCTGGGCAAGCAGTGGAAAAAACTCGACGAGGCGCTGCACGATCCGGCTCATGACCGTCATCGACTGCGCCTGCTGATCAAGCGCGTGCGCTATGGCATCGACGCTTACCCCGAACTGGACCGTTTGCCGAAAGCCGCCATGCCCCGGTTGAAGTCGGCCCAGGGTGCGCTGGGCGACTGGCACGATTGCGTGCAATGGCTGGCCATGGCTGAACGGGAAGCGGATTTGCAACCCTGTGTTGCTGTCTGGGAAGCCACCATGGCCGAGGCTGAAAGCCGTGCGGATCGGGTGCTGGAAAAACTCAGCAAGGCCTGTTTCAAATCCTGAGACCTCCCCGGATCCATTGTAGGAGCGAGCCTGCTCGCGATAGCGGATTAATATTCAGCACACATTGTGACTGTCAGACCGCTTTCGCGAGCAGGCTCGCTCCCACATGGGCTCAATGTTGACCCTGGATTTTTTGTTAGGACCGGGCACGGCTCATCTGTCAGTCAATTTGGCCGGAATAGGCGATGTATCAACTTCGCCAGATGGTTAAGATCCCTTCGTCTTTTTCCGATCCCTGAGGTTTTCATGCGTTTTTCCGAACTGCTCGACGCTGTCCGCAGCCAGCCGCTGGAGCTGTCTATTCCGGCCTCATGGGCCCAGGGGCGAGCCAGTTTCGGTGGCCTGGTGGCCGCTTTGCAATACGAAGCCATGCGCGCCCGAGTGCCGGCGGATCGGCCGGTGCGTTCGTTGGCAATCACCTTCGTCGGCCCGGTTGAGCCCGAGGTGCCGGTCAGTTTTGAAGTCGAGGTGCTGCGCGAAGGCAAGGCCGTCAGCCAAGTGCTGGGCCGGGCGGTGCAGAAGGGCCAGGTGGTGACGTTGATCCAGGGCAGCTTCGGCGCCTCGCGACCCTCGGAAGTGGCGGTGGCCGCTGAACCGGCACCTGAAATGAAGCACTGGGACGAATGCCAGGAATTGCCTTTTGTCGAAGGTGTCATCCCGGAGTTCATGCGACATCTGGCGATGCGCTGGAGTGTCGGCGGGCTGCCGTTCAGCGGTAGCACATCCCGGCAAATGGGTGGCTGGGTACGCTTGCGCGGTGACGTGAAGGAAGAGGCTATCGGCGAGGCGCATATCCTGGCGCTGGTGGACGCCTGGCCGCCGGCCCTGATGCCGTTTTTGAAGAAACCGGCGATGGGCAGCACGCTGACCTGGACTATCGAATTCGTGCAGCCGCTGCTGGAACTGACCACCCTGGACTGGTGCAAATACCTCGTCGAAACCGAATACGCCACCGACGGCTACGGGCATGCCGCCGCAAAAATGTGGAGCGCGGATGGCCGGTTGATCGCCATGAGCCGGCAGACGGTGACGGTGTTCGCCTGATCAGTGGCGGCGGTGGCGCTCACGCCAGGCGCGCCACCAGCCGCCGCTGAGGAAGAACCGCGGAAACGTCAGGAACTGCTCGACCAACAGGCGCGATACCGCATCCTTGCGATCACTGAAGGGTTCGGAGGCTTGGGTCTCCAGGCTGTGGCCATGGCGTTGCAAGGCCAGCGCCGCTATCACACCGATCACACCGATGGCGATGTTTGCCAGGCTCAGGCTGAACACCCCGGACACAATCAGCAGAAATGCCACGATGAACAGCGGCACCGCGATCAGGTGCAGCACCAGATTGGTCGGGTGCTGATGATTGTTCGGGTACGCTCGCCATTGCCAGGCGGGAAGGTTGGGGTGACGTTTGCCCATGATGCCGATCCTCGATCCATGTTGAACACATGTAGGAAGAATAGGCCCGCTCAATGCTGGCGGCGAATCAAGGCTGGCTATTGGCTCGATAGGTGCCATGACTGGAATGGATGGTGCCAGTTCTGACGCCTTCGCGAGCAGGCTCGCTCCCACATCGATCTTCGGTAACCATCAGATTCTGGGCATACATAGATCCCTTGTGGGAGCGAGCCTGCTCGCGAAAGGGCTCTCAAAGTTTCAACTGACCGATGGCCTTGCTCAACTCCCCGGCCAACGCTGCCAGCTCATTGCTGGTGGTCGCCGAAGTCACCGTCTGCTGCACCGTGTTCTCGGTCACGTCACGAATGCTCACCACCGCCCGGTTCATCTCTTCCGCCACCTGGCTCTGCTGCTCGGCCGCCACGGCGATCTGCGTGTTGCTTTCACGCATCTGCGCCACCGCGCCGGTGATCTCGGCCAATGCCGCGCCGGCCTCTTGCGCCTGTTGTACGCAGTCGTCGGCCTTGAACGAGCTCTCTTGCATGAAATCCACGGCGTCCCGTGTGCCGGCCTGCAACGCCGAGACCATGAGGGTGATTTCATCCGTGGAGGCTTGTACACGTTTGGCGAGGTTGCGTACTTCATCGGCAACTACCGCGAAACCGCGACCCATCTCGCCGGCCCGGGCCGCTTCGATGGCGGCGTTCAGCGCCAGCAGGTTGGTCTGCTCGGCGATGCTGTGAATCACGTTGACCACGCCGTTGATCTTCTGGCTGTCCTCGGCCAGGCGTTGAATCATCTCGGCGGTCTGCTGGACGCCGGTGGACAGTCCGGCAATCGAGCGCTGCACCCGCGTCACGACCTCCTGCCCGCTGCCGGCCAGGGTATTGGCCGATTGCGAAAGGTCACGGGTGGCGCCCGCGTGTTGGGCGATGTGATAGACCGTGGCGGTCATTTCATTGATCGCCGTGGCGGCCTGATCGGTTTCGCTTTGCTGGCCCAACATGCCGTGGCGCACTTCATTCATGCTGGCCGCCAGCCGTGCGGCGCCGATGTCCAGTTGCCGGGCGGTGCTGGCGACGGTGTTGACCACCCGTTGATAACCGGCCTGCATGGCGTTGAAGGCGTTGGCCATTTGCCCGACTTCGTCGCTGCAAGCCAAGGGCACGCGGGCCGACAGGTCGCCGGTTTTCTCCACGTGCAACATGACGTCTTTCAAAGTGTTGAGCTGGCTGAGCAGGAAGCGAATCAATAACTGCGATGCGCCGAGCATTGCCAACATCAGGATGAACACGGCCACCGCGTAATTGGCCAAACGCTCGCTGAACACCTGGCTCAGGCTTGGACCGTAGGCAATCACGGCGATCCGTTGGCCATCGGCACGGGTAAACACCTCGGCACCCATCAACGGATTGTCACCGAACAGCGGCATCAGGTTGATCTCGACCCAGCCGTTTGCGTTGATGAGTTCCGCAATGGGTTGTTCATTCAGCGAAGGCGCCTGTCCGCGATTGAACGTCAGCAGGTTGTCGACGTGGGGAAGCGGTTGCCCGGCGGGCCAGGCTTTGAGCAATCGCGCCTGGGCTTGGGCCGAAGCCTGGGCGGCGTGACTTCTGGCCTGTTGTTCGAGCTGCACGGCGTACAGCACCAGCAACAGGGTGGTGATGAAAGCGACGGCGTTGACCGCCCAGAATTTGTATTTCAGCGAGATATTGCTAAGCCAGGCACCCATGGAGGTCTTCTCTGATAGCGGAAACAGTTTTGGCAAGGTGCCAGCATTGTGCCGCTACTCAGGTGGCTGATTCTTGATGCAGATCAACGGGCTGCACCATTACCCCTTGTAGGAGCGAGCCTGCTCGCGATGGCGATGCAACATTCACCATTGAGGTGACGGTTAGATCGCCATCGCGAGCAGGCTCGCTCCTACAGGGGTAAAGTTTACAGGTCGATAGTGGGCAGCCCATAAAACGCCCGCGCGCACGCGGTGGTGTGCGCCGCCAGATCTTCCTGGCTTTCCCCGCGATGCAGCGCCACTTCGCGCAGTACTTCGGTCAGGTACGCCGGCTCGTTTCGCCCGTTTTTCGGCTTGGGGCGCAGGCTGCGCGGCAGCAGATACGGTGCATCGCTTTCGAGCATCAGGCGCCCGCGCTTGATCTCCTTGACCAGCGGATGCAAATGCGTGCCCCGGCGCTCGTCGCAGATCCAGCCGGTAATGCCGATGTGCAGATCGAGGTCGAGATAGCTGAACAGCGCCTTCTGCTCTCCGGTGAAGCAGTGCACCACCGCGGCCGGCAGTCGGTCGCGGAAATCGCGCAGGATTTCCAGCAACCGCTGACTGGCGTCGCGTTCGTGCAGAAACACCGGCATTTGCAATTCGACGGCCATGGCCAGATGTTCTTCCAGGACTTTCTCCTGCTGCGGGCGTGGCGAGAAATCACGATTGAAATCCAGCCCGCATTCACCCACGGCCACTACATTCGGCTCGTTGAGCAAACTGCGCAAACGTCGGGCGCTGTCGGCGTTCCAGTCGCTGGCGCAGTGAGGGTGAATACCGGCAGTGGCGAACAGGCGCTGGGCGCTTTCGTCCAGTTGTTGGCACAGCTCGAGGGCCTGTTCACTGCCCTCGACACTGGTACCGGTCAGCACCAGCTGGCACACGCCGGCCGCGTAGGCGCGATCGAGTACGGCCTGGTGTTTGTCGGCAAAACTGGCGTTGGTCAGGTTGACGCCGATATCGATGAGTTGCATGGTGCTACCTCGGCCCAAAGGCCGGAAAGCATATCAGAGCCGTGGATTTATAAGAAAAGCCAAGAACTACAACGGGTTAACGCTGTCTCTTGAGCCGCGGGCCAGGCTGGGTTGGTAGTTTTGCCATCATTGTGCCAGTCTTTCGCACTTTGCCAGCGCCTTGGGCGCTCTGTTTTTGTCGCCGCGCTTGATGGTTTTCGTCATTGCAGCGGGCCTCATATTCTTTCCGGAGAGTGGATGATTCGTCCCTCGGTTTTGCTACTGCTGTGTTGTTCGCTGCTACTGCCTATGTCGGCGGTCGCCCGTCTGCCCGGGCCGCTGCAAGCTGTACCGGCCGGCAAGGTGCGCGACCTTGGTGAAATTCGCAGCAGTCGCGTGCTGCGGGTGTTGGTCAACCAGAGCCGCAACAGTTCCGGCGAAGTCCAGGGGCAGGCGATCGGGGTCGAATACCATCGCCTGAGAGCGTTCGAGCAATACCTCAACGGCCATGCCCGGGATGGCCAGGAAATCACCCTCAAGATCATTCCCAGGGCCAAGGATCAACTGCTTGGCGCATTGCAGCGCGGGGAGGGCGATCTGGTGGCGCCAGGCGAGTTACTCGATCTGCAACCGGGTTTCGCCGTCAGCACCAGCGAGCCGATTGCCAGCAACATTCCGTTAGTGCTGGTGGGCATCAAGGGCGAACGCCGCTACACCAAACTTGAACAGCTTTCCGGCAAGACCCTGGCGTTACCCGCCGGCAGCGCCGCCGGGGATGCCGTCAGCCAGATCAATCAAAAGCTCGCCCTGCACAAACTGCCACCGGTCACAGTCGAATGGGTCGATCCGAGCCTTGCCGTCGAGGACGTACTGGAGATGGTGCAGGGCGGGATCTTCCATCTGACCATCGTCGAGCAGCCGATCGCCGAACGCTGGGGCAAGATCCTGCCCAAGCTGCGTTTCGACAAGCAAGTACTCATCAGCGAGCCGGGAGAAGAGTTCTGGTTCGTGCGCCGTGATGCCTCGATGCTGCGGGCCAGCATCGATCGCTTTCTTACCGTCTACAAAAAGCCATCGGATCAGGACGCCGCGTTCCTGCGGATCTATCGTCGCCTCTATCAAGTGCACTATCCATTGGCCAAGGCAGACCGGCAGCGTCTGGAAAAACTTCGCCCGGTGCTGCAGAAACACGCCGATGCCCAGGGCATGGACTGGCTGAACCTGGCGGCGCTGGCCTTCAAGGAGTCAGCCCTGCAACCCGCCGCCCGCAGTGGCGGTGGCCCCACCGGTTTGATGCAGATCACGCCTTCTGCGGCACAGCGTGTGGGGGTCAACAATATTCAGGAGCTTGATGGCAATGTGCAGGCCGGGGCCAAGTACCTGGCGATGATCCGGCGCAAGTTCTTTGCCAGTCCGAAGCTTAACGAGCGTGAACGCATGGCCTTCGTGCTGGCGGCCTACAACATCGGGCCGGAGCGGGTGCAAGGCATGCGCGCCGAAGCCCGGCGCAGAGGCTTGAACCCCAACCAGTGGTTCTTCCAGGTCGAGCGCATTGCCATGGAGCAAGTGGGGATGGGGCCTGTCAGCTATGTTAATAGCGTGAACAAGTATTACTTGGCGTTCGACCGAGAGCGGGAGTCGTTGGAGCCCCAGGAGCCAAAGGTTGCTTCACGCAAATGATCAACTAATCTGATTGTAATGGTGGGTTTTTTGCGCTTTTAACATGTAATTAACTGATTAATATAGCGGCCAACCAACACACACTTACAAGGAATGAAACAGCATGAGCACTCTGATCAACAAGGTACTGTCTACCCGCGCTGGTTACGGCCTGACTGTTCTGCGCATCGTGGTCGGCATTATTTTCGCCGCTCACGGCTCGCAGAAACTCTTCGGGGCATTCGGCGGCTATGGTCTGGCTGGAACCGGGCAGTACATGGAAAGCATCGGACTGGCGCCGGGTTACCTGATGGCGGCACTGGCGGGCGGCACCGAATTCTTCGCCGGCCTGGCCCTGATCATCGGCTTGTTGGTTCGCCCGGCCGCGCTGGGCCTGATCTTCCTGTCGCTGGTCGCGATTTTCTCGGTGCATATCAGCAACGGTCTGTTCATGGCCAACAACGGTTATGAGTTCGCCCTGGCGTTGCTCGGTGGCAGTATCGCAGTATTGATCGAAGGTGCGGGCAAACTCTCGGCGGACCGCGCCATCGCTGGTTGACCGCTCTGGCTCAACGAAAAGGCCCGCATTGCGCGGGCCTTTTTTGTTGAGCGTCATTCTTGACACTGTCCAGTCAGCTTCTCTAGGATGTTGCTCATGCGCCGATTTAAACAGCTACTTGCGGGGCGCCAGGTGACTCATCCAGTTGCCGATAGAAGCCGGAACAGGCTTCGAAATACCGCTAAAGCGCTGGTTCGGTGTTGCCTCTCACCTGCCATGCAGACTTTTGAGGCAGAGACACGACCCAATGAATGCACTAAACGCCGTTGTACGTCCCGCGCCGATCACGGCACACCTGACCCAGCGCAATCCAAAAATCCTGCTTGGTGGCAAACATCAGCCGACGCTCTTGCGTTATCTCGATGGTTGGCCACGTCGTACCGGCGGTCCCGCTGCCTTCCTGATCCAGTTTGTCGAAGACGGTGAGTCCCTCGCTCGTTTCGCCGACGACAGTTTCGATCTGGCAGTGATTCAATCCCCCAGCCTCGAAGATGCGCCTGAAGTGATCCGGCAACTGACCCGCGTTGCCCGGCAAGGGTTGATTACCCGGCGTTAAAGCTCACGGGTAGTCGATCGCCACAATGTACACACACTGTTCACCGGTCGGTGTCTGGACCCGGACTTCGGCGTCCAGTGCCTTGCCGATCAGTGCGCGGGCCAGGGGCGAGTCGATGCTGATCAGGCCTTGCTTGAGGTCCAGTTCATCGGGCCCGACAATGCGGTAGCGCGACTCTTTGCCATCCTCGTCTTCGATCGTGACCCAGGCGCCGAAATAGACCTTGTTCGGATCGCTGGGCTTTTCGCTGACAACCTTGAGCGCTTCCAGGCGTTTGGTGAGAAAACGCACGCGGCTGTCGATTTCGCGCAGCATCTTTTTGCCGTAGGTGTATTCGGCGTTCTCCGAACGATCACCCTGGGCCGCGGCTTCGCTGACAGCCTGGGTAACCTGGGGCCGACGTACATGCCACAGCTCATGGAACTCGGCGCGCATCCGCGCTTCACCTTCGGGGGTGATCAGCGCGGTGCCAGCGGTGCGGGGAGGGCGGTAACGGCTCATGACAGCTTCTTGTGGTGAGGATGTCAGGAGTCTATCAACCCTCGCGCAGGACTGTCAGTGGGCTGGCGTTCAATGCCCGACGGGTGCCGAACACCCCGGCACCGCCAATGAGCACGGCGCCCAGCAGTGGCAGCAACAACAGCCATGGATGCGGATGCCACGGCAGGTCAAAGGCGTAGCGGTAGAGCACCCAACTCACCACTTCCGAACCCAGCGCCGCCAGCAAGCCACTGACTGCGCCGAGCAAACCGAACTCGATACGTCGAGCCTTGACCAGCAATTGCCGCTCCGCCCCCAGCGCACGCAGCAACGCGCCCTGGCGAATGCGCTCATCCAGCGTCGCTTGCAGGCCGGAGAACAGCACCGCCATCCCCGCCGCCAGCACGAACAACAACACGTACTCCACCGCCAGGGTCACCTGGGCGAGGATGCTGCGCAGTTGCTCCAGCAAGGCTTCGACCTGCAGGATGGTCACCGCCGGGAAGGCGCGGGACAGGTCGACAATCTGCTGATCGTGACCCGGTGCCAGATAGAAACTGGTCAGGTAGGTCGCCGGCAGATCCTTGAGGGTGCCGGGTTGAAAGATCATGAAGAAGTTCGGCTGGAAGTTGTCCCAGTTGATCTCCCGCAGGCTGGTGACCTTCGCCTCGCGATTGACCCCGCCAACGCTGAAAACCAGGTGGTCGCCGAGCGTGATCTTCAGGCTTTCGGCGACCTTGCCCTCTACCGACACGCCTGGAACATCGTCCGGCGTCTGTTCGTTCCACCAATTGCCGGCCGTGAGCTTGTTGCCCGCCGGCAGGTCCGCGGCCCAGGTCAGGCTCAGGTCGCGCTGGATCGCCCGATCACCTGCCGATTCCTTGGTGACGATTTGCTGCACCGGCTCGCCGTTGATGCTGATCAAGCGCCCGGGCACCACCGGGTACAGCGGAGCCGATTGCGCCGACACGGCAATCAGGTGATCGGTGAAGGCCTGTTTGTCCGCCGGCAGGATGTTCAGCGCAAAGTAGTTCGGTGCGTTTTTCGGCAGCTGGTTCTGCCAGGTGTCCAGCAACTCGCCGCGCAGCAGCGCAATCAGCGCCATCGACAGCAGAATCAGGCCGAACGCCAGGGACTGGCCCGCGGCAGCGAGGGGATGACGCAGCAATTGGCCCAGTCCCAGGCGCCAGGGCAGGGACGCACGCGCCAGCATGCGCCGCAGGCTCTTCAACAGCAGCAATAACAAGCCGCCCAGCACCAGCGCTGCAACCACACCGCCGCCAAGCAGGGCAAAGGTCAGCACCAGGTCCAGGCTCAGGCGCCACATGATCAGGCCGAGGGCGCCCAGCGCTGCGCCGTAGACCATCCAGGTGCTGGAGGGGATCGGCAGCATGTCCCGGCGCAGCACGCGCAATGGCGGAACCCGGCCCAGAGCCGCCAGAGGCGGCAAGGCGAATCCGGCCAGCGCCACCAGTCCGGTGCCGATCCCGGCAATGGCTGGAAACAGCCCGCCGGGAGGCACGTCGGTCGGCAACAAGTCATGCAGCAGGGCAAACAACCCCAGCTGTGCGAGCCAGCCGAGGAGGGCGCCGCTGATGCTGGCCAGCAGCCCGAGCACGGTCAGTTGCAAGCTGAACAACACCATGGTTTCCCGGCGCGACAGCCCGAGGCAGCGTAGCAAGGCACTGGCATCGAACCGACGGGTGGCGAAACGGGTTGCCGACAGCGCCACGGCCACGCCGGACAGCAACACCGCCACCAGGCTGGCCATGTTCAGGTAACGTTCGGCCTTGCCCAGGGCGCCGCCGATCTGCCGGTTGCCGTCGCGGGCGTCCTGCAAGCGCTGGTTGGCGGCGAGCCCCGGTTTGATCAGTTGCCGATAGGTCTCGAGGGACTGAGCGTTGCCTCGCCATAATTCGCGATAGCTGACCCGGCTGCCGGGCTGCACCACGCCGGTGGCCGCAAGGTCGTCGAGGTTGATCAGCACTCGCGGCGTCAGGCTGTAGAAATTGCCGGCGCGATCGGGCTCGTAGGTCAGCACCCGCGCCAGTTTCAGGGTTTTCATGCCGACATCGATGCTGTCGCCGATCTTCAGGTCCAGGGCGGTCAGCAGGCGTGCCTCGACCCAGGCTTCACCGGGTTGCGGTCCGCCACCGACTATTTCCGTGGCATAGGGTGAGGGCGCGCTTTTCAATTCGCCCCGTAGCGGGTAGGTGCCGTCGGCCGCCTTGATGCTGGACAACTGGATGCCGTTGTCGGTGGCGATGACGCTGGAGAACTCCACCACTTGAGCGTGTTCCAGACCCAGTTCGGTGCCGCTTCTTATCTGTTCGGGGCGCGCAGGCGAACTGCCTTCGAGCAGCAGGTCGGCACCGAGGAATTCGGTGGCGCGCAGCATCATGGCACCGTTCAGGCGCGCGCCGAAATAACCAATGGCTGTGCTGGCGGCCACGGCTACCAGCAAGGCGAAAAACAACACGCGCAATTCACCGGCGCGAGCATCGCGCAGTAATTGGCGGATGGCGAGGCTGAACAGGCGCAACAGCGGCAGACGTGCCATCAAGGCTCCAGAGGGGCGACCAGCAGGCCGGCTTCAAGACGGATCAGGCGCCGGCAGCGATGGGCCAGGCGTTCATCGTGTGTCACCAGCACCAGGGTCGTGCCGCGCTCCTGGTTGAGCTCGAACAGCAAGTCGCTGATGCACTCACCGGTATGGCTGTCGAGGTTGCCGGTCGGTTCGTCGGCGAACAGCACATCCGGCTCGGCGGCAAACGCGCGGGCAATCGCCACGCGTTGTTGCTCGCCACCGGAGAGCTGGCGCGGCGAGTGCGTCAGGCGTTGGCCCAAGCCCACCCGTTGCAGCAATTGGGTGGCGCGTTCGCGGGCGTCTTTGCGGCCATCGAGCTCCAGCGGCAGCATGACGTTTTCCAGGGCATTGAGACTGTCGAGCAGTTGAAACGACTGAAAGACAAAACCCACGTGCTCGGCGCGGATGCGCGCACGCTGGTCTTCATCGAGGTTGCTCAGGCCTTGCCCGGCGAGAGTGACTTCGCCGCTGCTCGGCAGGTCGAGGCCGGCGAGCAGACCCAGCAGGGTGGACTTGCCGGAGCCGGAAGCGCCGACGATGGCCAGGCTATCGCCCTTGTTCAGTTCCAGGCTGAGTTGGTGCAGGATGGTCAGTTCACCTTCCGCGCTGGGAACCACTTTGCTAAGGTCCTTCGCGATGAGAATGCTTGCGCCCATGGAGAGTCCGATGCGTGTGTGGTTTTTGAGTGCTGGCCTGGCCTTGATGTGTATGGCCCAAAACGCAGCGGCGGGTACAGTCCTGATCGTTGGCGATAGTATCAGCGCCGGTTTCGGGCTGGATACCCGGCTGGGGTGGGTGTCGCTGCTTGAGCAACGGCTCAGGCGCGAAGGTTTCGACGACAAAGTGATCAATGCGTCCATCAGTGGCGACACCAGTGCCGGAGGTCAGGCGCGCCTGCCCGCGCTGCTTGCAGAGCATAAACCGGAACTGGTGATCCTCGAGTTGGGCGGCAATGACGGCCTGCGCGGGATGCTGCCAACTCAATTGCAACAAAATCTTGCTTCGATGATCGACAGCTCCCGGGCCAGCGGTGCCAAGGTGTTGCTGCTCGGTATGCAATTGCCACCTAATTATGGTGCGCGTTACACCAAGGCGTTCGCCGAGGTCTATAGCAACCTGGCCGACGAGAAAAAAATCCCGCTGGTGCCGTTTTTCCTCGACGGCGTGGGCGGCCATCCGGACTTGATGCAGGCCGACGGCATACACCCGGCGGCCGGGGCCCAGGACAAGTTGCTGGAAAATGTCTGGCCTACCCTAAAACCGCTGTTATGACACTTTTCTAGAAGCAGGCTTTCGGCTAAGGTGGCGCCCCCGATTTGGAGCCCCCGATGCCGCGTCCCGCCTGGTCACTCTTTGCCTATCAACTGATCGAGCCTGACGAACAGCTGGATCTGTTCGCCTGCCAGGAAGTGAGGGTGCATCTGGTGACCCGTCAACTGGAGTTGGGCGGTTCGGCGGACCGGACCCTGTGTGGCAGCCTGTTGCCGGCTTCGCCTCGCTGGTCGAGTGTTGATCGCCGGGTGTTTCAGGACCAGCGGCTGTGTTCGTTGTGCCGGGCCATTCTTGAGTCGCAGAAGCGGGGGACATCGCCGATCTGGCCTGAATTGCGGTTTGAGCTTTGATCCGTCGCGTGTCGAGGCGGCCTTCGAGCCGATCTGGCTTTTGTTGACCGTGTACATATCCGTTATTTAGGTAACGGCGACTTATGGTTTCGCCCTTACGGCGACTCACTTTTTTACAAGCGCCTAAAAAAGTAAGCAAAAAACGCTCGCCCCTTACGTACGGCCCCTCGCTTAGGCTCGGCGTTCCTTCGCTGCGGTATCCATCCGGGGGCATCGCCCTCCGGTTGGCTTCGCTGGCACCTACATGCGATGAGTTCGACTGCGTCGAACGGCGCTGCGCGCCAATCCCCGGATGAACACCTCCACTCAGCCTGCCGATGGGGCGGGTAGATCAAGATCAAGATCAAGAGCTGCAGGCGAGCTAACGCTCGGCCTGATGAGTGGTGAGGAACGGGGGGTGTACGCCGATCTGCCTCTGCTCTCTGTGGGAGCGATGGCGGCCTGCCAGCCGACCAATTCCTTTCGGATGTCCCCAGCCCAACTGTAGGAGCGAGCCTGCTCGCGATAGCGGCCTGCCAGCAGACCTGAGTCTGGCGGATGTACCTCGACCCTGTGGGAGCGAGCCTGCTCGCGATAGCGACCTGCCATCCGACCTGAATCTGGCGGATGTACCTCGACCCTGTGGAAGCGGGCTTGCTCGCGAAGGCGGCCTGCCAGTCACCAGGTACCTCCCAGACGAACGCACCCGGCAAACAGGCCGGCCGGTAGGCCGCCTCGGTTGCTGTTGCGGTGCACGCCCCATCGTGAGGCCGAGCGCAGGTTCTGCGCAGTGGGCAACCCGGCATGGATGCCGGGTTAGCCGCCGCCGGCCATGGATGGCCGATGGCGGCGGGCCCACGGAGCAGGACCGGAGCGAGGGCATGCCGAGCCTGGGCGAGGCACCGAATGTCAGGGGCAAGAGCCTTTTGGTTACTTTGGGGCTTTTCCAAAGTGACCCGCCGTAAGGGCGGAACCCTAAGTAGCCGTTACCGCAGCAACGGATATGTACACCCTCAAAACACTCATCACCCAACACATAGCCATCATCGGAACGCCGCCCGGACCAACCCACAGGGATCTTCAGTGGCCACAAGTCCCGAGTAAACCCGGGGGACCCAATGTGGGACCGAGAACAATCGCAAAATCGCCTCGCACTGCCTGCAATCGGGCCATCTCCCCGAAATAACAGACAGCGGTGTACAATCGCGCTCTTATATCTCTGTTGATCATGCGAAGGATTTTCCGGATGTTGCCGCGCTTTCCTGCCGTCACCCGCTGCCTGACTCTTGCCGCCCTCTTTGTGGCCGGTCCAGTCGCAGCATTGGAGCTTCCCCTGCCACCGCCCGGTGAGGACATCATCGGCCAGGTGCAGGTGATCAAGGCCAAGTACGAAGATACCTTCGCCGACCTTGGTACCACCTATGATCTGGGCTACACGGAAATGGTCGCGGCCAACCCGGGTGTCGATGCCTGGTTGCCAGGCGTCGGCACGGAAATCATCCTGCCGACCCGCTTCATCCTGCCACCGGGCCCGCGTGAAGGCATCGTGATCAACCTGGCCGAGTACCGCCTCTACTACTACCCGAAAGGCAAGAACGTGGTGTACACGTTCCCGCTGGGTATCGGTCGTGAAGGCTGGGGCTCGCCGATTGCCCACACCAGCATCACCGCCAAGACACCGAACCCTACCTGGACGCCTCCGGCTTCGATCAAGGCCGAGCACGCAGCAGACGGTGATCCGCTGCCCAACGTCGTGCCGGCTGGCCCTGACAACCCTCTGGGGCCGTTCAAGTTCACCCTGGGCACACCGGGCTACCTGATTCACGGTTCGAACAAGAAGTTCGGTATCGGCATGCGCACCAGCCACGGTTGCTTCCGCATGTTCAACAACAACGTGCTGGAAATGGCGGGCATGGTGCCGGTCGGTACGTCGGTGCGGATCATCAACGACCCGTACAAGTTTGGCCTCAGTGGCGGCAAGGTCTATCTGGAGGCGCACACGCCGCTGGACGACAAGGGCAACCCGTCGGTGGTCGACAAGCACACCTCAGTCATCAATGCGATGCTCAAGCGTGAAGACATCACCAACAACCTGCGCATGAACTGGGATGTGGTGCGTGATGTGGTCGCCGCTGAAGACGGCCTGCCGGTTGAGATCGCCGTGCCGGGCAACGGCGTTGCACCGATGGTGTCCAGCATGCCGATCGACCCGCTGCAATAGCGCGGGCAAAGAGCCCGTCGGCGCGGACTGCGTCGACGGGTTTTTTATTGCCTAGAGAAACGCCGGGCAATAAAAAAGCCGACCCAAAAAATGGGTCGGCTTGATAACAATCCCGAAGGATTATTACTTGCGGCTAGCTTTGTCCAGCATGCGCAGAGCACGCTCGTTAGCTTCGTCAGCAGTCTGTTGTGCTTTTTGAGCAGCAGCCAGAGCTTCATCAGCTTTACGGTAAGCTTCGTCTGCACGAGCCTGGGAGCGAGCAGCTGCGTCTTCAGTAGCGGTCAGACGTGCTTCGGTTTCTTTCGATGCGCTGCTGCAACCGGTAGCCAGAACTGCGGCCAGAGCCAGAGCAGAGAATTTCAGAACGTTGTTCATCGTGTTCCCCTTCAAGGACTTTCTATTAAGTAGCTATCTCCTCCGATTGAGGAAATAGCCGGCGTACATACTACCCATTACTTGTAGTAAGTAAAACTGACGTGACGCAAGAAGCAAAAAAAATTGTAGGCGTTGATTCTTTTTCGAGCAACTTTTAACCGAATTGTTTAAAAAATATCCAGCTACAAGGCCCGTGGCTGAGCGAGCTGGCGAGAAAAAGTTTCTATGGCATGGCGCTGTTTTTCAGTGGGGCTAAAGTCCGCCTACATGGATTCGTCTACACTTTTGTTCGGCTTTTGTGTGGCGCCTCTCAATATCTTTCTCGATGTTCAGGTGACTTAAACAACGGGCGCTCGTCTTAAGTCTCAACATCCGGCAATGTACAGGCTATCGACCCGGAGTCATCTTCGGTCGAGCCAATCCTGCGTGATCCGGAGCAGCACCCGCCAATCCGCACGATGACGAGCGCACCTTGAGCATTTCTGCCAATGGTGCCTACTATTTGTACGTGCCCGGTAGCGCGAGATCGGTGCAGCTCTTCTCGGTGTCCATACAGGCACGGGGTGGCGTAGATGTTCCTTCGCCGGAAAAACATCGGTAAGGTAGGGGTCGGAATTCCAGACCCGCGAGGAGTAGTGATGAGCGAGGCGTTGTCCATCCACCATGACCAGGCTGGTCATCAGTTCGAGACCAATGTGGACGGTCATCGTGCCTATCTGACCTATATGGATCTGGGGAAACAGACCCTGGATATCTATCGCACCTTCGTGCCCAACGCATTGCGTGGTCGCGGTATTGCGGCAGCCTTGACCGAGAAGGCGCTGGAGTACGCTGACGAAATGGGCTACACCGTCATTCCATCGTGCTCCTACGTCGAGCGCTACATGGAGCGTCACCAGCGGCATGCGGCCAAGCTGAGTCAGTGACCTTCAACAAAACGAATGCATAAAAAAAACGCCGGGTTCAGCCCGGCGTTTTTCTGTGTGCGCTTTTTGCGCCGCCAACCAGGCGATCAGCTGCGATCGCGTTTAGGCAGCACATCCTTGAGCTTGGCATGCATACTGCGCAAGGTGTTTTCGGTCGCGGTCCAGTCGATGCAGGCGTCGGTGATCGACACGCCGTACTGCAGGTCGGCGAGGTCTTTCGGGATCGCCTGGGCGCCCCAGTTCAGGTGGCTTTCAACCATCAGGCCGATGATCGACTTGTTGCCTTCGAGGATCTGGTTGGCGACGTTCTCCATCACCAGCGGTTGCAGGGCCGGATCCTTGTTGGAGTTGGCGTGGCTGCAATCGACCATGATGTTCGGCTTGATCTTCGCCTTGTTCAGCGCCTGCTCGCAGAGCGCAACGCTGACCGAATCGTAGTTCGGCTTGCCGTTGCCGCCGCGCAGCACCACGTGGCCGTAGGCATTGCCCTTGGTGGTCACGATCGATACGCCACCTTCCTGGTTGATGCCCAGGAAACGATGCGGGCTGGAAACCGACTGCAGGGCGTTGATCGCCACGGTCAGGCCGCCATCGGTGCCGTTCTTGAAGCCGACGGCCGAGGACAGGCCGGACGCCATTTCACGGTGAGTCTGGGATTCGGTGGTACGCGCGCCGATGGCCGACCAGCTGATCAGGTCCTGCAAATACTGCGGGGAGATCGGGTCGAGGGCTTCGGTGGCGGTCGGCAGGCCTTTTTCGGCCAGGTCCAGCAGCAACTGGCGACCGATGTGCAAGCCGTCCTGGATCTTGAACGAGTCGTCCAGGTACGGGTCGTTGATCAAGCCTTTCCAGCCGACGGTGGTACGTGGCTTCTCGAAATACACGCGCATGACCAGATACAGGGTATCGGACACTTCGGCGGCGAGAGCCTTCAGGCGCTCGGCATATTCGTGGGCAGCCTTGATGTCGTGGATCGAGCAGGGCCCGATGACGACGAACAGGCGATGGTCGGTGCCATCCAGAATATTGCGAATGACTTCGCGGCCCTTGGTGACGGTGCGCAGTGCGGCGTCGCTCAGGGGAATATCGCGCTTGAGCTGATCGGGAGTGATCAGTGTCTCGTTGGAGGCGACGTTTAGGTCGTTGATCGGTAAATCAGCCATCGTTTACTCGTCAGGTCACGGGTGCCGGCCGCCAGCGAACCCGCGCGGCGGAGCACAGCAAATTAAGCGCGTCGGGGAGCCGAACCTTAGCGCGTTACACCGTGGCTCGACAATGGGCAGACGCCGGTTTGGTGGGCTTTTGCAGTCAGTTTCCCTGCCGTGAGGGGCAAACCGGTCAAGAACGCTCCTATTCCAGCACCGGCTGCGCAAAAGCCTTGCGCACCGAATCGTGAGAGAACTCGTCGGCATGCTCCTGGACCCATTCGAGGGCCAGGGCCTGGATATCCTGCAAGTCTTCGTGGGCGTCATGCAGGCGGCAGTAGCGTTCGATCTGGCACACCTGCTCGCCCATTCGGGCACTGAACAGCGTTTGTTCATCAACGAATGCGATGCCGACCAGGTAACCGCGCTTGCGTCGCAGGCACCAGGCGACATAGCCCAGGTAGCGCATGTCCGGGTTTACCGTCGGCATGCGTACCTCCAGCGCCGTGCCGTGGCGCCACGCGCGGTGATAATTGCAAGCCATGCCCCCGAGACTGATAGTGTGCAGCTGTCGTCGCGAAATACACTCAGGTTTCAGCAACGTTAATTCGACGGGCACATCGTCAGGGTGAGGAATAAAACGTCCCATGAACACAGACTCCATGTGTCGGCCATCTGACATTGTTCCTCCCAGTATAGTGGTCGAATTGGAACTGACCGATTTTGACGCCGACCAACGGCTGCTGGCGATGAGTGGTGTATCGCTGGTCATTTTCACCAGTGTCGGCTGCGCCGGTTGCCGTTTTGCCCGCGAGCAATTACCGACACTCGACCTGGCAGTCGACCGACTGTGCTGGATCGATGCGGGCAACAACGGAGGGGTGGTCGAGCGCTATCAGGTCTTTCACTTGCCGGCGCTGTTTGTCGTTCGCGACGGCGAATTCTTTGGAGCACTGAAATCGCGCCTGACCGACACCGAGCTCAATCGGGCCGTGCGCCAGGCGCTGAGTCGAACAGCAGAGGAGTTGCCATGATGGGAGCAGTTGCCAGGCCGACGATCGGCATTATCGGGACCGGCGCAATCGGCGGTTTCTACGGAGTGATGCTGGCGCGTGCCGGTTTTGATGTGCATTTTCTGCTGCGCAGCGAATTTTCCGCCGTGGCCGAGCACGGGTTGCAAGTCGATAGCGCGCCCCACGGCGCGTTGAAACTGAATCCGGTGCAGGCTTATTCAAGTGCTGAGGACATGCCGCCCTGCGACTGGCTGCTGGTGGGGACGAAAACCACCAACAACGCCGATCTGGCACCCGCCATCCTGCAGGCGGCGGCACCGAACGCCAAGGTACTGCTGTTGCAAAACGGCCTGGATGTGGAAGACGGCCTGCGCGAGCTGCTCCCCGATTCGCTGCATGTGCTCGGAGGGCTCTGCTACATCTGCGTCCATCGTGAAGCGCCGGGTGTGATTACCCATCAGGCGTTGGGCGCGGTGCATGTGGGTTATCACAGCGGCCCCGCCGATGGGCCGGCACGCAGCGCGATTGTCGAAGAGGGCGTCGGGCTGTTTCGCAGCGCCGGCCTCGACTCCCAGGCCATGGCGAATTTACACCAGGCGCGTTGGCAAAAACTGGTCTGGAATATCCCTTACAACGGTCTCTCGGTTTTGCTGGGGGCGAGCACTACACCGTTGATGGCCGATGCCGACAGCCGCGAGCTGATCAAGGCGCTGATGGCTGAAGTGGTGCAAGGCGCTGTTGCCTGCGGGCACGACGTACCGGCAGGGTATGCCGAGCATTTGTTCATGGTGACCGAAAAGATGCCCGACTACTGGCCGAGCATGTACCACGATTACTTGCACAAGCGGCCACTGGAGCTGGCCGCGATCTACGCCCGGCCTTTGGCGGCGGCGAAGGCAGCCGGGTGTGAGATGCCACGCATCGAGGCCTTGTATCGCAGTTTGAGTTTCATTGATCGACGCAATACCTGAGTCGACCGACCTGAGGGGGAAGGGCATGCCAAAGGCAATTGACGACAAGCTGGTGCTGGCGATTTCTTCGCGGGCGCTGTTCGACCTGAGCGAAAGCCACAAGGTCTACCTGTCGAGTGGCGTCGAAGCCTACCGGCAATACCAGATCGAACATGAAGACGAAATCCTCGAACCCGGCGATGCCTTCCCGTTGGTGCAGAAACTCCTGAACCTCAACAACAGCCTCGGCCGCGCCCGGGTCGAGGTGATTCTGGTGTCGCGCAACAGCGCCGACACCGGGCTGCGGGTGTTCAACTCGATTGACCACTATGGACTGGCCATTTCCCGTGCAGCCTTTGTCGGCGGGCGCAGTCCGTATCCCTACCTCAAGGCCTTTGGCTGCGACCTGTTTCTCTCGACCCACGCCGAAGACGTACGCAATGCACTGGACGCCGGGTTCGCGGCGGCGACCATTCTGTCGGGCGGTGCCAGCCGTGCGGCCAGCGACGAGCTGCGCATTGCCTTCGACGGAGACGCGGTGCTGTTTTCCGATGAGTCGGAGCGCATTTATCAGGCCGGCGGTCTGGAAGCGTTCCAGGCCAGCGAGCGTGAGGCCGCCCGCGAGCCCTTGCGCGGTGGGCCGTTCAAGGGCTTTCTCGCAGCCCTCAACCTGTTGCAGCGTGAATTCCCGGAGGACACCTGTCCGATCCGTACCGCGCTGGTCACGGCGCGATCGGCGCCGGCCCATGAGCGGGTGATTCGCACGTTGCGCGAATGGGACATCCGTCTCGACGAGTCGCTGTTCCTCGGCGGCCTGACCAAATCGGCCTTTCTCGAAGCCTTCGCGGCCGACGTGTTTTTCGACGATCAGGCCGGCCACTGCGAATTGGCCCGTGAAGTCGTCGCCACCGGTCATGTGCCCCATGGCATAAGCAACGAGCAAAAGGTTTAAGCCCGCCGTTCAATGCGTTGCGCCGCACGTCGCAGTCGCCAAGGCACTGCTAAGCTGAATCAAATCTCCGCCATGTTGGCAGTCGAGGAGGTCATATGATTCGTACGATGCTGTATGCCACTGACCTTGGCCTGTACGCGCCCGTGGTGATGCAGCATGCCCTGGAACTGGCCCGGACCTTCAATGCCGGTTTGTATGTCGTGCATGCGGTTGAACCCATGGGGTTGTTTGCCGAGTCGGTGCTGCAAAGTTATCTCGATGAACAGGCGCTGAACGAGTTTCACAGCCAGGGCCTGAATACGGTGATCGCCAGTATCGAGCAGCGGGTGCTCGACAGTTTTCGTGAAGAGTTGGGGGATGAAGGGGAGCACGACCTGGAGCGGATTCAGGCAGTACGGGTGCTACAGGGCGATCCATCACAGGTGATTCTGGACCAGGCGCAGAAACTCTCCGTGGATTTGTTGATCGTAGGTAGTCACAGCCACGGTGCCGGTGCGGAAACGCCTTTGGGGCGAACCGCCGCCCGTGTGTTGCAACTGTCCAAGGTGCCTGTCTATCTGGTGCCGCTGGTGCAACGTCGTCGTCAAGGGGACCGCTAGGACACGAATAATGGCAATCTGATAAAAAAGTTCTAGATTTATTCTTCGAGCCATTAATATAGTTATATATCGTCGCTGATGCCCGTGGCGTCTACCTGCTTTGAGGGATTCATATGAAGCTTCAACAATTGCGCTACATCTGGGAAGTGGCGCACCACGACCTCAACGTTTCCGCTACAGCCCAAAGCCTTTACACCTCTCAACCCGGCATCAGCAAGCAGATCCGTCTGCTGGAAGACGAACTGGGCGTCGAGGTTTTTGCCCGCAGCGGCAAGCATCTGACCCGCGTTACCCCGGCCGGCGAGCGCATCATCACCACCGCTGGCGAGATTCTGCGCAAGGTTGAAAGCATCAAGCAGATCGCCCAGGAATTCTCCAACGAGAAGAAAGGCACCCTGTCGATTGCCACCACACACACCCAGGCGCGTTATGCATTGCCGCCGGTGATCAGCAATTTCATCAAGCAATACCCGGACGTTGCCCTGCACATGCACCAGGGATCGCCGATGCAAATCGCCGAAATGGCCGCTGATGGCACCGTGGATTTCGCCATCGCCACCGAAGCGCTCGAGCTGTTCGGTGATCTGGTGATGATGCCGTGCTACCGCTGGAACCGTTGCGTGGTCGTGCCTCAGGGCCACCCGCTGACCAAGCTGTCGAAACTCACCCTCGAAGCACTGGCCGAATACCCGATCGTGACGTACGTGTTCGGTTTTACCGGCCGTTCGAAACTCGACGAAGCTTTCAGCCATCGCGGCCTGACGCCGAAAGTGGTGTTCACCGCTGCCGACGCCGACGTGATCAAGACCTATGTTCGACTGGGTCTGGGTGTGGGCATCGTGGCGAAAATGGCGGTCGATACCAAGCTCGACAGCGACCTGGTGGTACTCGATGCCAGTGAACTGTTCGAGTCCAGCGTGACCAAGATCGGCTTCCGTCGCGGCACCTTCCTGCGGGGTTTCATGTGCGACTTCATCGAGAAGTTCGCGCCGCACCTGACCCGCGAAGTCATGGCCAAGGCCATTCAGTGCCACAACAAGCAGGAACTGGAAGAGCTGTTCGAGGGCGTTGAACTGCCCGTTCACTGACAGCGTTTCTGCCGGTCAAACCACCTCGGTGACTGCGAACTGTTGCCGAGCGCCCGCCACCATGATCTCCACCTCATCGCCCTCGAACTTGCCCAGCAGGCTTTTGCCCAGCGGTGAGCGCGGGGTGATGACGGTAATCAGTTGCCCCACCAGATCGACCTTCAGGCCGGCGGCGTCGGGGGCCAGAAACAGCCATTGTTCGCGCCCCTTTTCGTCCTCGAGCCCGAGCAGCGCGCCCACTTCGATGCCCCGCTGATCGTCATACGGACGCGGGGCCAGGTTCTGGCAGAGGCTCAGTGACTGGCGAATTTCCTCGACCCGCCTGGCCTGCCCGGCCGCGAGATAGGATGCTTCCAGCCCCAGGGTGTCGTACTTGTTCTCGGCGATGTTTTCTTCGTGGGTCGCCGTTTCGTAGGCGGTCTGCGCGGCCCGTTCGGCGATGTCGAGATCGATCCGCAGCTTGTCGAGAATCAGTTGGTGGACGGTTTGCTTATTCATGATCAATCGCAGAATTGCAGGACGTTGGCGCGGCTTTTTTCGCTGGGTGCAGTCTGGTCCTGTTGCAACCAGAACTGACAGCTTGGATTGGACAGGTTGCGACTGCTGCCGCGCGCCTGATCGAGCCGTTGCTGCTGCTCGTTCTTGCGCAGGTTTTCTTCATATTGCTCGAACAATGGGCTTTGTGGCGGAATGCTCGGTATCGGTTGAGCCTCCATCGGCGGTTTGGCCAGTTGCTCCACTGCTGCCGCCACGGGTGCCAGTTGTTCGCTGAAAAGCAGGCGCGAAGCGAGCCAGCAGGTCAGCACGATGGCAATGAACCCCAGCCACATGCCGAGGGCGATGCTGCCGGTCAGTTGCAGGGCGTTGAGGCTGATCGGGAAGGATCGGCGCTGAGTGGGGCGGTGGGGCATGGTTGCCTCCTGGCGAAAGGTCACTGGCGAGTGGCGATTGTCGCATGAAGAATAATCGCCGTCGGCTCTTCTGCACGGGGTAATTTATGCGGACAATCGGCGCCTTTGCCAACGGGAGCCTGGAATGCCTGAAATGAAAACCCGCTGGGATATTTTTTGCACCGTGGTCGACAACTTCGGCGACATCGGCGTGACCTGGCGACTGGCCCGGCAACTGGTGGCCGAACATGGGCTGGCGGTGCGTCTATGGGTCGATGACCTGCGAGCGTTCGAGCGCCTGTGCCCGGAAATCGACATCCATGCTGCGCGGCAGTGGCAGCACGACGTCGAAGTGCGCCAATGGCCCGCCGAGTGGCAGCCGACCGAAGCCGCCGATGTGGTGATTGCTGCCTTTGCCTGTCAATTGCCGAGCGCCTATATGGACGCCATGGTCGAACGGGACAAGCCGCCGCTGTGGATGAACCTCGACTACCTGAGTGCCGAGGACTGGGTGATCGGCTGCCACGGTTTGCCCTCGGTGAAGTACAAAAACGTGCAGAAGTTCTTTTTCTTTCCGGGGTTCCAGAAGGGCACTGGCGGGTTGTTACGTGAGCGCGGGTTGCTTGAGCGTCGTCGGCAATTTCAGCAAAACCCACAGGCACAAAGAGAATTCCTGCACGGTTTGGGGATTGATCGTGCTCCCGGTGCGCAGTTGATCTCATTGTTTGCCTACGAAAACACCGGGCTGGCCAGTTGGCTCGATGCGATGGCTGGCGATTCTACGGCCACTCATCTGCTGGTGCCGGAAGGGCGGATTCTCGGCGACGTCGAGCGTTGGCTCGGTGTGGAGGGTTTGGCGGCCGGTGCCGTGCATGTGCGTGATGCCTTGACTGTGCAAGTGCTGCCATTCGTCCGCCAGGACCAGTACGACTTGTTGCTGTGGTGTTGCGATTTCAATGCCGTGCGCGGCGAAGACTCCTTTGTGCGCGCCCAATGGGCCGGCCGGCCATTTCTCTGGCACATCTACCGGCAGGAAGAAGATATCCATCTGGACAAACTCGAGGCCTTCCTCGAAGTCTATATAAAAGGGCTTTCTGATCCTGCGCGGGAGGCGATCAGCGGTCTCTGGCGCGCGTGGAACGCTGGTGAAAAAATAGCCGACCACTGGCAATTCACCCGTAAACACTGGCCAGAGCTGGAAAAACACGCCGAGGCGTGGTGTCAGGAACAGGCCTTGCGGGCCGATCTTGCCACGGCGCTGGTACAGTTTTATGGAAATTGGATATGATACGCGGCCTAGATTTTTGTAAATCCCATCCAAATTCGGATATTCGCAATGAAAACTGGTAAAGAACTGAAACCCGGGACCGTGATTCGTCTCGAAAACGATCCTTGGCTGGTTCAGAAAGCTGAATTCACCAAGTCCGGTCGTAACAGCGCGATCATGAAGACCAAGCTGAAGAACCTGCTGACCGGTTACAAGACCGAGATCGTTTACAGCGCCGACGACAAACTGGACGACGTAATCCTCGACCGCAAAGAAGCGACCCTGTCCTTCATCAGCGGCGACACCTACACGTTCATGGACACCACCGACTACACCATGTACGAGCTGAACGCTGAAGACATCGAAGCCGTTCTGCCTTTCGTTGAAGAAGGCATGACCGATGTTTGCGAAGCGATCTTCTTCGAAGAGCGTCTGGTTTCCGTAGAACTGCCGACCACCATCGTGCGCGTAGTTGACTACACCGAAGGTTCGGCTCGCGGCGACACTTCCGGCAAGGTGATGAAGCCTGCCAAGCTGAGCAACGGTACTGAGCTGCAAGTTGCTGATTTCATCGAAATCGGTGACAAGATCGAGATCGATACCCGCGAAGGCGGTTCCTACAAAGGCCGTGCCAAATAAGCACCGCTTGAGGAATGAAAAAGCCCGACCATTGAGTCGGGCTTTTTTGTGCCTGGATGTAACATCCAGTTCTCCTGTAGGAGCGAGCCTGCTCGCGATGGGCGTTAACGATAACGCGGGCTTCCTGAATGCCCGCGTTGTCTGGGCGTCCATCGCGAGCAGGCTCGCTCCTACAGTTGGGCGGTGTTATTTCAAGTGTTGTTTCAGTTCTTCAGACGCCTGCAGCATCGCCGAACGCACCGCTGGCACCTGGCTTACCACGTTGAGCAAACCGTAGTCGTGGATCAGGCCGTTGTAGCGAACCGAGGTCACCGGCACACCGGCCTCGTCCAGTTTGCGGGCGTAGGCTTCGCCTTCGTCGCGCAACACGTCGGCTCCGGCGGTCTGCACCAGCGCTGGAGGCAGTCCTTTCAACTGAGCGGTGGTTGCGCGCAGTGGTGAGGCGTAGATCTCGTTCCGTTGTTTGGCGTCGGTGGTGTAGTTGTCCCAGAACCACTTCATCATATTTTTGGTGAGGAAGTGCCCCTCGGCAAACTGGTTGTAGGACGCCGTTTCGAAGTTGGCATCAGTCACCGGCCACAACAGCACCTGGAACCTGATCGCCGGTGTGCCCTTGTCCTTGGCCATCAGCGCAACCACAGCCGCCATGTTGCCGCCGACGCTGTTGCCGGCTACCGCCAGGCGCTGGCCATCGACGTTGATCTCTTTACCGTGCTCGGCCACCCATCGGGTCGCGGCGTAAGCCTGGTTGATCGCCACCGGGTAATGCGCTTCCGGTGACGGCGTGTAGTTCACGAACACCGCCGCTGCACCCGAGCCCGTCACCAGGTCACGCACCAGCCGCTCGTGGGTCGGGAAGTCCCCCAGCACCCAGCCACCGCCGTGGAAGAACATGAACACCGGCAACTCGCCCTTGACCCCGGCTGGCCGGACGATGGTCAGGCTGATCGGTTGGCCGTCGACTTGAATGGTCTTCTGGCTGACATCGGCTTTTGGCAGCGTCAGCTTCACCCCGGCTTGGGCGCCCACCAGCACGGCGCGGGCTTCGGCGGGTGTCATTTGTTCCATCGGCTTGCCGGTGCCGGCGTTCAGAGCGTCGAGGAATGCCTGGGTGTTGTGTTCAACCCCGGTACCTGCGAACGCGTTGCTGATGGACAGGGCGAGAAGGGTGCCGGTCAAGACTTTGCTGAAAGTGTTCATGTTCATTTCCTGTTCGGGCCTGGGTAGTCAACGCTTAGACGGTTACGTGCAGACGCACATCGACGTTGCCACGGGTGGCGTTGGAGTACGGGCAGACCTGGTGGGCCGCATCGACCAGTGCCTGTGCATCGGTCTGTTCAAGACCCGGCAAGCTGATGTGCAGGTCAATGTCCAGGCCGAAGCCGCCGGGGATCTGGCCGATGCCGACGTGGGCGGTGATCGAAGCGTCGTTCGGGATGCTGCGCCTGGTCTGGCTGGCCACGAATTTCAGGGCACCGATGAAGCAGGCGGAGTAGCCGGCGGCGAACAGTTGCTCAGGGTTGGTGGCCGCGCCGCCGGCACCGCCGAGTTCTTTCGGCGTGGCGAGCTTGACGTCGAGGATGTTATCGCTGGAAACCGCACGACCGTCACGGCCACCGGTGGAAGTTGCGATTGCGGTATAGAGAGTTTGCATGGTGAAAGCCTCGTTTGGGATTTGGTTTGTTTTGCGCTAAATGTTTGCGCGCTAAGTAAGTGCGAGATGAATGTATCGCGCAAATGTTTAGTGCGCAATATAAATTTTCAAAGACATTTGAAAAAAACGAAAGGCTGTGGGGCGGTTTGGGTTGGAAGTGTTGAGCTAGAGCTATCGAGGAGGATTTTTTCAGCAAGGATTTTTTTCAGAAACAGGTGGTGAGCCCTATTTTTCGGCCTGGCGCAAAACAAATGTGGGAGCGAGCCTGCTCGCGATTACGGTGTGTCAGTCAACGTAGAGGCTGAATGTCACAACGCAATCGCGAGCAGGCTCGCTCCCACAGGGGGCTGTGCTGGCCTTGAAATTAGAGGCTGTCTTGCAGGTGGCGACGCAGCTCCTGCAGCTCCGCTTGCAGCTTTTGCAGGCGCTCCACGGTCATCCCGCTGGCACCAAGGATGCACTGGGGAACATCACGGGCCTTGTCGCGCAAGGCCCGGCCCTGTTCGGTAAGTTCGACGATCACCACCCGCTCATCTTCGCGGCTGCGGGTCCGGCTGAGCAGGCCTTCGGCTTCCAGGCGCTTGAGCAGTGGCGTCAACGAGCCAGGATCGGTCAGCAACCGCGTGCTGATTTCACCTACGGTCAAACCGTCCCTTTCCCACAGCACCATCATCGCCAGGTATTGCGGGTAGGTCAGGCCCAGCGCTTGCAGCAAGGGTTTGTAGACCTTGGTCATCATCAGCGATGTGGAATGCAGGGCGAAGCAGGCCTGATTGTCCAGCAGCAGGTTGTCGCAGTTGTCCGGAGTGTTGCGCTCGGTGGTCATGTCGAAGCCTTGATCTGTGATCTCAAGAATCTAGCGGGCGAATCTTTAATGCGCCAGATAATTCTGATCAGTGCCGTTGCAGATGGGTTTGCAGCACCAGATCCCAGGGCGGAATCGGGCTGAAGCGGGTTTTCAGGTACTCCAGCAACAAACGACTGCGGGAGTTGGGCTGCTGTTCCAGGCGCAAGGCGTAGATGCCGGCGCTTTCCGGTTTCGGCAGGCCGCTGTCGCAGAACAGCGGCAGCAACTCACCCCGCAGCAGGTACTCGCTGGCCAGCCAGGTCGGCAGATGCGCGATACCCAGTCCGGCCAATGCGCCGCACACCAGTGCCTCGGCATTGTTGGCGCTCATGCGGATCCGTGCCGGCCGGTGCAACTGCATTTGCCCGTCGCGCTCGAAACGCCAGGCGAAGGGCGGGGCCAGGCCATCCCAGTCGAGTCCGTCGTGTTCCATCAGCCGTGACGGCTCGATCGGCACGCCGCGACGCCGCAAATAATCAGGGCTGGCGCAGGCGATACGCACGATGCTCGCCAGTGGTGTGGCCACCAGCCGGGTGTCAGCCAATTGCCCGGCGCGCAACACCAGATCGACCTTGCCGAGGTTCAGGCCCTGCATGTCGACGAAGCTGTCGATCAAGTGCAACTGCACATCGAGCCCGGGGTAGAGCATCAGGAAGTCGGCAATTACCGGTGCCAGGTGCCGCCGACCAAAGGCTGTCGGCGCATCGATACGAATCAGGCCTTCTGGCGCGCAGCTCAGGGACACGGCCTCGGCCCGGGCCAGGCGCAACTCGGCGACAATCCGCCGTGCGCGCTCGGCAAAGGCCAGTCCCGCCGGGGTGGCGCGTACCGCATGAGTGCTGCGCAGGAACAACTGACTGCCGACCGCGCTTTCCAGGCTGTCGATACGCCGTGCCACGGCCGAAGGGGTCAGCGGATGACGGCGCGAGGCGGCGGAAAAACTGCCGGTTTCCAGTACGTCGAGGAACAAGGCCAGTTGGTCGGTCAGTTGATTGGGGTTCATGGCAGGTTTGCGCTTGTGCGAATTTGGCACAGCCATTGTGCGATGCTGTGCGTTTCCGCGCCAGAAGCAACTGCGTAGGATCAAAGGCCTGACGGCAACGGGGAAAGGCTGTGATTGAGTTCTTGATGTATCTGATGTTCGGCGCTGCGTTGGGCACGCTCGGCGGGTTGTTTGGCATCGGCGGCGGCCTGATCGCCATTCCGCTGCTGGGCGTGCTGTTCGGGCTCGATCAGCAGATTGCCCAAGGCACAGCGCTGGTGATGGTGGTGCCGAACGTGATGCTGGCGCTGTGGCGCTATCATCAGCGCAACCGGATCGAACTGCGCCACGCATTACCGCTGGCCATCATGGGGTTCTGCTTCGCCTGGCTCGGATCGATCTGGGCGGTGGGCATTGATGCGCAAACCATGCGCATAGGCTTTGTCGCGTTTCTGATCGCTCTGTCGGCGTACAACCTCGTTCGCATGTTCGCCGCCAGCGCCCAGCCAGCTTCGCAGATGAACTACTCATGGCCCTGGCTGGGCCTGCTTGGCGCCGCATCCGGTACGATGGGCGGGTTGTTCGGCGTGGGGGGCGCGGTGGTGGCGACACCGGTGCTGACCAGTCTGTTCGGCACCAGCCAGGTGGTTGCGCAGGGGTTGTCGTTGGCGCTGGCCTTGCCGAGTACGGGAGTGACGTTGGTGACTTACGCCGCGCACCATCAGGTCAGTTGGGTGATCGGCTTACCCTTGGCGGTCGGCGGGCTGATGAGCATCAGTTGGGGCGTAAAGATTGCCCACGCTTTGCCGGAGCGGCTGCTGCGCGGGCTGTTTTGCGGGTTTCTGGTGTTCTGTGCGGTGATGCTCGCCTTCAAAGTTTGAAGCCTTCGACGATGTGCTCGGCCAGGCACTCGGTGATGGGTGACGGGTTATGCAGGTTGCGCACGAGCATGATGCTGGCCTCGGGCAGCAGCGGCAGGTCCTGGGCCTCACCGAGGATGCGCATGTCCGCGGTGATCAGGCTTTCAAGCTGCGCCGTGACGGCCAGGCCGGCGCTGACCACCGCCATGATCGCCGACAGGCTGTCGCTGTTGTACGCCACCCGGTAATCGCGCCCCCGGGCGTCCAGGGCGTTGCAGGCCCACAGACGGCAGAAACAATCACTGTTGAACATCGCCAGTGGCAGCGGCGTCTGCTCATGAGCGCTGTAGCATTGCGCCTCGGCCCAGACAAAACGTTCCTTGCGCAACAACTGGCCGATTTCGCTGCCCGGTTCGCGAGTAACGATGGACAGGTCCAGGTCCTGGCGCATCAACAGTTGTTTTGATGATTCGCAGTGCACTTCTATCTGAATCAGCGGGTAAGACTGGGCAAACCGGCGCAGAATCCCCGGGAGGAATCGCATCACATAATCATCCGGCGTGCCGATGCGCACCGTGCCAACCATGTCGGGCTCACGCAAGGTATTGAACACCTCACTGTGCAACTTGAGGATGCGCCGCGCATAGCCCAGCAACACCTGGCCTTCGGCTGTCAGCCGCACTTGCCGCCCGTCTCGCTGGAACAACTGGCGCTGCAGCACATCTTCTTCCAGGCGTTTCATCTGCATGCTGACGGCTGACTGGGTGCGGTTGACCATTTCGCCGGCGCGGGTAAAGCCGCCCTGGTCGGCGATGGCGACGAAGGTGCGCAGCACTTCGGTATCGATACTCGGGTAGGCGGACATCCATCAATCTCCGAGATATGTGACATCAGAAACATTCGTTGGATTGATCTTAGACCCGGCGCGAGACTGGAGCCATCCAAACGGAGGGCAACAAGATGAAAGGTCAACACGAGTTCCACGGATCAGAAAAACACTCGATTCACGTGATATCCGATCTGCTGCACAAGGTCGGCCGCTGGTACGAACTGCATCGCGAGCGCGAACTGCTGGCGAGCTTGAGCGACGAAGCACTCAAGGACATCGGCATGAGCCGTGCGGATGTGGAGAACGAGTCGATCAAACCGTTCTGGAATGATCCGATGCATAAATGATGAATGCCACGCTACACAAACCCCTTACCGGTGAGGTAGGTTGCGAGCAGACAAGGAGACGCTCATGCCCGCAACGTTGTCCTTTACCCTCAAACAGGCTCGGCGTCTGGCGCTGGCCGCCCAAGGGTTCAGCGGGCGGTCGCCGCCAGCGGCGATCAAGGCTATTGCGCTCAATCGGCTGATCGAACGGCTGGGCGTTCTGCAGATCGATTCGGTCAATGCAGTGGTGCGTTCGCACTATCTTCCGCTGTTTTCCCGCCTCGGCAATTATTCCTCCGATTTGCTCGACCAGGCTGCCTGGAGTCAGGGCCGGCGCCGTACGTTGTTCGAGTATTGGGGCCATGAAGCCTCGTTATTGCCACTTTCCATGTACCCGTTGATGCGTTGGCGCATGCAGCGTGCGAGCCGTGGCGAAGACATTTATGAGCAACTGGCGCGTTTTGGCCGTGAACAGCAAGACACCATTCGCCGGGTGCTGGCTTCGGTCGAGGAGCAGGGCGCGTTGAGTGCCGGAAGTCTGTCGACCCGTCAGGAACGGGCCAGCCCCTGGTGGGACTGGAGCGCGGAAAAGCATGCGCTGGAATGGTTGTTCGCGGCCGGTGAAGTGACCGTTGCCGGACGGCGCGGATTCGAAAGGCTCTACGATCTGCCGGAGCGGGTGATTCCCCGGGCAGTTCTTGCGCACCCCGTTCTGAGTGAAGACGACGCTCAGCGCGGCCTGTTGCGGCATGCGGCAACGGCATTGGGGGTCGGTACGGAGAAGGACTTGCGTGACTATTTCCGCTTGAACCCTGCGGACAGTCGCCCACATTTGGCCGAGTTGGTCGAGGCTGGTGAATTGCTGATCTGCGAAGTCCAGGGCTGGCGACAACCGGCCTATTGCCTGCCCGAGCCAAAAGTGCCGCGCAAAGTCACCGCCAGTGCCTTGCTTTCACCGTTCGATTCGCTGATCTGGGAGCGCAGCCGGACCGAGCGGTTGTTTGATTTTCGCTATCGGCTGGAGATCTACACGCCACAGGACAAACGGGTGTATGGCTATTACGTCCTGCCGTTTTTGCACAACGAACGGATTGCCGCACGGGTGGACCTGCGCGCCGAACGGGTGGCTGGCCGTTTGGCGGTGCATGCGGTGCACGAGGAAGAGCCGGGGCTGGATGACGAGGGGATGGCGGCGCTGGCGGTCAACCTGCGGCAGATGGCGGGTTGGCTGGGGCTGGCACAGGTTCAGTTGAATTGCCCGCGGGCGAGTGCGGATCGTTTGCGGGTGGCATTGTCCCAAATCGGTGGTGACTGATCTGGCCTGATCGCCAGCAGGCTGGCTCCCACACTGGATCTGTGTCGTCCACAAAACCCATGTGGGAGCTAACCTGCTAGCGATAGGGGTGACGCGATTTAACGCCGGACTTGCTTCAAGGTCTCAGCAATCAAAAACGCCAGCTCCAGCGACTGATCGGCATTCATCCGTGGGTCGCAATGGGTGTGGTAGCGATCCGACAAGCCATCCTCGGTGATCGGCCGCGCACCACCGATACACTCGGTCACGTTCTGCCCGGTCATTTCGATATGGATCCCCCCGGCATAACTGCCTTCGGCTTCGTGCACCTGGAAGAACTGCTTCACCTCCCCAAGGATCTGCGCGAAGTCGCGGGTCTTGTAGCCGCTGCTGGCCTTGATGGTGTTGCCGTGCATCGGGTCGGAACTCCACAGCACCTGCTTGCCTTCACGCTGGACGGCGCGGATCAGCTGCGGCAAGTGATCGCCGACCTTGTTCGCGCCCATCCGCGCGATCAGGTTCAGGCGGCCCGGATCGTTGTCCGGGTTGAGCACGTCGATCAAGCGAATCAGGTCGTCGGGGTTCATGCTCGGGCCGACCTTGACCCCGATCGGGTTGTTCACCCCGCGCAGGAATTCGACGTGGGCACCGTCGAGCTGGCGGGTGCGATCACCGATCCACAGCATGTGAGCCGAGCAGTCGTAGTAATCGTTGGTCAGGCTGTCGCGACGCACGAAAGCTTCTTCGTAGTTCAGCAGCAACGCTTCGTGGGCGGTGAAGAAACTGGTTTCGCGCAACTGCGGCGAACTGTCCATGCCGCAGGCGCGCATGAACGCCAGGGTTTCATCGATGCGGTCGGCCAGGTGGCTGTACTTTTCCGCCAGTGCCGAGTTGGCGATGAAGTCCAGGTTCCACTTGTGCACCTGATGCAGATCGGCAAAACCGCCCTGGGCGAATGCGCGCAACAGGTTCAGGGTGGCGGTGGACTGGTGATAGGACTGCAGCAGGCGTTCCGGGTCTGGCACGCGGCTTTTTTCGTCGAAACCGATGCCGTTGACGATGTCGCCACGGTAGGCGGGCAGGGTCACGCCATCGATGGTTTCGTCATTGGCCGAACGGGGTTTGGCGAACTGCCCGGCCATGCGCCCGACCTTGACCACCGGACAGCCGGCGGCAAAGGTCATCACGATCGCCATCTGCAACAACACCTTGAAGGTGTCGCGGATTTTCGCCGCGGAGAATTCGGCGAAGCTTTCCGCGCAGTCGCCACCCTGCAACAGAAACGCGCGGCCCTGGGTCACCTCGGCAAACTGACGGCGCAACTCCCGGGCTTCGCCGGCAAACACCAGCGGCGGATAGCTGGCCAGGGTCTGCTCGACCCGCTGCAAATGCGCGGCATCGGGGTATCGGGGTTGTTGCTGGATCGGCAGGGCGCGCCAGCTGTCAGGGCTCCATGGTTGGCTCATCACGGTCTCTAGTGTTTTCGCTCGGACGTCCATGTTATCAGCAAATTAGTGCGTGACCTGTTCCCGTCGCTTCGCCGACAATCTCGCCTTTGCCGCTCTCTACACGCGGTGTTATTGCGTTGCCGGCCCCGGTGACGATCAGGAGATGAAATGACTGAGGAGCGCGTCGAGCATCTGCTCGCCGAGGTACAGGACGAGTTCGGCGTGATTCGTGTACTGGAAGTGGCCGATTACCGTTTTCTCGAGTTCGGTGATGCCATCGAGCAAAGCTGCGTGTTCACGGCGGATCCGAGCTGGCTCGAGTACGACTACACCCGGGCGATGCTGATCGGCGCGCTGTGCCATGAGCAGCCGGAAAGCGCGCTGTTCCTCGGCCTCGGTGCCGGTACGCTGACCCAGGCCTGCCTCAAGTTCCTGCCGCTGGAAGATGTCGAGGCCATCGAGTTGCGCCCGGACGTACCGCGCCTGGCCATTGAATATCTGGGGCTGGATGACGATCCGCGCCTGTACATCCGCGTTGGCGATGCGCTGGAGCTGCTGGACACCGCTGAGCCGGCGGACCTGATTTTCGTCGACCTTTATACCGATGTCGGCCCGGGCGTCGGGCATCTGGCCTGGAGTTTCCTGGAAAACTGCCAGAAGCGATTGAATCCGGGGGGCTGGCTGATCATCAATCAGTGGGCTACCGACGATGGCAAACCCCTGGGCGCCGCCTTGTTGCGCGGTTTGTACCACCGACATTACTGGGAGCTGCCGGTGAAGGAGGGCAACGTGATTCTGATCGTGCCGTCGGAGCTGGATCAGGAACTGGACATGGACGGCCTGATCGCCCGCGCCGAAGCGCTGGCGCCGCGGTTGGGGTATTCGCTGGACTCGTTGATCAAGTGCATTCGCCCGGCGACATGAGTTGTCTGTGAAGGCGTCACCGCGAGTGAACTCGCTCCCACATTTGACTGCGATCCCCTGTGGGAGCGAGCTTGCTCGCGATAGCTTTCCAACTGGCAATACAAGGCTAAAGTCCTTTGAACACTCCAGGCCGCCGCTCCACCATCGACCGCACACCTTCCTTGACGTCCTCGCTGGCCATCAACTTCTTGACCATCAGAGGCAACGCCTGTGCCGCCGCGATTTCCCCTTCATACCGGGCCTGTCGCGCAGACATCAGCGTCGCCTGCACCCCAAGCGGTGCCTGGCGGGCGATCCGCTCGGCCAGTTCAATCGCCCGGGGCAGCAAGTCTTCACTGGCCATGACTTCCTGCACCAATCCCAGGTGCAAGGCATCACGGGCGTCGAATTCATCACCGGTCAGTAACCAGCGCATGGCATTGCCCCAACCGGATACCTGATGCAGGCGCAGGGTGGCGCCGCCGAACGGGAAGAGCCCGCGTTGCACTTCCATCTGCGCGAACCGGGTGTTACTGGCGCACAGATTGATGTCGGCGGCCAGCATCAATTCGATGCCGATGGTCAGGCAGTAGCCTTGGGCGGCGACGATCACCGGTTTGCTGACCCTGGGGCCTGCGAACACCCCCCACGGATCACAGCCGCCGGGCGGAACCTGCCAGCCATCTGCCAGTGAGACGCTGGCATTGACCAGGTCGAGCCCGGCGGTGAAGTGCTCGCCGTGAGCGAACACCACCGCCACCCGCGCCTCGCTGTCGGCTTCGAACTCGCCATAGGCCAGGCTCAACGCGTTGAGCAGGTCGAGATCGAAGGCGTTGCGCTTGGCCACCCGATCCAGACCGATCAGGAATACATGACCATGCCGTTCGCGGCTGACTCGACTGGGGCAGGGCTGATTCATGGAGCGATCCTCAGGGTGGGAAAGGCGTGCCAGACCGGCGGTCTGCACGGCAAAGGGTGAACCGTTTTAGCGCCATCACCCGCAAGGCCGGGCCTTTGAAAAATAGACGGCTGACCGATTATTCGCAAAGCCTGTTACACAACGGTGTATTCGGTGGATTTCCGATAAAAAAAGCTCCCTTTTTGGGCGAATTCCGGTATAGTGCGCGCCGGCCTTTAACCGGGCCGCGTTTAGGTAGCGCAATTCCCCGAAGCCAGCTTCGGCTGCACGTCCGCCCAGCGGACTCTTCCTTGACGATTCTTTTCATTCATTCGTTTTCGCAAATCCCCGCCGACAAAGCTGCCAGGGCGACTCTTGAGTCTCAACACGGCATGTGCAGCTTTGGAGCATGGGTCTTTGCGGATGCACTTAGAGGCAGACCCATGACCCAGGAAATCGGCGGCTTCGCCGCTCTTGAACTTCATCCAAATATTGTCGCTGCAGTAGTCGCTACCGGCTATGAAGAGCCTTCGGCCATTCAGCAGCAGTCGATCCCGATCATTCTCGCCGGTCACGATATGATTGGTCAGGCGCAAACCGGTACCGGTAAAACCGCTGCCTTTGCCCTGCCAATTCTGCACCGCATTGATCCGTCCAAGCGCGAGCCGCAAGCTCTGATCCTGGCCCCAACTCGTGAGTTGGCGCTACAAGTTGCAACCGCTTTCGAAACCTACGCCAAGCAAATGCCGGGCGTGACTGTTGTGGCTGTCTACGGCGGCGCGCCGATGGGCCCACAATTGAAAGCAATCCGTAATGGCGCACAAATTGTTGTCGCCACTCCGGGCCGTCTGTGCGACCACCTGCGTCGCGACGAAAAAGTACTGGCGACCGTGAACCACCTGGTTCTCGACGAAGCCGACGAAATGCTCAAGCTGGGCTTCATGGACGACCTGGAAGTCATCTTCAAGGCCATGCCGGAAACCCGTCAGACCGTACTGTTCTCGGCAACCTTGCCTCAATCGATCCGTGCCATCGCCGAACGCCACCTGCGCGATCCGAAGCACGTCAAGATTCAGAGCAAGACCCAGACCGTTACCGCGATCGAGCAGGCTCACCTGCTGGTTCATGCTGACCAGAAGACTTCGGCCGTTCTCAGCTTGCTGGAAGTGGAAGATTTCGACGCCCTGATCATGTTCGTGCGCACCAAGCAAGCGACCCTGGATCTGGCCAGTGCCCTGGAAGCCAAAGGCTACAAAGCCGCTGCGCTGAATGGTGACATCGCCCAGAACCAGCGTGAGCGCGTGATCGATTCCCTCAAGGATGGCCGTCTGGACATCGTTGTGGCGACCGACGTTGCCGCTCGTGGCCTGGACGTTCCGCGCATCACTCACGTGTTCAACGTTGACATGCCGTACGACCCAGAGTCCTACGTTCACCGTATCGGCCGTACCGGCCGTGCCGGTCGCGAAGGTCGTGCACTGCTGCTGGTGACTCCTCGTGAGCGCCGCATGCTGCAAGTGATCGAGCGTGTAACCGGTCAAAAGGTTGCTGAAGTTCGCCTGCCGGACGCTCAAGCCGTTCTGGATGCGCGCATCAAGAAACTGACCAACAGCCTGTCGCCGCTGGTGGCCGAGGCCGAATCGACTCACGGTGATCTGCTCGATCGTCTGACCGCCGACATCGGTTGCAGCCCGCGTGCCCTGGCTGCTGCCCTGCTGCGCAAGGCAACCAACGGTCAAGCGCTGAACCTGGCCGCTATCGAGAAAGAACGTCCACTGGTGCCGAACAACGCACCGCGTGGCGATCGTCCAGAGCGTTCCGGTGATCGTCCTGAGCGTGGTGACCGCGAGCGTCGTGCTCCAATGCCGCTGGGCGAAGGCCGTGCACGTTGCCGTACCGCGCTGGGTGCGCGTGACGGTATCGCCGCCAAGAACCTGCTGGGTGCCATCCTCAACGAAGGTGGTCTGGCGCGTGAAGCGATCGGTCGCATCCAGGTGCGTGACAGCTTCAGCCTCGTCGAACTGCCGGAAGATGGTCTTGAAAAGTTGCTGACCAAGCTGAAGGACACTCGCGTTGCCGGCAAGCAGTTGAAGCTGCGTCGCTACCGCGAAGATTGATCCGCTCTCGAGCTGATTGATCGAACATAAAAAATCCCCGACTGGTTCGGGGATTTTTTTTGTCTGTTGATTTGTGTTCGGCGTTCGAATGGTGTTGCAGCCATCGCGAGCAGGCTCGCTCCCACATTGGAATGCGATCCCCCCCTGTGTGCGAGCCTGCTCGCGATGGGGGCGACTCGGTTCTTGGGTTAACCGAAGCGGTAGATGTCCATCCCTAGCGCGCCCATGGTGAACCCCAGGTGGGCAACCCCGAACTGCCCGCCCGCGGCCCGGGCAAAGTACAACGGCAACAAGTGCTCATCACTCGGATGATTGCGTACAGCGTTCGGCGCCTGCGCGCGATAGTCATGCAGCGCGGCTTCATCGTTCGCGGCGAGTTTCTCGATCATCCAGTCGCGAAATGCCAGAGCCCAGGGTTCAACGCTCTCGGGGCCGGCATGCCAGTCCAGTTCCCGCAGGTTGTGAGTGATGCTGCCGGAACCGATCAGCAGCACGCCGTGCTCGCGCAAGCTGGCCAGCGCGTGGCCGACGCGGGTCTGCAGGGCGGGGCCGCCACGGGTGGGCAGCGAAACCTGGACAATCGGGATGTCTGCCTGCGGGTACATCAGCGATAAAGGCACCCAGACACCATGATCGAAAGGCCGATTGCTGTCGATACGTGCAGGAAAACCAGCGGTTTTCAGTAACTCGGCAACCTCTGCGGCGAGTCGTGGGTCGCCGGGAGCCGGGTACTGGACTTCGAACAGGGCTTTGGGGAAGCCGCCGAAGTCATGCCAGGTTTCCGGTTGCGGGTTACCGCTGACCAGCAACTCATTGCTTTCCCAGTGTGCAGAAACAATCACGATGGCTTTGGGCTTCGGTATTTCGGCCGCCAGGCGAGCGAGTGCCGGCCCGCTGGCACCGGGTTCCAGGGCGAGCATGGGGGAGCCGTGGGATATGTACAGGCTGGGGAACATGAATGAGCTCCTGAGAGTTAAGATGCAACATCTTCAGTCAGATCATTAATCTAAATCTAATATAAGTTTTAGGGTGTTTTGATCGAATTTTCGGGGTTATTTATGCAGCCGGAGTTTTGGCACAAGAAATGGGCGGCGAACCAGATCGGCTTTCACCTGCCGCAGGTGAACCCTCATCTGAAACGGTTCTGGCCAGCGTTAAGCCTTGAAGAAGGCGCGCGCGTGTTGGTGCCGTTATGTGGAAAAAGCCTGGATTTGCTCTGGCTCGCCCATCAAGGCCATGAGGTCCTGGGAGTCGAACTGTCGGAAAAAGCCGTCGAGGAGTTTTTCAGCGAACATGGCTTTGATCCAGCCGTCAGCGAGCAGGGGCCGTTCAAGGTCTATCGGGCAGGCTCCATTGAGCTGTGGTGCGGCGATTTCTTCGAGCTGACGGCAGGTGATGTTGCCGATTGCTCCGCGCTTTATGATCGCGCGGCGTTGATCGCACTGCCGGCGGAAATGCGAGAGCGCTATGCCGCCCATTTGAAGCGGATAC
This sequence comes from Pseudomonas sp. IT-P74, assembly GCF_949768175.1. NCBI lineage: Bacteria > Pseudomonadati > Pseudomonadota > Gammaproteobacteria > Pseudomonadales > Pseudomonadaceae > Pseudomonas > Pseudomonas sp. IT-P74. Next base: position 85,765 of record NZ_CATKQD010000033.1, on the reverse strand, counting down.
TGCCGAAGGAATCCCTTGGACTGCTGATTACCCTGGACTATGACCAGGCGCAAATGCCCGGCCCGCCGTTTGCTGTACTCGATGATGAGGTGCTGCGGTTGTTCGGGGACTCATGGGCGCTGAAGATCCTGGAAGATCAGGATGTGTTGAGCGAGAGCGGGAAATTCCTGGAGGCGGGTGTTACGCGGCTGGAGGAGCGGGTGTATCGGGTTTCCACGCGGTAATTTGTAGCGACAGTTCTGGCCTCATCGCGAGCAGGCTCACTCCTACAAGGGGTCTGCATCGTTCACAAATCACCTGTAGGAGTGAGCCTGCTCGCGATGAGGCCCTCACACACACCAATAATTAGCAGACAAAAAAAGGCCCGCATCGCTGCGGGCCTTTTCATTTTTGCCGTGAAGTCTCTTAGCCGCGACGACGAGCCAGCGCATCAATACGCTCTTCCAGCGGCGGGTGGCTCATGAACATGCGAGCGAACCCTTGCTTGATGCCACCGTTGATGCCGAAGGCGTTCAGGGTGTCGGGCATGTGCACCGGCAGCCCTTGTTCCGCCCGCAGGCGTTGCAGGGCACCAATCATCGCGGCGGTGCCGGCCAGGTTTGCACCGGCTTCGTCGGCACGGAATTCGCGCTTGCGCGAGAACCACATGACGATGGCGCTGGCCAGGATGCCCAAAACCAGTTCGGCGAAGATGGTCGCCACATAGTAGGCGATGCCCTGGCCTTCTTCGTTCTTGAAGATCACCTTGTCGACGAAATTGCCGATGATCCGTGCGAAGAACATCACGAAGGTGTTTACCACGCCCTGGATCAGCGCCAGGGTAACCATGTCGCCGTTGGCAACGTGGCCGATTTCGTGGGCCAGTACGGCTTTCACTTCATCCGGCGAGAAACGCTCGAGCAAACCCTGGCTGACCGCGACCAATGCGTCGTTCTTGTTCCAGCCAGTGGCGAAGGCGTTCGCCTCGTAGGCCGGGAAGATACCGACTTCGGGCATCTTGATCCCGGCTTCGCGGGACAGTTGCTCGACGGTTTGCAGAAGCCATTGCTCGTGACGGGTGCGTGGCTGGGTGATGATCTGGGTGCTGGTGCTCATCTTCGCCATCCACTTGGAGATGAACAGCGAGAACAGCGAACCTGCGAAACCAAAGACCGCACAGAAAATCAGCAGCTGATTGAGGTTGAGATCAACCCCATTGGCCGCCATGAACCCGTTGAAGCCGAAAAGGCTCAGGGTGATGCTGGCAATCAGCACGACCGCCAGGTTAGTGGCCAAGAACAGCAGGATGCGCATCATGGTTGTAGAAATCTCCTCAAGCTAAAGATGTAGCGTACTGCGGGGTATATAAGGTGCTGCACCGGGGTATTCAACCGGGTGACTATTTCAAACTGTGTCCTACGGCAACAGTCTAGCTGCTTGCAGGGCATTTCCGACAAGTATGCGGGAAGTGTTTGTCAGTCAATTCATGTCGAAGGCCCCGCCTTTGTTAGGCACGAGCAGGCAAGGCGCTGTCCGGCAGCGAAAAAGCGACTGCCAGTGGCGCAATGCAAACAAATGTTGCCGGATGAATCACCGTGCGACGTTCGGGGCGTCGCACGGTGACGGACCGCTTATTGGCGGTAGGACTTGAGGAAGCCGCCGATGCGTCCGATGGCCATTTCCAGGTCATCGACACGGGGCAGGGTCACGACGCGGAAGTGGTCTGGCCATGGCCAGTTGAACGCGGTGCCTTGAACCACCAGCAGCTTTTCGGAGAGCAGCAGGTCGAGGACGAACTTTTCGTCGTTGTGGATCGGGCAGACCTTTGGGTCGATCCGCGGGAACGCATACAGCGCGCCCATCGGCTTGACGCAGCTCACGCCCGGAATGTCGTTGAGCAACTCCCAGGTGCGGTTGCGTTGCTCCAGCAGGCGGCCCTGGGGCAGCACCAGGTCATTGATGCTCTGATAGCCACCCAGGGCGGTCTGGATCGCATGCTGGCTCGGTACGTTGGCGCACAGACGCATGTTCGCCAGCATGTCGATGCCTTCGATGTAGCTCTGGGCGTGGTGTTTCGGGCCGGAAATGGCGATCCAGCCGGAACGGAAACCGGCCACGCGATAGGACTTGGACAGACCGTTGAAGGTCAGGCACAGCAGGTCCGGCGCCAGGGAGGCGGTGCAGATGTGCACGGCGTCGTCGTAGAGGATCTTGTCGTAGATCTCGTCGGAGAACACCACCAGGTTGTGCTGGCGGGCCAGTTCCAGCATGCCCAGCAGCACTTCCTTCGAATACACCGCGCCGGTCGGGTTATTCGGGTTGATGATCACCAGGGCCTTGGTGTTCGGGGTGATCTTGGCCTTGATGTCAGCCAGGTCCGGCCACCAGTTGGCCTGCTCGTCGCACAGGTAATGCACCGGATTGCCGCCAGACAGGCTCACGGCTGCGGTCCACAATGGATAGTCCGGCGCTGGCACCAGCACTTCGTCGCCATTGTTGAGCAGCGCCTGCATCGACATCACGATCAGTTCGGAAACGCCGTTGCCCAGGTAGATGTCTTCAATGCCGACGCCTTCCACCTGCTTTTGCTGGTAGTACTGCATGACGGCCTTGCGCGCACTGAACAGGCCCTTGGAATCGCTGTAGCCCTGGGCGGTCGGCAGGTTGCGGATCACGTCCTGGAGGATTTCATCCGGTGCTTCGAAACCAAAGGGCGCCGGGTTGCCGATGTTCAGCTTGAGGATGCGATGGCCTTCCTCTTCCAGGCGCTTGGCGTGCTTGAGCACCGGGCCGCGAATGTCGTAGCAGACGTTGGCGAGCTTGTTCGATTTGCTGACCTGCATGGCGATGTGTTCCCGAAAATGAACGATCCAGACGGCGTTTGGGCAACCGTGCTGGGAATCCTGCGTATTCACACAGGCCTGACGCCTTGAGATGCAGCACCCATATTTCCGTTTGAATGCGCGTGGTCTGGCTGCCAGACTGGCGTTTGACGAGGCGCAATCATACGTGCCGCCCGATCCGTGGAAAAGGTACAGATCGGGCTTTTTCAGCCGCTGAGGTGTGATGATGGAAAAGTTGGAAAAAACCCTGGAAGAATGGAAGGCGATGCTCGACCCGGAGCAGTACAACGTGTGCCGCCTCAAAGGCACCGAACGTCCGTTTTCCGGCAAATACAACGCCACCAAGACCGACGGCATCTACCACTGCATCTGCTGCCGCGAACCGCTGTTCGACTCCAGCACCAAATTCGATTCCGGTTGCGGCTGGCCAAGTTTCTACGCGCCGATCGGCGACAGCGCCATGACCGAAATCCGCGATGTCAGCCACGGCATGATCCGCACCGAAGTGGTCTGCGCCAAATGCGACGCGCATCTTGGCCACGTGTTCCCCGACGGCCCGCCCCCGACGGGCCTGCGCTATTGCATCAATTCGGTGTGCCTGGAACTGGTGCCCCGCGAGTAATGCGAGCCCTGTAGGAGCGAGCCTGCTCGCGATGGTCGTCAACGATAACGCGGGAAGCCTGGTGCCCCGAGTTGTTCTCTGGTCCATTGCGAGCAAGCTCGCTCCTACAGTGGATTGGCGTTCGATAATTTAAATTGCACACAATTCAATTGCTCGCTATTTTGTTGGTTCTTCCATTCGTTCGGAACCTCAAACATGAGCGACAACCTGCTGAGCATCCCTTGCACCACGATCAAGGGTGAGCAAAAGACCCTGGCGGATTTCGCCGGCAAGGCCGTGCTGGTGGTCAACACCGCCAGCAAGTGCGGTTTCACTCCGCAGTACAAGGGCCTGGAAGAGCTGTGGCAAACCTACAAGGACCAGGGCCTGGTGGTGCTCGGCTTTCCCTGCAACCAGTTCGGCAAGCAAGAGCCGGGTAACGAAGGAGCGATCTCCGAGTTCTGCGAGCTGAACTTCGGTGTCAGCTTTCCGCTGTTCAAAAAGATCGATGTCAACGGTGCCGATGCCCATCCGCTGTTCGTGCAATTGAAAAAGCGCGCACCGGGGGTGCTGGGTTCCCAGGGCATCAAGTGGAACTTCACCAAGTTCCTGATCGGCAAGGACGGGCAACTGGTCAAGCGCTTCGCTCCGGCGACCAAGCCGCAGGACCTGACCCGCGAGATCGAAGCCCTGCTCAAATGAATACCTTGTCAGTCGATTCCCTGAAGCTCGACAGCCAGTTGTGTTTCAAGTTGTACGCGGCTTCCCGGGCGGTGATTCGCGCCTACAAGCCCATGCTCGATCAGTTGGGCCTGACTTACCCTCAGTACCTGGCGATGCTGGTGTTGTGGGAGTGGCAGGAAGCGGCCCCGGAGCAACCGACCGTCAAGGCATTGGGCGAGCGCCTGGCCCTGGATTCCGGCACGCTGACACCCTTGCTCAAGCGCCTGGAACAACTGCAACTGGTGCAGCGTCAGCGTTCGGCGCGCGATGAGCGTGAAGTGCACCTGAGCCTGTCGCCAACCGGCACGGCCTTGCGCGACCGGGTCGGCCCGCTCAAGGCGCGCCTGTTGTGCGACAGTGGGGTCGATCTGAATCGTCTAAACGAGTTGCGCGATGGTCTCGATCACCTGTTGGGGCAGATCAAGGCACTGTCGTAGGGGGGATCCACAGGTCCAGCAGGGCGGCCAGTTCTTCGCGCCGGAAGGGTTTGGCCAGGTAGTCGCTCATGCCCGCGGCACGACAGCGTTCGCGCTCCTCCGACATGGCGTTGGCCGTCAGGGCGACGATGGGCAGTTGAGGCCAGCGTCCGCTGCGGCGGATTTGCCGGCTGGCTTCATAGCCGTCCATCACCGGCATGTTGCAGTCCATCAGCACCAGGTCGAATTCCCGTTGCTCGAGCTGGTCAAGGGCCTCGCCACCATGAGCCGCGGTGGTGACCTCGCAGCCGAGTTTGCCGAGCATGCCCTTGGCCACCAACTGGTTGACCGGATTATCTTCCACCAATAGTACGCTCCCGCGGCGTTGCGGGCATTGCGTGTCGAGTCGGGCCTCGTTGACCGGGTGGGTTTGCGGTTGCAGGATCCGCCGCAACGTCTGAAGCAGCGTATTGCGGGCCAAGGGGCGGGCCTGTTGTTGCAGGGGGGCGAGGGCGTTGACCTCTTCGCCGGGCATGAAGTTGCCATACGCGGTAATCAGCAGGATCGGCGCGCTGAGGTTGGGGCGCAGATTGAACAGGCATTCGGGGCAGTCGGTGATGAGCACGTCGGCTGTCAGGCCAAGCAGTGGGTCATCGATGGAACGCCGTTCATAGTCCAGCCCCCAGACTGGCAACAAGCTGTTCAACATTTCCCCCAACCCGCTGCTGGCGGCCGTGATGGCAATGACTTTGCCCTTGAGCGAAACAGCAGGTATTGCACGGGTATGACCGGGCAATGGCAAGTCCGCGCAGAACTGGCTGCCAAACCCCGCCTCGGAGCTGATCGTCAGGCGCCCCTGCATGGCTTCGCAAAGGTTGTAGGTCAGGGCCAGGCCCAGCCCGGTACCGCCAAATTGTCGGGTAATACCGGCGCCGGCCTGGGTGAAAGGCTGGAGAATCTTGACCTGGGCATCCTGAGGGATGCCGATGCCGGTGTCGCACACTTCGATCCTGACGCCATCGCCGAACGTCGACAGGCGCACGTCGACCCGTCCGAAACGGGTGAACTTCAACGCGTTGGACAGCAGATTACTGACGATCTGCCGCACCCGGGTCGGATCGCCGAGCACCAGTGCCGGGAAATCCGGGTCGATCAGGCAGGTCAGTTCGACGCTGGGGGCAGCGTTCTGTGACAACAGGTTGGCGGTGTCTTCGATCAGCGAACCGAGGTCGAAGGGGATGTGTTCGAGTTCGAGTTGGCCGGCATCGAACTTCGACAAATCGAGAATATCGTTGAGCAATTCCACCAGCACTTTGCCCGAGTCATGGGCGATCGACAGTTGCTGCTGTTGTTCGGGGTTCAGCGGTCCGTCGAGGGACAGCGCGATCATCCCGAGCAAGCCATTGAGGGGGGTGCGGATTTCATGGCTCATGTTGGCCAGGAACACCGAGCGGGCTTCGGCCATGTCGAGGGCGGTACTGCGCGCGACTTCCAGTTCCTCGTTGGACTGGCTCAGCCGGGCGTTGATCGCCTTGAGTTCGGCAGTGCGGGCCGAGACGATGTTTTCCAGTTGGCCCAGATACTCGGTCAGGCGGTTTTCCGCGTTGCGCCGCTGCTGGATTTCGGTGGCGATGTTCTTGAATTGCTGGTTGGCAGCCTTGACCAGCACGCCGATCTCATCGTTGGCGTGCCCGGAGGGGCACTCCAGTGAGGTCGATTCGTTGCTGCTCGGGTCGCGACCGCTGAGTTCACGGATGACCCGTACCAGGGGTTTGGTCAGCATCACATAGAACAGCGCCAGCAGGATGCCGGACAGCAGCAGGCTGCGGGCGAAGCCATTGAGCAGGGTCACTTCGGCCCGGCGCAGGAACCGGTCGCCGAAGGCGTAAGTGTCGACGCTCAGGCGCAGCGTACCCAGGGATTCGTTGGGCATATGATCCAGGTAAAGCCGGTCTTCGAACTGTCGGTTGGCGCCGAACAGGAAGTCACTGAGCATCCGGTAACCGTTTTCCACGCCGGGCCGCTTGACGTTGGCCAGCACGGTGCCGTTGTTGTCGGTCAGTTTCGCGCCAATGATCGCCGGTGAGCGCAGCAGGCCCTGGGTCAGTTCCTTGGAGAGTTCGGCGTCGATGTTGTACGCGATTCGCGAGGCCGGGTTGTGGCTGATTTCCAGCAATGAAAGGATTTCACGATTGATGGAGGCGTCTTCACTGGCATAATCGATGCCTATTTGCAGCAGGCTGAGCAGCGTACCCAGAATGAAACCGACCAGCACGGTAAGCCGGGCTTGCTTGAATGACAGCCGGTTGGTGAATTTGATGTCCATGGGGGGGTGAACCACTTCCGTTTCCTTTCGCTGCTCAAGCATAGTCGATCATGCCTGCCTGCTGATGTTCTCGCGAGGCCTGTATTGTGGGAGCCGCCGCTTGTGTGACGCTGTGTTTCGTCGCTGTATCACCATCATTACTGTGAACGAGCCCGAGGAGAAGTCGTGGATTCCCGATTGAATGCTTTTCTTGAACGTGCCGATGCCGTTCTGGCCCGTATCGAGCCGTTGCTGCCGGCCCCCCGGCCAGCCATCGACTGGACGCAATGCCTGGCCGCGCGCTGGCAGCGTGAGTCGCGCGGCGGTTATCTGATGCCGCTGGAGGTCAGCCTCGACATGCGTTTGTCGGACCTGATCGGCGTCGACCGGCAAGTCGAGCAGCTTGGGCGCAATACCCAACAGTTCCTCGATGGCATGCCGGCCAACCACGCCTTGCTCTGGGGCTCGCGCGGCACAGGCAAGTCGTCGCTGGTGCGCGCCTTGTTGGCTGAGCACGCTCAAGCCGGCTTGCGCTTGATCGAGATTGAACGTGATCACCTGGCGGACCTGCCGCGGGTGGTCGAACAGATCGGCAAGCTGCCCCAGCGTTTCGTGCTGTTTTGCGATGACCTCTCGTTCGAGTCGGGCGAGGGTGATTACCGAGTGCTCAAGAGTGTCCTCGATGGCTCGCTGGAACAGGCACCGGACAACGTTTTGCTGTACGCCACGTCCAACCGTCGCCACCTGGTGCCGGAAAAGGAAAGTGACAACGAAAACTGGAAACGGGTTGACGGCGAACTGCATCCGAGCGAAGCGGTGGAAGACAAGATCGCGCTATCGGACCGTTTCGGTTTGTGGCTGTCGTTCTATCCGTTTACCCAGGAACACTTCCTCGACGTCGTCGAGCACTGGATCGGCCAGTTGGCTGGCAAGGCCGGACTGGCGTGGCAGCGCACCGAGGAGCTGGACATTCTGGCGGTGCGCTGGGCCACCGGCCGAGGCAATCGCAATGGGCGTTGCGCCTATCAATTTGCCCGTTATTGGGTCGGGCTGAAGCTGTTGGAGCACAAGGCATGATCGATTTACAAAAGAGCGGCCAAGGCCTCGAAGGCTACGGCATGCTGCAGGCGCAGCTTGAATCCTTGTTGGCGGACGAGCGGGATTTCATCGCCAATGCCGCACAGTTCTCGGCGTTTCTGTTCAACCAACTCGATGACTTGAATTGGGCCGGTTTCTACCTCAACCGTCATGAAGAACTGGTGCTGGGCCCGTTTCAGGGGCAGATCGCTTGTGTACGGATTCCGTTTGGTCGCGGCGTTTGCGGAGCGGCGGCAGCCACCCGACAGACTCAACGAGTCGAAGATGTGCACGCGTTCCCCGGTCACATTGCCTGCGACAGCGCCTCGAACAGCGAATTGGTGGTGCCGCTGGTCAAGGACGGCCGATTGATCGGCGTGCTTGACCTCGACAGTCCGAAACTCGCGCGTTTCACCGCGCAGGACCAGGCTGGAATCGAACAACTGGCGGCGATTTTCCTGCGCCTGACCGACTGCTGATCAAGACGCCAGGCCGGCCTTGGCCAGCAGGCCCGAGGCGTCCACCGCATCGATCTGCCCAGGGTCGAGGAAGCGCCTGGCGTACTGCAGATAGACCTGTGTCTTGATGAACAGCCCGAACACCTCCGGGTCGATGTGGGCATCACGGCACATCAACGCCATGATGCCCAGCGCCTCGCTCAAGGTCTTGGCTTTTTTGTAGGGGCGGTCGGCGGCCGTCAAGGCTTCGAAGATATCGGCAATCGCCATCATCCGCGCCGGCAGGCTCATTTCTTCTCGCTTCAAGCGTTTCGGATACCCGGTGCCGTCCATTTTTTCGTGATGCCCGCCGGCTATTTCCGTGATGTTGCGCAAGTGCTCGGGGAACGGCAGATGGTTGAGCATCAGGATCGTCTGAACGATGTGGTTATTGATGACATAACGCTCCTCGCTCGTCAGTGTGCCCCGGACAATGCTCAGGTTGTACAGCTCGCCCCGGTTGTATTTGTGGGGTGGAACGTCGAGTTTGAAGCCCAGGGGATTGTCTTGCGGTATCACTTCGTTATCGCTGCGCTCGAACAGATGCTCGGGTTTGTCCGCCAGTAACGATTCGCTGACGGGCAGGGTAGGGGCGGGCGTTCGGGCCTGACGCCGGTTTTCTTCCCAGGACACGCCCAACCGGTCATCCAGGGTTCGGGTCCAGGTGCGTTCAGCCAGGCAGCGCAGGCGTTGCAGGTCAGCGTCGGCCATGGCTTCACCGCCGAGATTGCATCGGGCCACGAAGGCGAAATCATCATCCAGCCCGGCCAGGCTGGCATTGCGCAATTCTGCCAGCGCTGGCTCGTCCCCCCCCAGGGCAATGGCCTGCCAGTAGCTGATCCAGGTATCACGCTTGAGTACCTCGAAGCGGGTACGGATTTCGTGGATGCGATCGGTCAGGGTTTCCAGTTTCGTGGCTTTGTCGACAACGTATTCCGGGGTGGTGATTTTGCCGCAATCGTGCAGCCAGGCGGCGATGTGCAGTGCCTCCCATTCATCTTCGGTTGGCTGATAAGCGCTGAAGGCGGGCTCCTGGCTGTCTGCCGCCGCTTGGGCGAGCATCAGGGTCAGTTCCGGAACGCGCTGGCAATGGCCCCCGGTGTAGGGGCTTTTGGCGTCGATGGCGCCGGCCAGCAGTTGAATGAAGGCGTCCAGCAGCTGTTTTTGCCGGGCTTGCAGGCGCTGGCTCTCGATGCACACGGCGGCCGCGCCGGACACCGCCTTGAGAAACGCAATGCGGTCCGGCCGCAGTTTGTCCAGATCGCTCTGCTCGCCGCTGTCGGCCAACAGCAATACCAGCACGCCCACGGTTTCGTTGTGACGATTGTGCAGGCGGATACCGATCAGATGGACCCGGGGACTTTCCAGGGCGAGCAGGATTTTCTGCAGGTCACCCGCCTGCTCGAAACCCAGGTTGCTGACGACAGTGTCGACGTTGGCCAACTGGTGCAGCCATGGGGGGCTTTGCGGGTTCTTGAGCGAGTGTCCGCTGATGTCGAAGGTTTGCAGGTTTTCGGCGGTGTTGTTGATGACCAGTCCATGGGGTTCCATGTGCTCGCCGTCACCTTCGCGCAAATAGATCAGGCCGGCCTGGGCCTGACCGATTTTCACGGTTTCAAACAACACCCGTTCCAGCAGCGGGGCGAAACGGGTTTCGGCGCTGAGGCTGTCTGTGATCTGGAAGAAGCTCGCCAGGGTGTCTTTCATCCGTGCCATCGACACACTCAATTGGTCGACTTCGAGCACCGGCGAGCGACGGGAAAGCGGAAAATTGAAATCGAAACTGCGAATCGCATCGGCCTCCTGCACCAGTGCGCGCAAGGGTTTGACCAGAACTCTTGACGTCAGCCAACCCAGCGGCACGCATAACAGCAGGGTAGCCAGGGTAATGAGCGCACCTTGCCAGCGCATCCGGTACGCGTCGACGAGCAACTCGTCTTCCGGCACCAGCAGCGCCAGTTGCAGGCCTTGGGGGCCGCCTTCCTGCATGCTGCCGCGGGCCACGATCCACTGCCGGCCGCTGGCGTTCAGGCGACTGCCCTGAGGGGGACTGTTGAGCAACGCACCCAGGCTGGGGCTCAGGTCCGCCGCCTTGATCAGACGGGACGTCTGATCATCGATGATCAGCCTGCGGCTGTCCGGGTAGGCAATGGCATTGCCTTCGGCATCGAACAGGACGATTTCGGTATTGGGGGTCACGACGTGCTTGGCCAGGGTCGCGCTGAGTTCGGCCAGGGTCAGGTCAGCGGCCAGGATTGCCTTGTCACCGCTACGTCGTGCCAGCGTCGTGCCGATGTTGTGGGTGGAAAAGAAGATATAGGGTTCGGTGGTGATCTGGGCATTGTCGACGCGGGCGCTGGTAAACCAGGCGCGGTTGCGAGGATCGTAGGTGTCGTTCAGGTTGTCCTGACGGCTGACAAGTGTCAGGTTCCGGTCGAAAAACAACGACTGGGAGTGGGCCTGCCCGCTGCTGTCGTGCTCGATGCTCCAGACCTGGTAAACCGCCGTGTCCGGGGCCTTGACCAGATTTTTGACCTCTGGGGTACGCAGCGGGCGGACCATGAAAAAGTCGCCATTGTCGTAGCCCAGGTACAGCGAAGCCAGGTTGGGGTTGTCCTCGAGTGACTGGCTGAACGGTTCGAGCAGTGCCAGGCGTTGTTCCAGATCAGGGGACTGGCCCGCCGGATTGAGTGCCAACAGGCTTAACAGATGACGAATGGGGTCATAGGTCGCGTGCAGGTCCAGCCGGACATCCTGCTCGATGCGGTTGAAGAGTTTTTCACTGCTGGACAAGATGATCTGTGTGGTTTGCCGGTAGTTGAAAAGCCCCAGCACCACCCCGGTCAGCAACAACAAAAAGGTGAACATCACGCTGATATGGACATGCAGCGGAAACCTTCGTGGATCCGTGCGCAGTGAGTCAGGCATTGCGGGTTTCTCCATGATGGTCAACACACTGCCGAGGGACCAAGCATAGTTAAGGCTCTGGCATTTTGCCTTGGTCGTAATGCTCGATCTGACGTAGCAATGCGTCCTCCAGCTCAAGCATTACGCGCTCCATGGATTTACAGCATCCGGCCACTTCTTCGCGATCGAAATCCTCATGGCAGGCGGCTTCGAGTGCCTCGCAGCAGTCGATCAGGCGGGAGGCCTGAACTATCCGGGCCGCGCCTTTGATTTTGTGGGCAATGTCTCGCAGCGCTTGCGTATCCCCTGAGCTGGATAGCGACAACAGCGTCGGCAGATCCTGGCGGTTGCTGCTCACCAGTTCGTTCAGCAATCGTCGGTTCAACACCGGGTTGCCCCCGGTCAGCTGTTTCAATCCGTGAAGGCTGAACGCCGGGGCTGCATGGGTGGGTTCAATGCCTTGCACCCATTGACTCAAGGCCCCGAGGCTGAGGGGTTTGAACAGGCAGTCGTTCATACCTGCCTGTTTGCAGCGTTGTATTTCTTCCGGTTGGGCATTGGCGGTAAAGCCAAGAACGGTACAGGGAGGGCGATGGAGTTGTCGCTCATGCTGGCGAATGGCACGTGCCAGCTCGTAACCGTTCATGACCGGCATGTTGCAATCGGCGATCACCAGATCAAAAGGCTGGTCTTTCCATGCCTCCAATCCCTCCTGTCCATCGGCCGCGACAGTGAATCGATGCCCAAGAAACTCCAGTTGCTGGCATGTGAGCAATCGATTGGCCGAGTGATCGTCGACTACCAGAACATTCAATGGGGTTGTGGCGACGACGACTTGGGTTTCGACAACTTGGGCCAACTGTTGCAGCGGCAACGTCTCCAGCTGCAACAACACCTCCACTTGGGTGCCGATGCCCGGCTCGCTGTGCAATTGCAGGCTGCCGCCCATCATCTCGCAGAGATTGCGGCTGATCACCAGCCCCAGCCCTGCGCCTCCCCTGGCCGATTGCATGGCGTGGTCGGCCTGGGCGAAGGGTTCGAACAGGCGTTGTTGATCCTGTTCGCTGATCCCGATACCACTGTCGTGAACCTGCAGCCGCATCTGAACACGCTCAGGTTGCGTTGCCGGGTGCAGGTCGACAATGACCCGGACCTGACCTTGTTCGGTAAACTTGATGGCATTGCTGATCAGGTTGGACAGCACCTGCTTGAAGCGCAACGGATCCAGCAACACATCGAAGTTCGGGTTCGCCGATGAAAACTCCAGTACCAGTTCGAGTTCCTTCTGTCGGGCCAGGCCTTCGAAAATCCGCGTGACCGAGGTCACGAGTTCACCCGGATTGACCCGCTCCGGACTCAGGCTCAATCGGCCTGATTCGATTCTGGCGATGTCCAGAATGTCGCCGATCAATTCCAGCAACCCTTTCGCCGAGTGGTAGGCGACATCGATGGCCGGACGCTCCGGGTGCTGATGATCAAGACGCTTGAGTGTCAGTTCAAGCATGCCGATGATTGCATTCATCGGTGTGCGGATCTCATGGCTCATCGTGGCCAGGAACGTGCTTTTGGCCCGGTTGGCGTTATCGGCGCGCTCTTTCGCGCAACGCAGATCATCGAGCAGTTGCCGCCGTTCGCTGATGTCGATCCAGCCACCGATAATGCCTTGCACTTTTGCGCTGGAATCCCGATAGGGAAGAATCCAGTGGTAGATCGTCAGTCGCCGGCCACCAATGTGCAGCTCGCGATCGACGATCAACGGTCTGCCCTCGGCCACCACGCGCTGGTAGTCGGCCTGGTACTCCCGGGCTTCGAACACATTGCTCATCGATCCCTGCATGACGCTTTTGCCGATGACATCTTCACGCCGGGCGCAGAACGCTTGCAGGTAACTGTCGTTGCAACTTTGCAGCAGCCCCTGGCGATCACGCACGTAGATCGGATGGGGTGTGCCATTGACCAGCGATCGCATGAACTCGAATTGATCGTTCAGCGCACGCTCGGCCGCCTTGCGTTGCTTGATCTGGCGTCGCATGTAGTCGTTCCACGCAACGGAAATCAGCAACAGCACGCCTGCACCGATGACGATTTGGTAGAACAGTCTTTGATAGTTGCGCCAGGTGCTTTGCGAGGACGCCGAATAGCCGCGCCAGCGACTGTTGATGATGCCCAGTTCTTCCGGCGAGATGCTCAGCAGCGCCTTGTCGAGAATGGCGTTCAGCTCTTTGGCGCCCCGAGCGGTGGCAAGGGAAAACGCGGCCTGTTCGGTGCCGATGGTGGTGCTGATTTGCAATGTGTGCTCGAACAGTCGCGAGGAAATGAAATAATTGGCAATGACCAGTGAGTTCACCGCGCCCTCGGCCTGGCCTTCGGCAAGTAACTCCACGGCGCTGAAGGTGTCCGGGGTTTCGATCAACTTGATCCGGGGAAACTCTCTGCGCAGGTAATCCATGAGTGGATTACCGCGGGCAATGCTCAGGCGCTTGTCCTGCAACTGCGCGAGGTTGGTCGGGCTGTCGGCTGCTTTGCGGGTCAGCAGGACGTAGGAGTTTTCCAGAAAGGGGCGGGTAAAGTTCAGCTGGGTTTGACGTTCGGCGCTGGGGAGCAACGCGGCAATCACATCTACCCTGTTGTCCTTGATCTGTTGGATCATCTCGTCATCGCTTCGACTGCTCCGGATATCGAAGCGCAAGCCGGTACGCAGCCTGATCAGCTCAAGCAGATCCGCGGTGACGCCACGAAAGTTGCCATTGCTATCGAAAAATGTCAGTGGCGCAAAGGCTTCGTTGACGACAACGCGCACAATCGGGTGGTGGCTCAGCCAGCGTTCCTCCCGGTCGGTGAGTTGCAGCTTTTGATCGGTCAGCAGAATGTCGCTGCCGGCGCTCCAGCGTTTGGCGATGTTTTCCCGTTCACTGGAGGGGATGGCCGTGATCATCGCGTTGATGATGCCGAGCAGTTCGGGGTTGTTCCGGTTGACGGCGAAGCTGAAGCCAAAGGCTTCATGTTTGCCGAAGTTGGCCATGCGGATGTTGTTCAGGTACCCCTTGTTGATCATGTAGTGAGTTGAAATGGTGTCACCGAGAAACACGTCCGCCTGATCGAAAGCAACGGCATTGATCGCATTCTGGTAAGACGGATAGGACGTGATGATCGCCTTCGGGTACAACGCCTTGACTTCCGCCAGCGGCAAGTAGTGATACACCATGCTCAGGCGCAATCCGGCCAGACCATCGGTGAGGGATCGGGTTTCCCCTTCGCGGGTCACCAGTACGGGTTGGTCGACGGCATAGGGTATGGACAGGGCAATGTCAGCATTGCCGGCTTCGAATCCATTGGCGGTGCCCAGCAGATCGACATCGCCGTTCTCCAGCGCAGCGATCGCGGCCCCTCGGGAATCGAAACGCTGAACCGTGACGGGCAAACCGGTTACTTTTTCCAGGAGACCGGCGTAATCGGCGGTAAACCCTTCATAGTCCCGGCCACTGGTGGTCAGGTCGAATGGGGGGTAGTCCGGGGCCGACGTACCGAGCGTCAGTTGTTTTTTTTGTGTTATCCATTGCTGCTGGGATTCATCCAGCCGAACCTCCAGCGCTCCGACCTTCGAGCGGCTGAGCAACGTGTAGTTTTCATTGCCCGGTGCCCCGAACAACGAGGTGCTCACGCATAGACCTGCGGTCAGTTGAATCAGATAGACCTTCAAACGGCTGGGCATCCAGATTCTCACACTAGCGCGTTACGTTTTGCCATCTCGATCAGTTCAACCAGGGATTTGGCTTTGAGTTTCTGCATGAGGCGCTTTTTGTAGGTGCTTACGGTCTTGTTGCTCAGAAACATGCCCTTGGCGATTTCCTTGTTTGTGCGGCCCTGGGCAAAAAGTTGCAAGACCATCAGTTCCCGGTCATTTACCGATTTGAACAGTTCCAGTTCGATGCAGCGTGTTTCATCTCCGCGGACGGGGTTCAAGGCCTCACTGGGGAAATAGTTGTAACCTGCAAATACCGCTTTTATGGCGCTGACCAGTTCACTGATGTCCTCTTGTTTGCAGACATAGCCCGATGCGCCCGATTGCATGCAACGAATACCGAAAAGTGTCGGGCATTGTGCTGTCAGTACCAGTGTTTTAAGGGGGGTGCTCATTGCATTGAATCGGGACAGCACTTCCAGACCATCCAGTTTTGGAATGCTGATGTCGAGAATGACCAGGTCCGGCATGCATTCGCGAACCATCTGCATGGCGTCGACCCCATTGTCAGTTTCGCCGACGACTTTGTAACCTTCATGTTCCAGTAGCATTCGAACGGCAAGGCGGATAACGGGGTGATCGTCGACAATAAAAACGGAGTTCATAATCAAGTCCCATACGAGCTCAAATAAAGCGCGCACCATAGCTCAGATAGTTGAAGGGGCGCATGAACTGACTGACCTGTAGCAGCAATATAGGAAAAGTCCTACATATTAAAAAGAATAGGACTACGCATTAACTAGGTTTCTTATTAGGAAGGCTGAAAAAAGTCCAGCATTTGGGTGCGATTTAAAGGGGGGTTGTTGGTAAGTTTTGTTTTGTATGTTTGCTGGTTTTTATAAGTGTTTTTTTATAGTTTTGCTGAGGTCAACAAGTCTCTAAATTCAGATTGTTTCAATGGTTTTATCAAGTAACCCAATAATGGCAGCGCATGTGAAATGGCCGTTTTTTCAAGTTCATCCAGTTCAGAGGTCGTCAGGCTACTCAGAATGATTGCCTGTCTAATCAGCCCTCGCTGGCTGGCGAACCGGACCAGATCGAGCCCCTTCAGATCGGGCAGGCATTGATCGCATAAAAGGATGTCGAACGGTTGATCGGCCTCGAGCATTTGCTGCACGGCGCCTTTGGCGCTGTCGGTGGTCGTCAGTCGGGTGAAGCCATAACTTTCCAGCAGGTATTGAGTGGCTATTAGTTGGAAGGGGTGGTCTTCTACCACGAGGATGTGTAGATCGTCTTCGGCCATGGGGAACACTTCATCTGTCGAACAGAAGGGAGGGCGATTGTTTCGCGAGCGTTCCGGGCAAGCGATCAGTTTGCTCGCCATGTGCTGTAGGGCGATTCGACGAAACTTGAGTGCTGTTGGATGTTGAAGGGGGGATCGGCCATAACGAATGCCGTAATGGCTGATCAATCCATTCACCTCAGTGGCTGGCACGGCCGGTCATTTCCAGGGCCATGTCACTGGCATAGCTGTCGGTCATACCGGCTATGAAATCAATCATGCGCAAAAACGAGGTATGCAACGGGCCGTGAGGATCGGGTGCATTGTTGCCCAGCAGGTCAAGGATGCGGCGGCTCTTGAACGACGGCGTACGCCCGTTGTGCTGCTCCAGCGCGGCACCGCAAAAGGCGTTGAGCAGGATTTCCAGCGTGGTGTAGGCGCCGATCTCGTGCAGGGTCTTGCGCTTGTCCTGGAAAATTTTCTTGCGGGCCATGTCCTTGGCATTGAGTACGCAACGCTTGGCGGGACCGTGCATGTGTTCCACCAGATCGCCGGGCAGCGTACCGGCCAGCAGCGCATCCTGTTGCTCGACGAAGGCGCGGGCCGCGGCATTGGTCAAGTGCTCGATGGCTTTACCGCGCAGGATCGCCAGTTTGCGCCGGCGCGAATCGTCGGGACCGAGCTGGCGATAGGTCTCCGGCAAGTCATCGCCCACCAGACCCAGCAGCAGGGATTCGACTTCGGCATATTCGAGCAACTCCATTTCTAGGCCGTCTTCCAGGTCGATCAGCGCATAGCAGATGTCGTCGGCGGCCTCCATCAGGTACACCAGCGGGTGCCGCGCCCAACGTTGCTCCTCCAGTTGTGGCAAGCCGAGTTTATGGGCGATCTGCTCCAGCAGTGGCAGCTCGCTCTGATAACAGCCGAACTTGTGTTTCTTGTAGCCCAGCGAGTCGGCGTGCCTGGCTGTCCATGGATACTTCAGGTACGTGCCCAGCGTTGCATAGGTCAGGCGGGTGCCGCCGTCGAACTGGTGATACTCCAGTTGAGTGAGTACCCGAAAGCCTTGGGCATTGCCTTCGAAATTCAGGAAGTCATTGCGCTCGGCCTCACTCATGGCATCCAGCCAGCCGCGGCCGGCGGCTTGCTGGAACCAATGACGGATCGCGTCTTCACCGGAATGGCCGAACGGCGGGTTGCCGATGTCATGTGCCAGGCAGGCCGATTGCACCACCATCCCCAGGTCGCTGGGTTCGCACCATTCGGGCAGAGTCCTGCGGATGGTTTCGCCGACGCGCATGCCCAGCGAACGACCCACACAGCTGACTTCCAGCGAGTGGGTCAGGCGCGTATGAATGTGATCATTGCTGGACACCGGATGGACCTGGGTCTTGCGCCCGAGGCGGCGGAAAGCCCCCGAGAAAATGATGCGGTCGTGGTCTTTGTGAAAAGGGCTGCGGCCGAGTTCTTCAGGGCTGTGCAGCGGTTTTCCGAGGCGTTCGCGGGTAAGCAGTGTGTGCCAATCCAAGGCGGGTCTCTCCGTCAGGTGTCTGATGGCCTAGCTTCCCGTTTCGCGCCATGACCTGCAAGCGGAACTACAACCCGGCGGCGTCGATATCGAGGCCTCCTTGTAAGATCTTTTTTTAGAGGGGGGCCTGTTGATCGGGTAGACGCACAGGATTGCGCCCCCCCGATAGAGGGGCGTATCCCGTCGATGTAGCAAGGATGCAGCCAGAAAGAAACTGATCAGTCTTTGCGCGAAGAGCCCTGCATGATCAGTTTGATCAGCGGCCCCAGTGTGGCGCCGAGGCGGATCAGCCGGGTCAGGCTGCTGAGGCCGCCCCCGTTTTTCGCACCCTTTCCGGTCAGAAAGCCCAGCAAAGTAACGGCAGCTACGCCCCAGAGTGGAGCGTGCTTGATGCCGAAGCCGTCCTGCAGGTTTTGCGTCATCCCGCGCACCCGTTGCAAGGGCTGCAGCAGTTGCGCGGATTCGTGGCGGATTTCCTGACGGTGCATTTCCATGCGCAGGCGGATCAGGGCCTTGCGCATTTCCGCGCGCGAGCTGTTGTGTGGCAATTCAGGCAGGCTCATGGCAGCAGGCGCTCCCGATCGTTGGCCAGCTCTTCCAGGGTGCCATGGAAGGGCGAGGACTCATCGAAAATCGCCGCTCTCAAGCGCATTCCACAGAATATGGCGGCGAGGGAGTAGAACACACAGAGCCCGATGATGGCGGTCAGGCGATAGGTGTCCCAGAACACGATAAGCACCAGCGTCGACAGCCCTACCAGCAGCAGCAACGCAAACACCAGCGCCAGGCCGGCAAACAGCAGCAGGCTGACGGTGCGGGCTTTTTGTTCCTGCAATTCGATGCCGAACAGTTCGACATGGCTATGCAGCAACCCAAGGAAGGCAGCACCCAGGCGCCGCGATGAGGAGCTGGTTCCCGTCACGGACGGGCCGGATTCGCCGATCGACATATCAGCGCCGGCTGGCCAGCAGGCCGATCAGGAAACCCACGCCGGCCGCGATCCCGACGGATTGCCAAGGGTTGGCCTGGACATAGTCTTCAGTGGCGGTGACAGCAGCCTTGCCGTGTTCGCGCAGGGAATCTTCGGTCAGTTTCAGGGTTTCACGGGCACGCAAGAGACTGCCGTGAATCTGCTCGCGCAACTCGTCGGCCTGATCGCCGGCCAGGGTCGCGGTGTGCTCCAGCAAGCGCTCGGTGTCACTGACCAGTGTCTGAAAGTCGTTCATCAGGATTTCTTGGGCGGTCTTTGCCTGTGTGCGGGCCATGGTGGATCTCCTTAAGTGGCTTTCTGATGCGTTCGAGTATGAGCCTTCGACGAAGGTTCAGTACAAATGACTGGTACAACTTTTGCTGAGTCTTGGTGCGCCGGTGCGCACCATTGCGCTAATGCCGGGCATGATTTCAGTAAAACCGTAGGACCAACAATCAAAAACTCGCGTAAACGGCCGGGGCGCGTTTTTCCTGGGCGGCGTCCGTGCGCCAAAGTGGTTCAACGGGATCAGTACCCTGATGCCTTGAAGCTGCAACTTGGTGCATGGGCAGCCATCGCGAACTGCTTTGGTGCTTTTTTCTGCCATAAGGTCTGCCCATTCCATGGAAAATCTGCAAAGTGCTGTGGACACCCTGGTCCATAGCTCCAACACGCTGTTCATTCTGATCGGTGCGGTCATGGTTCTGGCCATGCACGCCGGTTTTGCCTTTCTCGAAGTCGGAACCGTGCGACAGAAAAACCAGGTCAATGCGTTGTCGAAAATCCTCAGCGACTTCGCCGTTTCGACACTGGCCTACTTCTTTATAGGCTATTGGATTTCCTATGGCGTGACGTTCATGCAGCCAGCGGCCGTGCTCAATGCCGACCATGGTTATGGACTGGTGAAGTTTTTCTTCCTGCTGACCTTTGCCGCGGCGATCCCGGCGATCATTTCCGGAGGGATCGCCGAGCGCGCCAGGTTTGCTCCCCAGTTGTGTGCAACCGCGTTGATCGTCGCGTTCATCTATCCGTTCTTCGAAGGCATTGTCTGGAACGGCAACCTGGGTTTGCAAGCCTGGTTGCTGGAACGCTTTGGCGCCGGTTTCCATGATTTCGCAGGCTCCGTGGTGGTGCATGCCATGGGCGGTTGGCTGGCACTGGCGGCGGTGCTGTTGCTCGGGCCGCGTAATGGCCGCTATCGCGAGGGTCGGCTGGTCGCGTTCGCGCCATCGAGCATCCCGTTTCTGGCACTGGGCTCGTGGATCCTGATCGTTGGCTGGTTCGGCTTCAACGTCATGAGCGCGCAAACCCTGCAAGGTGTCAGCGGACTGGTGGCGGTGAACTCGTTGATGGCCATGGTTGGCGGTACGGTTGCGGCGCTGATTGTCGGGCGCAACGACCCCGGCTTTCTGCACAACGGCCCTTTGGCGGGGCTCGTGGCAATCTGTGCCGGATCCGACCTGATGCATCCTGTGGGGGCGCTGGTCACCGGTGCCGTCGCGGGGGCGCTATTTGTCTGGTGCTTCACCGCGGCCCAAGGCAAATGGCGCATCGACGATGTGTTGGGGGTGTGGCCGTTGCATGGCTTGTGCGGCGTGTGGGGCGGCATCGCCTGCGGCATTTTCGGTCAGATCGCTTTGGGCGGGCTGGGCGGGGTCAGCCTGATCAGCCAGTTGATCGGCACTGCGCTGGGCATCACTGTGGCACTGGTCGGCGGGTTTGCGGTGTACGGCGTGATCAAGGCGTTGCATGGATTGCGCCTGAGCCAGGAAGAGGAGTACTACGGCGCGGACCTGTCGATCCACAAGATCGGTGCCGTGAGCCAGGACTGATTCGGGGCTCTTTATTTTCGGTGGCATCAGGTAGGGGCCTCAATGGCTCGACGGTTTTTCGGGGCAGGCCTAGAATGGTCACTTCATTTTCTGGTTGAGCGCTCATGCTTCCCGAATGTCAGCTGTTCGGCACCCTTGGATGCCATCTCTGTGAAGTAGCCGAAGCCATGTTGATGGAGTTCGTCGAGCGCGGTCTGCTGGTGGAGCTGGTGGACATCGCCGACGATGAATCATGGTTCGCAGCCTACAGCCTGCGGATTCCGGTGTTGCGGCGAGTCGATACCGGCGCTGAACTGGGCTGGCCGTTCAGTGCCGATCAGGTGGTGGCGTTCCTGCGTTGAGCGGTTCTTGCGCTGGCGGCATGTCCCGCCTGTCGAACTTTGCGATCGATCCCCTTGGCTTATTCGGCGTTGATCGGACACTGTATGTGCATACAGTTATTCGCGGTGCCTGCCTTGCCGTTCCTGATTTTCGGGAGTGAGCAGGCAAGCCCGGGCGTCAGAGGGATGAATAGTGGTCAATGTCGAACAGTTGAAGAACAGCGTGAACCGGATGTCCGCGGACGTCGTACGCGAGGCTGTCCTTGAGTTGCGTCTGGATGGTCTGGTGACCGAGGGGAAAACGCCCTTCAACAAAACGCATTTCAATACCTGTTTCGCAGAAATCGAAGCCTTGTTTCAACGCGCGGGTTATCACCGGCAACTCGATGTCGTGGGTTATCTGGGATTGTTGTACGCCCTGTATGACCCCGCTCGCTGGGAGGCGGTCGATGTACTGCGCTGGCTCAAGGAGTACACCGAAGCGGCGGCGCGCGCACAGATCCCGGCTTGAGGAATCTTCTCCAGGGGGCGTTCTCAATAGGTTTTCATGCGGGGAAAACTTATTGAGAACGCCCCCTAGGTTCATTCCCCTTGCTGTTGGATAATGCCAGCCTGCACTGAGGGTTAGAGCTTTCGTATGTCCACTTCTTCTTTTTCCGCGGCACACAGTCAGGCCAGTACGCTCTACTTGCCACCTGGCCCGTGGCAGACTGTTGTCGATTGCCTGTGTGAGCATTTCAGCGCCATCGGTCGTGAACAATGGCTGGACAGGATTGCCCGTGGCCGGGTCCTCGACGGGCAGGGCATGCCGATTGCCCTCGATCTGGCCTACAGGGAAGGTTTGCGGATTCATTATTTTCGCGAAGTGCCGGATGAAAAGCCGATCCCGGTGATCGAGTCGATTCTGTACGCGGACGAGCATCTGGTGGTAGCCGACAAGCCACATTTCCTGCCCGTGACGCCGGCTGGCGAATACGTCGAACAGACGCTGCTGCGACGCTTGATTCGGCGCCTGGACAATCCGCACCTGGTGCCATTGCATCGCATTGACCGGCACACCGCAGGGCTGGTGCTGTTTTCTGCCAATCCGCAGAGCCGTTCGGCTTATCAGTCGTTGTTTCCAACCCGGCAAATCGAAAAACGCTACGAGGCCATCGCAAAGGCGTTACCCGACCTGGCTTTTCCGTTGGTTCATAAGAGCCGACTGGTCGATGGGGAGCCGTTCTTCCGCATGCAGGAAGGTCCGGGAGCCAGCAACACCGAGACGGCGGTTGAAGTCAGGGAGAAACAGGGGGATCTCTGGCGTTATGGTCTTTACCCGGTGACAGGCAAGAAACATCAGCTACGGGTACATATGGCGGCGTTGGGCGCCGGTATCTGCAACGACCCGTTTTACCCCGATGTGCTCAAGGATGCGCAGGATGACTACGCCAACCCTTTGAAATTGCTGGCTCAGGGGCTGAAGTTTATCGATCCGGTCACCGGCCAGGCGCGTGAGTTCGAGAGTGAAATCACCCTGCAATGGTGATCAGGAAGCGACTCTGAAGCGCTGTTCTCCAGGCATGAAAAAGCCCGCATCAAGCGGGCTTTTCTGTATCCGGCGGGTTCAGGATTACAACTCCTTGACGGTCCGAACCTGGTCTTTGTTGATGCGGGTCTGTTTGCCGTCGAGCTGTTCGAATTCGTAGAAACCGGAATCCTTGTCGAATTGTGGCGTGTCGACGGCCTGGATTTCTCGACCGTCATTCAAGGTGATCACTGTAGGCGACGCGCAACCGGCGAGGGTGGCAAGGCCCAGTGCGAGCATGAAAGTGGCGAGGGTCCGTTGAGTCATGAGTTGTGTCTCCGAAAAAGAATTCTTTGGTTGCTGAACTTGAGACGTGCACCGTCCACGCAAGTTCCTGATCAATATCAGTCTGACACAGTGTCATGACCGCTTAAAAGTTCCGGCGTGTTGAGATTTGCCAGCCGAGGGTCGTTGTCCGGGCATTGCAGCGCTGTCGCGCCGAGCTTGCGCATCAACCGGCCAGGGCTGCGCTCACCCTCGTTCCAGGCATTCTCAAATACTGCCCTGTGTAGCACGGGAATCACACACAACAACGGCTCCCAGTGGCCATCATGCCGCACCATCAACGGCTTGTCCGGATGCAGGTTGGCGGCCTCGCGCATCGTGCCGATCAGCGCAGCATCAATACCCGGAACGTCACACGGCATGACCAGCAGGTGGCTATGGCGAGCAGCTTTCAGGCCTGCGCGAATACCTGCCAGCGGCCCGGGGAAGTCACCTTCATCATCGTGGACCAACTGGTCGGCGTAGGGGGCGTACTTCTCAAGGTTTCGATTGCAGGAGATGATCAGGTCATCGGTCAGCGGACGGGTTTTGCGATGCAGATGCACAATCAGCGGTTCGCCGTGCCAGTCCAGCAACCCTTTGTCCCGCCCCCCCATACGTTGGCCGCGGCCGCCCGCCAGGAGCAGAATGGAGCAGGGTGGCAATTGTGAATTCGTGGTCATGGCAGGCCTCCATGGGGGCGGCGAAAAAACGGAGCGCTGTGATATAACACCGGGCTGTTTCTCCTACAACTGGACGAGCCTATGAAAGCCAAGGCTGATGTACCTTTCGCACCGCTGAATATTGCAGTGCTGACTGTCAGCGATACCCGCACACTGGAAACCGACACCTCAGGTCAGGCCTTTGTCGACGGCTTGACCGCTGCCGGTCATTACCTGGCCGCCCGGGTGTTGCTCAAAGATGACCTCTACAAAATTCGAGCGCAAGTCGCCAACTGGATCGCCGACGATGTCGTGCAGGTGGTGCTGATCACCGGCGGTACCGGGTTTACCGGGCGTGACAGCACGCCGGAAGCCGTCGGTTGCCTGCTGGACAAACAGGTCGATGGATTTGGTGAGCTGTTCCGCCAGATCTCGGTTGCCGATATCGGCAGCTCGACCGTTCAGTCTCGGGCTTTGGCCGGTCTGGCCAACGGCACGCTGGTTTGCTGCTTGCCGGGCTCGACCAATGCCGTACGCACCGCTTGGGACGGCATACTGGCCGAGCAGCTGGATTCGCGGCATCGTCCGTGCAATTTCGTGCCCCATTTGAAACAGGCTGCGCCTTGTGAATCCCGTGGGTAAGCCTGGCAAGTCTGGCAGCCTGATGCCTGTCGAGCAGGCGTTGGCGCGCTTGCTGGAAATGGCCGAGGCCTCGAGGATTGTCGAGCGTGAACGCTTGCCGTTGGCGCAGGTACAAGGGCGCGTTCTGGCTGAAGATCTGGTGTCGACGCTCGATCTGCCACCCTGGCCCAACAGCGCCATGGACGGTTATGCCTTGCGCATGGCTGACTGGACGGGAGAGCCGTTGCTGGTCAGTCAGAAGGTGTTTGCCGGTCAGGCCCCCGATCCGTTGCAGCCAGGCACCTGTGCGCGCATTTTCACCGGGGCGCCTGTTCCCGCCGGTGCCGATTGCGTCGAGATGCAGGAAAACGCCGAGGTTCAGGCCGATGAGCGAGTCCGTTTCACTCAAGCCTTGAGCCAAGGTCAGAACATTCGCCCGCAAGGCCAGGAAACCACCGTCGGCGAGTTGATTCTGCCGGCAGGTACGCGGCTGGGGCCGATCGAGCAAGGATTGGCTGCCTCCTTGGGATGTGCTGAGCTGGAAGTGGTTCGCAAGGTGCGCGTGGCGGTGCTGTCTACCGGCGACGAGTTGATTGAGCCGGGGCAGGCGCTGGGGCCAGGGCAGATCTACAACAGCAATCGGGTGTTGTTGTGTAGCTGGTTGCAGCGCTTGGGGTGTGAGGTCGTCGACGCGGGAATTCTGCCGGACAATCTGGAAACCACTCGCTCCCGATTAGGTGAGTTGAAGGATGTCGACCTGATCCTCTCGACCGGTGGCGTATCGGTGGGGGAAGCCGATTTTCTGGGCATCGCCCTGCGCGAAGAGGGCGAACTGACGCTGTGGAAACTCGCCATCAAGCCGGGTAAACCGCTGACGTTCGGGCATTTTCGCGGTGTGCCGGTGATTGGCTTGCCGGGCAATCCGGCGTCGACCCTCGTGACCTTTGCCTTGTTGACCAGACCCTATCTCTTGCGCCGTCAGGGTGTGCAAGACGTTGAGCCACTGAAGGTGCAGGTGCCGGCGGGGTTTGACTGGCGCCAGCCAGGCAATCGGCGCGAGTATTTGCGCGGACGGCTGGAAAACGGCAGGGCGACGATCTACAAGAACCAGAGTTCCGGTGTACTGCGCAGCGCTGCCTGGGCTGATGGACTGGTAGAAGTCCTGGAGGGTCGCACGCTGGCTCAGGGCGATAGCGTTTTCTTCATTCCGCTGAGCGAAGTCCTGGGCTGATAGTTTCAGTGGCTCTGTCACACAAGGCCCGGTTGATTGAGCCGGGTCCTGTGTGGGTGGCAACTCAATGCGCCAGAAGCAATGAAATGACCTGCTCGAAACGACTATTGGCGATCCAGCCAAGGAGGCCGAGGATCACGGCTGTTCCGCAGGCGGAATAGACAAGCCGGTGCTTGATGGATTTGACGTCATCCCGGGCTTCTTCCATGTCCCTGCGTATGCACTTGAGGTGTGTTTCCAGCTCGGTGACGCGAGGTTCCATATCAACTTCTCCCGTGGCTTTTGTGCTGTTGCGGCATTCAGCTCGATGGCCTGCATTTTTATTATCTGTGAGCGGCAAGACCGAAAGGGTCGGTGACGCGAGGTTTTGGCGTTGCATGGCACTTCCTTGTGATGTCCCGCTGGCTCCTAAAACTCTATCAATTCAGATCTCCGGTCAATTGGGCCGATTCCTCATGTTTTGTAAGAAAATTCCTGTGGTGTGGGGGGCAAGACTTTCCGGCTGGAAATAATTCGATTTTTTGCGACTTTTACCGGAGCCTTCGCGGTCAACATCTCCCAGATGCCATTCAAAGCGGGAGTGAGTAATGAGCGATCGCAAGGCGCTATTGATTCTGCATGGCAAGCAAGCGCTCAACGAGGCGGTTCGCACCGCCGTCGAAAACCAGCGTGAGCGAGGTTGGGAGCTGGCTGTTCGATTGACCTGGGAAGCCGGCGATGCGCAGAGGCTGGTGGGCGAAGCGTTGGCGGCCGGGTATCGATACATCATTGCCGGAGGCGGCGATGGCACCTTGCGCGATATCGCCGAAGCCATGGCCGGGCATTCGAAAAAGGCCGGCCTGGTATTGATGCCGTTAGGTACCGCCAATGACTTTGCGCGTGCGGCGGGTGTGCCTCTGGAGCCTGATCAGGCGCTGGAGCTGCTTGATTGCGTGCCGACTGCCATTGATCTGGGGGAGGTTGATGGGCAGATATTCCTGAATATGGCGACCGGTGGGTTCGGCAGTCATGTCACGGCGAACACCCCGGAGGATCTGAAGAAAATCCTCGGCGGTGCGGCATACCTGTTCACCGGCTTGTCACGCTTCAATGAGCTGCATACCGCCTACGGTGAATTGCAGGGGCCGGATTTTCACTGGCGCGGCGATCTGCTGGCACTGGGCATCGGCAATGGCCGGCAGGCCGGAGGTGGGCGGGTGTTGTGCCCGCAGGCATTGGTTGATGACGGTTTGCTGGATATCAGCATCCTGCCAGCGCCGCAGGAGGTGGTCGGGACATTGAAAAACCTGCTGACCGAAGGTTTCGGCATCGACAGCCTGTTTGTCCGGGCGCGCCTGCCCTGGGTCGAGATCAAGGTTTCGGAAGGGCTGTACATCAATCTTGATGGAGAACCGCTGGAAGGGGACAACCTGCGTTTCTCGGTTCGCCCGGCGGCGTTACTCGTGCATCTGCCCGAGGGTTCGCCGCTGTTACGTGCCGGTGAAGTGCCTAGTCATCAAGGCTGATGATTTGTTCGCGCACGGCAAACAGCACGAGGCCGGCCACATCGTAGATCTGCAAGCGCTTCATGACCTGCGAACGGTGGGTTTCGACGGTCTTGACGCTCAACCCCAGGCCGTTGGCGATCTCTCGAGTGGATTTTCCGCGAACGATCAACCGCAGGATTTCCAGCTGACGTGCCGTCAGGTTGTGCGAGTCGGCAGGTTCGGGCTGGTGTTTCTGGTTTCGGGTCAGTGCCTGGTTGATCACCGTGTGGGCAATGGCCGGGCTCAGATAGCGCTCGTTGTTGCGCAAGGCCTCCAGCGCGTGTTCGAGTTCGGTCGCCGTGGTGTCCTTGAGCAGGTAGCCATGGGCTCCGGACTCCAGCGCCTGCATGATCAGGGTCGGGTCGGTGTGCATCGAGAGGATCAGCACCTTGCTCTGCGGGCGCACCCGCTTGAGCTGTTGCAAGGCTTCGAGGCCGCCGGTCTGGCGCATCGAAATATCCAGCAGGACAATATCCGGGGACAGATGCCCGACCATTTCGAGCAGCTGCGAGCCGTCACTGGCCTCACCGATGACGGCATAGCCGGGCAGATCCATTACCAGGGCGCGCACGCCAGCCCTGATCAGCGAGTGGTCATCCACCAGTAGTAAATTACAAGTCAATGCATAACCTTATTCGAACTGGCCCGTTCGAGCGCGCGGGGCGCCCAGGGGAAAAGAGCTTCGATTTGAGTGCCTTTACCCGGCTCGCTGGTCACGGTCAGTGTGCCGCCCAGTTGATCGATCCGTTCCGACATCCCGGCCATACCGCGCTGCCCTTCACGACCAGGGTCGGTTGCGGGGGCGAAGCCCTGACCATCGTCGCTGATCTGCAACTTCAGGCCTTGGGGCAGGCGCTGCAGGCACACTAGCAGGTTCTTGGCCTGGGCATGTCGCAGGATGTTGGTGACCGCTTCCTGGGTAATGCGGAAAGCTGCCACGGCCATTTCCTCCGGTATGCCGGTCAGGCGCTGCTGGCATTCCAGGCTCCAGTGCACCGGGGTGTTGGCCAAAGTCTTGAGCAGGTGCGCCCGCAGACTGGCTTCCAGCCCAAGGCTGGTCAACTGCCGGGGATTGAGAATGGCGGATACGTCACGAACTTTGGCCAGGGTTTCTTCCAGCGTGTCGCAGAGGACCGTGCATTGTCCCTGGAGCTCTTCGGGCATCCGGCGTTTGAGCCAGTCACTTTGCAGTTTGGCGGCGGTCAGCAATTGACCGATGTCGTCATGCAGTTCGCGGCTAAGCCGGTGACGTTCGTTTTCCTGGACCTGCAACAGCCGGTCGGCCAGTTCCTGGGGCTGGAATTTGATCGATTTGCGCGAGAGGCAGTACTGCGCGACAACACTGGTCAGTGCCGCAATGTTGAGCACCAGCAATGACAGGGGCAACGGGATGGACAAGCCATAGACCAGTAGACTGCCGAGGGTCGAGCAGGCGCATAGCGACAGCGTAAATGAGCGTGCATTTTCCCGGGAGGGTGGCCACTTGGCGATTGACTTGAGGCTGGCGTGCATAGCGGATGGAGCCAATGGATGTTCGCTGCGGGCTGACCGGTCATGCTGGCTGACAGGCCCCTGTTTTTTATGTGGAGCGCCGACGAGCTCAGCTCCGAACTGCAATGAGCTGTGTCCGGCTGCATTCACACTGCCATTAATTGGCGTCAACTAACAGGCGGCATGGTAGCACTTAAGATACCGTTGGTCGCGTCCGTATATAGGTGGTCATTTGCGACATGTGCGCACTCAAGTTACAGCGCGGAATTGATAACCAGAACACGCCATATGGCATGTTTTGGCAAGTTCAGGCCTGTCGCTCCGAATAGGATACGAGGGTGAAAGGCCTGGCGTTGACCGGTGGTTGAAACCGGCTTTGCCCGACCTGAAAGGCAAAGGCTTCGATCAGGGTGACCTGCTCGCTGTCGTCGAGGCTGAGCTGTCCGGTGGTCTGGTCGATGAGTTCGAGTTGCCAGGCAATCAGGGTCAGGCAGTCTTTCAGGGCACTGAGCGCCTCGTCGTGCAGGCTCATGGTGTTCTGTGCATGATTGAGCAGGCCATGAATATGCAGAGAGAATTCAGACACGGCCGCCAACGCCAGGGTATCGGCCTTGTTGGCCAGCTTGAGCAATGTGCTGAGCATGCAGTCGATGGCGTCCTTGTCATTGCTGATCAGCTGCAGATGACTCAGGCATTCCTCGGTTTTAGCCAGGAGTTTTTCAGCCTCGACAAGAAACTCCGGGAGCCGCTGAGCCCACTCTTTACGGTCGTTCGGCATACTTATCTCCACAACGTCATGTCAAATGAGGGGATATCGTGTGTGTCGACGAGGGCGGTCGGAACCCCGGCATTGCCGAGTCGTCGGGTGAACGAACTGCGACTGGCCCGCAAGCAGGCTGGGGAACACGAGAAGGTGGTTGGCCACTGGCTTGCGATCGCACACAAAAGCCTGACTCCGTTCATGCAATGAGAATGGCGTCACATTAATGGCTATTGGATATTGCGAATATCAGGTTGCACCTGATTGTTGATAGGGGAATCCCTTACGCAGGGGAACCTTTCGCGAGAACCAGGGTCGCGTGGCGAAGAAGTGCGGCAGATGTAATCACAGCGTCAGTAAAGCATGATGTTAATGTGACATCAATGGCCGGGCGTGGCATTTTAGAGAGGGTCAAGCTTCGGCAACAACAGCCGATAACCTTCCTTAAGTGAATTCATCCGAACAAGACCTGGAGTCATTGATGGCCGGCATTCTCGACACGGTAGACCAACGCACGCAACTGGTGGGTGAGAATCGCCTGGAAATTCTCATGTTCCGGCTCGCCGGACGGCAATTGTTCGCGATCAACGTCTTTAAAGTACAGGAAGTCCTGCAGCTGCCAAAGTTGACGCTGATGCCGCAGCGCCATCCTTTTGTGTGCGGCGTGGTCAACCTGCGTGGCCAGACCCTGCCGGTGATCGACCTGTCCCAGGCCATTGGCATGCGTCCGTTGGTGCCGGGGCCTGGCAGCACGATTATCGTCACCGAATATAACCGTTCGGTTCAGGCCTTCCTGGTCGGCGGGGTGGACCGGATCGTCAACATGAACTGGGAAGCCATCCTGCCGCCCCCAAGCAGCGCCGGCCGCCAGCACTACCTGACAGCCATCAGCAAGGTCGATGACCAACTGGTGGAAATCATCGACGTCGAAAAGGTCCTGGCCGAAATAGTCCCGTACAACGCCAAGGTCTCCCGCGACAAGCTCGAAGATCCGGTGCTGGAACGCGCCCGTGGCCGTGAGGTGCTGCTGGTGGATGACTCGAACGTGGCCTTGACGCAATTGCGCGATACCCTGGGACAGTTGGGCGTGAAGATGCACATCGCCAGTGACGGGTTGAAGGCCTTGAACATGCTCAAGGCCTGGGCCGATACCGGCGTGGACATGACCGAAAAACTGCTGATGGTCTTCACCGATGCGGAAATGCCGGAAATGGATGGCTATCGCCTGACCACCGAGATCCGCAACGATCCGCGCCTGCGCGGCTTGTACGTGGTGCTGCACACCTCGCTGTCCGGCAGCTTCAACGACTCGATGGTGAAAAAGGTCGGCTGCGACAATTTCCTCTCCAAATTCCAGCCGGACAAACTCGTCGATGTGGTGCGCCAGCGCCTGATGCTCGACGAAGTAACGGCCTGAATAAAACAGCGGACATACTGTGGGAGCGAGCCTGCTCGCGAAGGCGGTGTGACATTTGGCCTCAATGTCGACTGATACGCACTCATCGTCGGAACGCCGCCCGGACCAAGCTCGCTCCCACAGGGATGGCGGTAAGCGATTGTCAGCCTTTGATTCGGTGATCAAGCTCGTATAGGGTGGCGTTTTTACCTGACAGGGAGCTGGCCATGTTGCGTCTGAGCGCGCTGTATCGTTATCCGTTGAAGTCCGCCAAGGCCGAGACCTTGCAAGCGATCGGCCTCGATAAACTCGGACTGGACGGCGATCGCCGCTGGATGCTGGTGGACGAGGCCAGTGGGCGCTTCCTGACCCAGCGCGCGGTGGCGCAGATGAGCCAGTTGTCGGCGCTGTGGAATGCCGAGGGTGGCTTGACCCTCAGCGCGCCCGGCCATTCGCCGATCGATATTGCCATGCCTGGTAACGATGCAGAGTTGCGTGGCGTGACGATCTGGCGCGATACCTTGCGAGTCCCTGATGCGGGCGATGAAGCAGGGGCCTGGGTCAGCCGGTTCATCGGCAAACCGACACGCCTGGTGCAAGTGCCGCTGGATCGGGCGCGGATGACGGAGGCCGGCTTCGGCAAGGATGACGACCAGGTGGCGTTCGCCGATGGCTATCCGCTGTTGCTGATTGGCCAGGCCTCTCTCGAGGACTTGTCGCAACGGGTCGGGCGCCCGTTGGAGATGCTGCGTTTCCGGCCGAACCTGGTGATCGAAGGCAGTGCAGCGTTCGCCGAGGATGGCTGGAAGCGTATCCGTATCGGCGAGGCCGAGTTTCGCGTGGTCAAGTCCTGTTCGCGCTGCATCCTGACCACCATCGACCCGCAGACCGGGGAGCGCAGCGAAGATCGCGAACCCTTGGCCACCTTGCAGAAATACCGTGCCCAGGCGGACGGCGCAATGTTCGGCCAGAACCTGGTCAACGACGGCAACGGTCGACTCGAAGTCGGCATGCCGGTGGAGATCCTTGAGTAACTTTGCGCAGAATAAAAAAATGCCCGTGTCGAAAAACACGGGCATTTTTTATGGCAGTGAAGCCCGACAGGTTTAGCCGCGGTATTCGCACAGGTAAGCGGTGTCGACGGCGACTTTCAGCTGGAACTTGCTGTTGGCCGGCACGTTGAACTGGCTGCCGGCGGCGAAGGTTTCCCAGTCGCTGCTGTCTGGCAGCATGACGGTCAATGCGCCGCTGACCACGTGCATGATTTCACGCTGGCTGGTGCCGAATTCGTACTCGCCCGGAGCCATGACGCCGAGGGTCGCTGGACCTTCTGCGGTGCCAAAGGCGATCGACTTGACGGTG
Source organism: Pseudomonas sp. IT-P74 (assembly GCF_949768175.1). NCBI lineage: Bacteria > Pseudomonadati > Pseudomonadota > Gammaproteobacteria > Pseudomonadales > Pseudomonadaceae > Pseudomonas > Pseudomonas sp. IT-P74. The sequence continues at coordinate 53,923 of NZ_CATKQD010000033.1, read as the reverse complement.
CCGTCGAAGTACTCGTTGACTTTAAACATGGGCGATTCCTCGAAAAGGGCTAAAAAGGGCCGGCCAGTATGCACAAGGCCCCGGGAGTCGTCACCTGTCTAAAGCGGAAGAACCAGCGGCAGCAGGCGTGCGGTATTGCGCGCATCTTCCAGCGCCCGGTGTTGTTGGCCGTTGAACTGCAAGCCGGCCAGTTGCAACGCGCCGTTTAATCCCAGCGGGCGTTCCAGTCGTCTGGCCTTGGCAAAGCGCTGTTTGAGGTTCATGTGCGGTACGTTGGCCAGCATGCTGGCGAGTCCCAGTTGTTGCCAATCCTGAAGCAGTTGTTTGCGATCGTAATCGCCCCAACTGGCCCAGCCCTCAAGTCGCGTGTGGTGTTGGCCGAGCCAGCGTTCAAACGCCGGCCAGACTTCGCCCAGCGGTTGCGCGGTATCGATGTTGGCTTGGGTGATGCGCGTCAGCTCGCGGCAAAACGGCGTCAGCAACGGCCGCCGCACAGGGCGGACGAAGCGCTGGAAGTGGTCCAGCTCGCGTCCCTTGCGGTCCACCAGAGTGGCGCCGATTTCAATGATTTCCATATCCGTTACGGGCCAACCCCCTTCATCGGTGGTGGCCTCCAGATCAATGACCAGCCAATGAGGCATTGCAGGGTTCCTGGTATCCGCGTCCTGTAGGGTTTGAGCGTAGCCAAACCCGGCAGTTCCGCCTAGCGCCTTATTCGACCTCCAACAGAATCTGCCGGTTTTTCACCTGATCCCCGACTTTGACCTGCAAGCGTTTGAGAACACCGTCGATGCCCGATTTCAATGGGTGCTCCATTTTCATCGCCTCCAGTACGACCAGCAGTTGGCCCTTGGTCACCTTGCTGCCTTCGTTGACCAGGACGTCGACAATCGCCCCGTCCATCGGCGCCTTGAGGGTACCGGAGCTGACACTGGCCTGACCGGTAACCTGCGTCTGAGTGCGATCCACGAACTGCAGGCTGCCTGGCCGGGTAAACAGCCAGAGACGCCCGGCCTCCAGACGATAGGCGTGGCGTTGGCGAACGCCTTCGATTTCCAGGGTGGCCCAGCGTCCGTCGCTGTGGATGATCTTCAGTTCGAAGCTGCGCTCGGCGACCTGAATGCGTAACGGCTGGCCCGGGATCGCCTGCAACGCTACCGGCCAGTCCTGATCCTCAAGGCCGATGCGATAGTGCAGCGGCACGCTGGCATTGTTGCGCCAACCGCCAAGCGGTGCCGGGTGAGCCTGTGCCGCCGCCTGATAAAACAGGGCGGCGACGATGGCCAAGTGGTGCGCAGCTGGGGTTTTGCGATGCAGGCAGGGGTGGTCGGCGAAGTGCTGCGCGATGAACCCGGTACTGAAATCTCCGCTGGCGAACTGCGGGTGTTCCAGCAGGCCGGCAAGCAGGCGTTGATTGCTTTGCAGCCCCAGCAGCACGCTGTCTTGTACGGCCCGCAGCAGTTTGCGCCGGGCTTCCTCGCGGGTGGCACCGTGTGCGATGAGCTTGCCGAGCATCGGGTCGTAGAAGGGACTGATGACCTGGCCTTCGATCAGGCTGTGGTCGATGCGTACGCCGTCCTGCAATGCCGGTTCCCAGGCCACGACGCGCCCGGTTTGCGGCAGGAAACCCTGGGCCGGGTCTTCGGCGTACAGGCGTACTTCCATGGCGTGGCCTGTGAGTTGCACCTGTTCCTGGCGCAAGGGCAATGGTTGCCCCTCGGCGATGTTCAGTTGCCAGGCCACCAGGTCCAGCCCGGTGATCAGTTCGGTCACCGGGTGTTCCACTTGCAGTCGGGTGTTCATCTCCAGGAAATAGAACTGCCCGCGCGCATCCAGCAAAAACTCCACGGTGCCCGCGCCGACGTAGTTCACCGCGCGCCCGGCCTTGAGCGCCGCTTCGCCCATGGCCTGGCGCAACTCAGCGGTCATCACCGGGCAGGGCGCTTCCTCGATGACTTTCTGATGCCGGCGCTGCACCGAGCAATCGCGTTCGCCGAGGTAAATCAGGTTGCCATGCCGGTCACCGAACAGCTGGATCTCGACGTGACGGGGTTCGACCAGTGCCTGTTCTAGAATCAGTTCGCCGTTGCCAAAACCGTTCAAGGCTTCGGAGCGCGCGGTGCGAATCTGTTCCAGCAAGTCGCGGGCGTCATGCACCAGGCGCATGCCGCGTCCACCGCCGCCAGCGCTGGCCTTGATCATCAACGGATAGCCGATGCGCTCGGCTTCGCGGCTCAGGGTGGCGTCGTCCTGTTCGGTGCCTTGATAGCCGTTGATGCACGGTACACCGGCGTCGATCATGGCGATTTTCGACAGGCGCTTGCTGCCCATCAGTTCGATGGCCTCGGGGCTGGGGCCGATGAAGGTGAAACCGGCGTCCCGACAGGCAAGGGCAAACCCGGCGTTTTCCGAGAGGAAACCGTAGCCCGGATGGATCGCATCCGCGCCCGTGCGCCGCGCTGCGTCGAGAATGGCCGGGATGTTCAGGTAAGACTGTTGCACCGGGGCCGGGCCGATATTGACCGCCTCGTCGGCCATCCGCACGTGCAGCGCATCGGCGTCGGCGTCGCTGAACACGGCGACGGTGCGATAGCCCAGTGCCTGGGCCGTGCGCTGGATGCGGCAGGCGATTTCACCGCGGTTGGCGATGAGGATTTTTTTGAGTCCGGGCATGGGTAGGCTCTCTGATTTTTAGCGGTGTCTGGTTGGGCCTCTTCGCGAGCAGGCTCGCTCCCACAGGGTTTATGAACGACATAAATCCAATGTGGGAGCGAGCTTGCTCGCGATGCTTTTCAGGAGGCCCACCCCGGTTTGCTTTTTTGCACGAAGGCCATCGTTCCCTCGACACCTTCGGCTCCGGTCACCGCTTCGCTGAACCATTCGGCAGCCTGATCAAGCAGCGCATCCGAGGGCTGTCCCGCACTGGCCAGCAAGAGTTTTTTGGTCGCCGCATTCGCCCCTGGCGCACAACACAGCACATGGGCCAACACCTCATCGAGACGTTCGGCCAGGGCCTGCGGATCATGCTCGACAAAATGCACCAGCCCCATGCGCCGCGCCTGGGTACCGTCGAAACGCGCCGCCGTCAGGGCCAGGCGCCGGGTCTGGGTCAAGCCGATGCGCTGCACCACGAACGGCACGATCTGCGCCGGCAACAGGCCGAGGCTGGTTTCCGGCAGGCCGAATTGCGCCTGGTGATCGGCCAGGGCGATATCGCTGACGCAGGCCAGGCCGAGACCGCCGCCGAGTACCGCGCCTTGCAGCACCGTGATCACCACTTGCGGTGCGTGTTGCACCTCTTGCAATAGCGCGCCGAACACCCGGTTCAGGTCCCGGTGCGCAGTCGAGCCTTGAGCGCGGGCATTGGCCATGTCCTTGATGTCGCCGCCGGCACAGAAGTGCCCGCCGACGCCGCCGATCACCAGGGCGCGAACTCCGGGTTTATCGCGTACCGCGGCCAGCACCGAGCGCAACTCGGCGACCATCTGCAAGCTCATCGCATTGCGGCATTCCGGGCGGTTGAGGGTGATGTGCAACACGCCGTTGTGCAGTTCCAGCAGCAAGGTCTGGCAAACCGGCAGGTTGTTCATTTCTTCTTCCCCGGCAGAATGCCCATGAGTTTGCAGATGATCCCCAGCATGATTTCGTCGGCGCCGCCGCCGATCGACACCAGCCGTACATCGCGGTAAGCCCGGGCCACCGGGTTGTCCCACATGAAGCCCATGCCACCCCAGTATTGCAGGCAACTGTCACTGACTTCGCGGCCCAGTCGCCCGGCCTTGAGCTTGGCCATGGAGGCCAGGCGCGTGACGTCCTGGCCTTTGATGTATTGCTCGGTGGCCTGATAGACCAGCGCCCGCAGGCATTCGATTTCGGTTTGCAGTTCAGCCAGGCGAAAGTGGATCACCTGATTGTCGATCAGCGCGTTGCCGAAGGTTTTGCGCTCCTTGCAGTATTCGATGGTGCTGTCGACGCAGTACTCCAGACCCTTGATCATGTTGGCCGCGCCGAACAGGCGTTCCTCCTGGAACTGCAGCATCTGCATCATGAACCCCGCGCCTTCATGACCGATGCGGTTGCGCTGCGGTACGCGCACGTTGTCGAAAAACACCTGGGCGGTTTCCGAACTGCGCATGCCGAGCTTGTCCAGATGCGAACTCAAGCTGATGCCCGGCGTGTTCATCGGCACCATGATCAGCGACTTGTTGATGTGCGGCTTGTCGTCCGAGGTGTTGGCCAGCAGGCAGATGAAGTCGGCGCTCGGCGAATTGGTGATCCACATCTTGCTGCCGTTGATCACGTAGTCGTCGCCGTCCTTGCGCGCCGTGGTTTTCAGCCCGGCGACGTCGGAGCCGGCGCCGACTTCGGAGACACCGATGCAGCCGACCTGCTCGCCGCTGATGGCCGGGCGCAGGAATTCCTCGCGCAGTTCATCGGAGCCGAACCGTGCGAGTGCAGGTGTGCACATGTCGGTCTGCACGCCGATGGACATCGGAATGCCGCCGCAATGGATGGTGCCGAACTCTTCGGCGGCGACGATCGAATAGCTGTAGTCGAGCCCCATGCCGCCGAATTTTTCCGGTTTGGAAATGCCCAGCAAACCGAGATCGCCGGCCTTGCGGAAGATCTCGTGGATGGGGAAGCGCCCGGCCTTTTCCCATTCCTCGACGTGGGGGTTGATCTCATGCTCGACGAACTGGCGAACGGTGCGGCGCAGTGCTTCGTGTTCCTGGGTGAAGATCATTTTTATTGTTCTCCTGTTAGTCGGCTTAGAGCCGCGCCACACCAAAGCTGTTGGTTTGCAGAGGCCGCCTTTCGGCCTCGTGACAGATATCCAGCAAGTAACCCAGCAACGTCCGGGTATCGCGCGGGTCGATCAAACCGTCGTCCCACAGATTGGCGCTGCCGTAGAGCGCCGTGGACTGGCTGTCGAGTTTCTGCGCGGTGACTTGTTCGAGCATGTCGAGCATTTTCGGATCGGGCACCAGGCCATCCTTGGCCTGTTTGGCCTCGGTGACGATGCGCAGCACTTTGCCCGCTTGCGCGCCGCCCATCACGGCGGTGCGGCTGTTGGGCCAGGCGAAGATGAAGCGCGGGTCCAGGCCGCGCCCGCACATTGCATAGTTGCCGGCACCATAGGAGCCACCGACGACGATGGTCAGTTTCGGCACCCGGGCGTTGGCCACCGCCTGAATCATCTTCGCGCCGTGCTTGATCACGCCTTGCTGTTCCGATTCGGTGCCGACCATGAATCCGGTGGTGTTGTGGAAAAACAGCAGCGGCGTCTGGCTCTGATCGCACAGCTGGATGAACTGCGCGGCCTTGCTCGCGCCCTTTGGCGTGATCGGGCCGTTGTTGCCGATGAAACCACAGGCGCGGCCCTGAACTTTCAGATGACCGCACACCGTCTGCTGATCGAACTCGCCCTTGAATTCAAGAAAGTTCGAAGCGTCGGCGAGGCGGGCGATGATTTCGCGCACGTCGTAGGGCTTTTTCGGATCATCCGGGATCAGCCCCAGCAGTTCATCGATGGGGTAGAGCGGTTCCTTCCAGCGACGTTCGGGTAGTGGGGGCAACTGCTCGTTCCATGGCAACAGGCTGACGATCTCGCGTACCTGACGCACGCCGTCGGCGTCGTTTTCGGCCAGGTATTCGGCGGTGCCGGCGGTTTGTGCGTGCATCTCGGCGCCGCCCAGTTCTTCATCGGTGGCCACTTCGCCGGTGGCGGCCTTGAGCAGTGGGGGACCTGCGAGAAACAGCTTCGCCTTGCCGCGTACCACCACCACGTAATCCGACAGTCCCGGCTGATACGCGCCGCCCGCCGTGGCCGAACCGTGCACCACGGTGACCTGCGGCAAACCCATGGCCGACATCCGCGCCTGATTGGCAAAGCTGCGTGCGCCTTCGACGAAAATCTCCGCCGCGTAATTGAGGTTGGCGCCGCCGCTTTCGGCGAGGGTGATCACCGGCAGTTTGTTTTCCATGGCGATCTGTTGCAGGCGCAGGGACTTCTTCAAACCGCTGGGAGAGATGGTTCCGCCCCTGATCGCGCTGTTGTTCGCCACCACCAGCACGCGCACGCCGGACACGTAGCCGATGCCGGCGATCAAGCCGCCACCGGCGCAGCTGCCATCCTTGTCGTCGTGCAGCTTGTAGCCGGCCAGGCTCGCCAGTTCGAGAAACGGCGCACCGGGGTCCAGCAGTAGATTGAGGCGTTCCCGGGGCAGCAACTGGCCGCGTTTTTCGAACTTCGGCCTGGCTTCGTCAGCCTTGTTCAGCAGGTTCTGTTCGAGCACGCGAACTTGCTCGATGGCGCTCAGCATCACCGCACGGTTCTGGGCGAACGACTCGCTGTGGGGATCGAGTAACGATTGAATCACCGGCATGGGTTATTCCTTGTCCTTCAATACGTCGGGTATGTAGGCGCGGTGGAAACCGTTGTACGACTCGCTGTTGGTCGCCTTGTGGATCGGCCAGGCGCGGCCGCCGAGGCTGGCGGCGCCGTCGATGCGCAAGGTGCTGCCGCTGACGAACGCCGCTGCCGGGCTGAGGAGGAAAACTATCGCCGCGCTGACTTCCGATTCGGTGCCGATACGCTTGAGCGGCACATGTTCGCGCAGGGTCGGGATCACGGCCTTGAAGGCGCCTTCGTAGGTGTCCATGCCGCTGGAGGCAATCCACCCCGGCGCCACGGCGTTGACCCGCACCCCGGCATGACCCCATTCGTACGCGGCGGTCTTGGTCAGGTTGTCCATGCCCGAACGTGCCGCGCCGGAGTGGCCCATGCCCGGCATGCCGCCCCACATGTCGGCGAGCATATTGACGATGGCGCCGCCGTGCTTGCTCATGGACTGGTTGAACACTTCCCGGGCCATCAGGAAACCGCCCACCAGATTGGTGCGCATCACGGTTTCGAAACCCTTCTGATTGATCGAGGCCAGGGGCGACGGGTACTGCCCGCCCGCGTTATTGACCAGGCCATGAATGGGGCCATGCTTGCGGATCAATTCGCTGACCAGATGCTGCACCAATTCTTCCTCGCGGATATCGCAAACCGCCCAGTCGGCCTTGCCGCCGTCGTCGGTGATCTCCGCCGCAACGGTTTTCAGCTTGTCGGCCTTGCGCCCGACCAGCAGCACATGGGCGCCGAGGGCCGCCAGTTCGTGGGCGGTGCAGCGGCCGATGCCACTGCCGCCACCGGTGACGATGATGTTTTGGCCGGCAAACAAATCGGCTTTGAAAATCGAATCGTAGGCCATGGCGGCAATCCTCTAGTTGAACTGGTCGGCGATGCGCTGCGGCACCGGAATCTGGATTTCCAGCAATTGCTGGGCGAATGCCTTGCCTTGCGGATCGATGCGCAGGCTGGCGACACCGCCGCCGCCGAGGGCGTTTTCCAGCAGGAAATTCAGGCTGTGGCTGGCGGGCAAGTACCAGCGCTCGACTCGCCCGTGGACTGGATCGAGGACGTGGCCCATCCAGTCGACGATCACTTCCGGGGTCAAGGCTTCTGCGATCCACGGCAGGAACTCGGGTTCGCGGGCCATGACGCCGATGTTGCTGTGGTTGCCCTTGTCGCCCGAGCGGGCGACCGCCAGTTTGACCAGGGCCACGCTGGCGTCGGCCAGGCCAACCGGTTTCGGTGGTGCGATCGGGGTTGGCAGGGCCAGCGGGTCGAGCACATCCAGGGCGGGCAGGGCACACGAGCGGCGCTGGCCGATGAAATCAATGTCCAGCGTGCAGGCGGTTTTGTCGATCAGGAACGAGAACAGCCGGATCAGCGGATACACGGTCGGCCGGCCACCGACAATGCCGGTCAACCCCGGCGCCATCCCGGTGGCGGCCTGGGCGATTTCCCGGGAGAACACGATCAACGCCTGCTTGTCCGGATGGCGCACCGCGAGTTTGATCACCACTTCGCGGCTGTCCTGACGCTGGCCGTGGGGGCCGTAGGTGGCCTCGCTGCCCAGCAACTCGATACTCACGTCGCTGTACGGCGCCCAGCCGCGCTGGCGGAACATTTCCGAGGTCTTGTTGATGATCGCATCAGCAACCCGCCGCGCCTTGTCGACGGCATCGATGCCGGCGATCAGGCAACTGGCGGTGCAGCGGAAACCATCGGGGTACGTGGCGCTGACCTTGTATTGCGCGGTCGGCGGCAAGCCTTTGGCACCGTGTACCTGCACCGCATTCCTGCCTTGTTGCAGCAGTTTGACCTGAGTGAAATCGCACACCACGTCGGGCAGCAGATACGCCCGCGGGTCGCCGATTTCATACAGCATCTGTTCGCCCACTGTCAGCGGCGTGACCAGCCCGCCGGTACCTTCGGGTTTGCTGACGATGAACTGGCTGTCGGCGCTGACTTCGACGATGGGAAAACCGATGTGTTCGTAGTCGGGCACGTCGCGCCAGTCGGTAAAGTTGCCGCCCGTGCACTGGGCGCCGCATTCGATGATGTGCCCGGCCAATGCCGCCTGGGCGAGCTTGTCGTAGTCGTGCCACGACCAGCCGAACTCGTGCACCAGCGCGGCGCTGACCACCGCACTGTCGACCACGCGCCCGGTGATCACGATGTCCGCCCCCAGGCGCAGGGCTTCGACAATGCCGGGTGCGCCGAGGTAGGCGTTGGTCGAGACACACATCGATGGCAGGGGCGCGCCACTGAACATTTCATGAATGCGCAGGTTGCGCAGCTGTTTGAATTGCGGTTGCAGGTCGTCACCCAGCAACACGGCGATCTTCAGCGCCACCCCGGCCTTGTCGCAGGCCGCTTGCAGGGCGGCGGCGCAGGCTTGGGGATTGACCCCGCCGGCATTACTGATGACCCGAATGTTTTGCTGCGCAAGCTGCGGCAGCAAGGGCGCGAGCACTTCGATGAAGTCGCCCGCATAGCCGGCCTGGGGATCTTTCATCCGCGCGCCGGCCATGATCGACAGGGTGATTTCGGCCAGGTAATCGAAGACCAGATAGTCCAGATGCCCGTGTTCCACCAGCTGCGCGGCAGCGGTCGAGGTATCGCCCCAGAAGGCGCTGGCGCAACCGATGCGAATTGTTTTAGGCGCAGTCCATTCCATAACTACCTCCAACCGAAGTGCATCGACATTACCAAGCAAGCGCTTGGTTTGTAAATGACTTGATTATCTTCTGCCCAAGCGCTTGCTTGGTTGCACCCATACGCTTAAATTGCCCGCGCAACCCCGCTGTTTTCGGGGGGATCGGCGTTATTGATTGAACGACTGTAGGAGAGAACGGGTGGACGAGCAAAAAGCCCTGAGGGTGATGCGCCAATTGGTCGACGACGGCCAACTGACCGACCCGGACAGCGCCCGTGGCAAGCTGCTGCAAGTGGCGGCCCACCTGTTCCGCAATAAAGGCTATGAACGCACGACCGTGCGCGACCTGGCCGGCGCCGTGGGCATTCAGTCCGGAAGCATTTTTCATCACTTCAAGAGCAAGGACGAAATCCTGCGGGCGGTGATGGAGGAGACCATTCTCTACAACACCGCGTTGATGCGAGCGGCCATCGCCGAGGCCGGCAGTGTGCGCGAGCAAGTGCTGGCGCTGATCCGGTGTGAATTGCAGTCGATCATGGGCGGCAGCGGCGAGGCCATGGCCGTGCTGGTCTACGAATGGCGCTCGCTGTCCGAAGAGGGCCAGGCCAAGGTCCTGGCGCTGCGGGACATCTACGAAGACATCTGGCTGCAAGTGTTGGGCGAAGCCAAGAACGCCGGGTTTATCCGCGGCGATGTGTTCATCACCCGCCGCTTCCTGACCGGCGCATTGTCCTGGACCACCACCTGGTTTCGCGCCGGCGGCAGCATGAGCCTCGATCAGTTGGCCGATGAGGCGTTGATTCTGGTGCTGGAAGACCGGCAATAAGCTTGTATTGGCCTACATTAAACTGGCTAACTGGGCGAAACCGCCTAGCTTGAATGCATTGGTACCGTTTTATTGGGGAGTGGGGGCGTTTTCATGGGTTCACCAATTCGGTCAGCCTCGCGGCTTTTGCTGTCGATGTTTGCGGCGTCAGCGATGATGCCGTCCCAGGCTGCGCAACTGGTGCGCATTGGTGCCGCGCACTTTCCGCCTTACACCGTGCGCCCGGAATCCGGGGCCGATACCGGGTTGCTGCCGCAACTGGTCGAGGCCCTGAATGCGTCGCAAACTGACTACCAGTTTATCCTGGTGCCCACTTCCATTCCCCGGCGCTTCGGTGATTTCAAGCAGGGCCGGGTCGACATGGCCATCTTCGAAAATCCCGCCTGGGGTTGGGAAGATATCCCCCATACTGCCGTCGACATGGGCTTGGAGGACGCCGAGATTTTTGTCGCGCAACGCCTGCCCGATCGACAGCAAAGCTATTTTGCCGACCTGAAAGGCAAGCGCCTGGCACTGTTCAGTGGCTATCACTACGAGTTCGCCAACTTCAATGCCGACCCCCTGTACCTCGCGAAAAACTACAACGCCACGCTGACCTATTCCCATGACAGCAATCTGCTGATGGTATTGCGCGACCGGGCCGACATCGCCCTGGTCACGCGTTCGTACCTGAGCGACTACTTCCTGCGCAATGAAAAAGTCGCTGGCGAGTTGCTGGCGTCCCAGCGCGTCGACCAGGTCTATCACCACTACGCCATTCTGCGTCCGACCGCGCCCATCACTGGCGAAGCCTTCGGCAAGCTGTTGCAAGGCTTGCGGGACAATGGCCAGATGTTGAAGATTTTCGAACCGTACAAGATTGCGCTGGTGCCGGTCCAGCGCAACGCACCGGCGCCACAAGCCGCCAAATGATGGTCTTTGCCTAAATTTCCCGCCGTGGCTCACGTCACCTCGTTGAACTGTCGACGATTATCGTGAGCCCGACCCATGTCCGATCTGAATGAACTGACTGCCTTGTGTCTGCCGACAGGCAGTCGTCTTGCCGCTGATGAAACCGATTGCTGCCTGAGCCTCAGCCTGGAAGGGCAACCGTTGCCCGCCCTGCGGCTCAGTCGTGGCCCCGAGTTGCACGTGCAACTGGAGGAGCGTTTCAGGCGCCCCGAAGGGCAGGCATTGTGGGCGGCCTGTTACTGGCTGTTCGCTCGCGACCCCGACTGCCAGTGTCTTACCTGGCAACTGCAAGAGGTGCCGGACGAAGCCGTGTCCGGCGGTCTGCTGATTCCAACTCCCGTCAGCGGCCAGTATCGCTGCGAGCGCACCGTGTTCTGGCAGTTGCCGCAGCCGTGGCTGGGGCATTCCCTGACCGGCAGCTACCCGCAGCAAATGCTCATCACCGACGGCAAGCGTCATCCACGGCGGCCGGTCAAGCCTCGTGGTGAAGTGTATCGACGCTTCGATGCGCGGCTGGGTGCCCGGGTTTCCCTGCGCACGCTGGACATCGAGCAAGACCTGGCACGCTTCAACCGCTGGCAGAACAGCCCGCGAGTCGCCAGTTTCTGGCAGGAGGAGGGCAGCCTCGAACAGCATCGCCAATACCTGAGCAAACTCGAGGCCGACCCGCACACGCTGACGCTGATCGGTTGTTTCGACGATCAGCCCTTCGCTTATTTCGAAGCCTACTGGGCCAGGGAAGATCGCATCTCACCCTTCTACGAGGCCAGCAATTACGACCGTGGCATTCACATGCTGGTGGGGGAAGAAAATCACCGCGGTCCGCACAAGGTGGCGAGCTGGTTATCGGCGCTGGTGCATTACCTGTTTCTCGATGATCCGCGCACCCAGCGCGTGGTTGCCGAGCCCCGTGCCGATAACGCGAAGATGATCGGTTATATGCAGGAACAGCGCTTTCACTGCGAGAAAGAGTTCGACTTCCCGCACAAGCGCGCGGCCTTGATGGTGTTGGGGCGGGAGCGGTTTTTTGACCGCTGTACACTGGCTTGAGGCGTAAGGCTCACGATTTTTGGCGGTCTTGAGTGCCCCATCGCGAGCAGGCTCGCTCCCACATTTACCCTGTGCTCGCAGGACCCTGTGTGCGAGCCTGCTCGCGATGGAGGCGCTGAAAAATCGGATCTTATTGGCGAGCAGCCATATCGCCCCGGTTGCCCGACACCTTGCGGCAGTGCACCAGCGCATCACGGATCATGAAGTTCACCAGGGTCGGCGAGACGCCGAGTTCCTTGGCGATGTCCTTTTGCGGTACGCCGTGCAGGCGATACATCTCGAAGGCGTAGCGGGTGCGGCTCGGCAACTCGGTCAACGCATCGGCAATGTGCTCCAGCGTCGAAAAATTGATGTGCGAGGTTTCCGGCGACGCACCCTGAATCACCACATTCAGCCCTTCCTCTTCAGGACCGGAATACTTCTGCTCCAGCGCCTGCTTGCGGTAGTGGTCGATCGCCAGGTTGCGCACGATCTGGAACAGGTAGCTGAGCTGAGCCTTGATCGAACTGGTGATGGGCGGGGCCGATTGCAGCCGGAAGAATGCGTCCTGCACAACATCTTCGGCACGTGAGCGGCAACCGGTAATTCGGGCTGCGATCTTCACCAGAATCAGTCGATTGTCGACGAATGCCTGAAGTAGCGGTGTATCGCACCTGCTTGTGGATACTGGTTCCATCATGGAAATCACCCTGCTGCCAAAAGGTTAGTGGGACGGCGAAAAACCGGGGGGCGTCCTACACATCGAGCGACAAATTAGGCTTAATGATAATGATTGTCAAATGAGAAAAAGAATTAATGCGCTGCAGCGATGCAGAGTGAGAACTGCGACACGCTGACTCACTTCACACCTCTTTGTGTTCCAGCCTGGCGACTAATTATCTCCAGACGTCATCCGTTCTCATTGGTGAATGCAACAGCGCAATCCTCATACCCCCTGTAGGAGCGAGCTTGCTCGCGATGGGCTCACCGGCGCCGCGTTTATCCAATGGCAACGCGTCATCGTTAACGTCCATCGCGAGCAAGCTCGCTCCTACAGCCGAAATCAGGCAGGAAACCTCATGACCGACGCGTTCGAACTCCCCAGCACAATGGTCCAAGCCCTTCAGCGCCGCGCGGCCCTGACGCCGGATCGGGTGGCCCTGCGCTTTCTCGCCGAGACCCCGGACCAGGCTGTGGTGCTCAGCTATCGCGAACTTGACCTGCGGGCGCGGACGATTGCCGGAGCGTTGCAGGCGCAGGCGGATGTCGGCGACCGCGCGGTGTTGCTGTTCCCCAGCGGCCCGGATTACGTCGCGGCATTCTTCGGTTGCCTGTACGCGGGCGTGATCGCGGTGCCGGCCTATCCGCCGGAGTCGGCACGGCGTCATCACCAGGAACGCCTGCTGTCGATCATCGGCGATGCCCAGCCGCGCTTGCTGCTGACCGGTGCCGGGTTACGCGATGGATTGCAGCAGATCGAAGGGGCGCCGCCGCTGCTGTGTGTCGATACCCTCGACGGTGCGCTGGCCGAACGCTGGGTCGCGGTGGACTTGCAGGACGATCACATCGCCTTCCTGCAATACACCTCCGGTTCCACCGCGCTGCCCAAAGGTGTGCAAGTCAGCCACGGCAATCTGGTGGCCAACGAGTTGCTGATTCGCCACGGTTTCGGCATTGACCTGAACCCCGACGACGTCATCGTCAGCTGGCTGCCGCTGTACCACGACATGGGCCTGATCGGCGGCCTGTTGCAGCCGATTTTCAGCGGCGTGCCTTGCGTGTTGATGTCCCCGGCGTACTTCCTCGGCCGGCCGTTGCGCTGGCTGGAGGCTATCAGTGAATACGGCGGCACCATCAGCGGCGGGCCGGATTTCGCCTATCGCTTGTGCAGTGAGCGAGTCAGCGAGTCGGCCCTGGAGCGGCTCGACCTGAGTGGCTGGCGCGTGGCGTATTCCGGTTCCGAGCCGATTCGCCTCGACACCCTGGAGCGCTTCGCCGGGAAGTTCGCGACCTGCGGCTTCACCGCGGACAGTTTCATGGCCTCCTACGGTCTGGCCGAAGCCACCTTGTTCGTGGCCGGCACCGCGCGCGGCCAAGGCATCGGTAACCTGCGGGTGGACGATCAGGCCCTGGCGCAGAACCGTGTCGAAGCGGGCGAGGGCAGCCCGATCATGAGTTGCGGTATCAGCCAACCGGCGCACGCGGTACTGATCATCGACCCGGTCTTGCTCAGCGAACAGGCCGACAACGTTGTCGGCGAAGTCTGGGCCAGCGGGCCGAGCATCGCCTCAGGCTACTGGCGCAACCCCGAGGCGTCGGCCAAGACCTTTGTCCGGCACGCCGGGCAGACCTGGCTGCGCACCGGGGACCTGGGTTTCCTGCGCAACGGCGAGCTGTTCATCACCGGGCGCCTGAAGGACATGCTGATCGTGCGCGGGCACAACCTGTACCCGCAGGACATCGAGCAGACCGTCGAGCGCGAAGTGGAAGTGGTGCGCAAAGGCCGGGTTGCCGCCTTCGCCGTCACGGTTGACGGTCAGGAAGGCATCGGCATCGCTGCCGAAATCAGCCGTAGCGTGCAGAAAATCCTGCCGCCCGAATCCTTGATAAAAGCCATTCGCCAAGCTGTTGCCGAGGCGTATCAGCAAGCACCGAGCGTGGTGGTGTTGCTCAATCCGGGCGCGCTGCCCAAGACCTCCAGCGGTAAATTGCAGCGCTCGGCGTGTCGCAATCGTCTGGCTGACGGCAGTCTCGACAGCTACGCGATGTTCCCGTCGGCCGCCACCGAAAGTGCAGGCCAGATCGAGTCGGGCTCCGAGCTGCAAAGCCTGATCGGCCAGATCTGGTGTGAGCAGTTGCAGGTGGGGCAGGTGGGTGCCGACGATCATTTCTTCCTGCTCGGCGGCAACTCCATCGCGGCGACGCAAGTGGTGGCGCGCCTGCGTGAAGAGCTCGGTCTGGAGTTGAACCTGCGCCTGCTGTTTGAAGCCCCGACCCTCGGTGCATTCGCCGATGTCGTGGCCTGCCAGCAACAGGACGGTGGCCTGGCCCAGGGCGCGATCACGGCGTTGTCGCGCCAGCAACCGATGCCGCAATCCCTGGCACAAAACCGTCTGTGGATCACCTGGCAACTCGACCCGCACAGCAGCGCCTACAACATTCCCGGCGGCTTGCGCCTGCGCGGCGAACTGGATGAGGAGGCATTGCGCGCCAGTTTCCAGCAGTTGATCGAGCGTCACGAATCCCTGCGCACGCGATTCTTCGAGCGTGACGGCGTGGCGCTGCAACAGGTCGTTGCGGCTGCCGGGTTCAATCTGCAATTGATCGACATCAGCGACCTGCCGGCCGCCGAGCGTGAGGCCCGGGCGCGGCAGATCCGCGAGGACGAAGCGCGGACCCAATTCGATCTGGAGAAAGGCCCGCTGCTGTGGGTGACGCTGGTTCGCCTCGACGACGAAGACCATCAGTTGCTGGTGACGATGCACCACATCATCGCTGACGGCTGGTCGCTGAATGTGCTGATCGACGAGTTCTCTCGGTTGTACGCAGCGGCGACCCAAGGCCAGCAAGCGCTGCTGGCGCCATTGCCGACGCAGTACGCAGACTACGGCAGCTGGCAACGGCAATGGCTGGCGCAAGGGGAAGGCGAGCGGCAACTGGCCTATTGGAAGGATTGCTTGGGTGATGAGCATCCGCCCCTGAGCCTGGCCACCGATCATCCACGTTCTGCCCAACAACTGCACAGCGCCGCTCGCCACACCGTGCGTCTGGGCACAGCCCTGAGCGATGCGATTCGGCAGACCGCGCGGGCCCATGAATCGACTTCATTCATGCTGTTGCTGACTGTGTTCCAGACCTTGTTGCATCGCTATAGCGGCCAACGAGATATCCGCATCGGCGTGCCCAATGCCAACCGTCCGCGCCTGGAAACCCAGGGCCTGATCGGTTTCTTCATCAATACCCTGGTGCTGCGTGCCGAGGTGGACTCGCGCCTGCCATTCGTTGAGCTGCTGGCGCAGACCCGGCAAGCCGCATTGGGTGCGCAAGCCCATCAGGACCTGCCATTCGAGCAACTGCTGGAAGCCTTCCCGCAGGCCCGCGAGCAGGGCCTGTTCCAGGTCATGTTCAACCATCAGCAACGGGACCTCAGCGCCTTGAAGCGCTTGCCGGGGCTGTTGGCTGAAGAGCTGCCGTGGCATAGCCGCGAAGCCAAGTTCGATTTGCAGTTGCACAGCGAAGAAGACCGCAACGGTCGCCTGACCGTGTCCTTCGACTACGCCAGCGAATTGTTCGAGGCCGCGACCATCGAGCGCCTGGCCGAGCATTTCAGTAACCTGCTGCGCGCTGTCTGCGAGCAACCGGACACCACCATTGGTGACCTGCCACTGTTGACGGCCGCCGAACACCTTCAGCAATCAGACTGGGCCACCGTACCCTGCGCAGCGGCCAGCCAATGGCTACCGGAATGGCTCAACGAGCAGGCACGCCAGACCCCGCAGCGCACCGCGATGATGTGGGACGGCGGCCAGATGGACTTCGCCGAGCTGCACACCCGGGCCAACCGTCTGGCGCATTATCTGCGCGACAAAGGCGTCGGCCCGGACGTCTGCGTGGCCATCGCCTGCGAGCGTTCGCCGCAACTGCTGATCGGCCTGCTGGCGATCATCAAGGCCGGTGGCGCCTACGTACCGCTGGATCCGGATTACCCCGCCGAGCGCCTGGCCTACATGCTCAGCGACAGCGGTGTTGAATTGCTGCTGACGCAAACCCGATTGCTTGAGCGCCTGCCAGCGACTGACGGCGTCAGCGTGATCGCCATGGATGCCCTGCATCTGGAGAATTGGCCGAGCCATGCGCCAGGGCTGCATCTGCACGGCGACAACCTCGCCTATGTGATTTACACCTCCGGTTCCACCGGCCAGCCCAAAGGCGTCGGCAACACCCACGCCGCGCTGGCCGAGCGCCTGCAATGGATGCAGGACACTTACCGCCTGAACGAAACCGATGTGCTGATGCAAAAGGCGCCGATCAGTTTCGACGTGTCGGTGTGGGAGTGCTTCTGGCCGCTGATCACTGGCGCGCGTTTGCTGATCGCCGGCCCCGGTGAACACCGCGATCCGCACCGCATCGCGCAGCTGGTGCAAGCCTACGGCGTGACCACGTTGCACTTCGTGCCGCCGCTGCTTTCGTTGTTCATCGAAGAACCGCTCAGCGCTGAATGCACCAGCCTGCGCCGGCTGTTCTCCGGGGGCGAAGCCTTGCCGGCGGAGCTGCGCAACCGGGTGCTGATGCAACTGCCGACAGTGCAATTACACAACCGCTACGGCCCGACCGAAACCGCGATCAACGTCACCCACTGGCATTGCTCCAGCGCCGATGGCGAACGCTCGCCGATTGGCCGGCCATTGGGCAACGTGATCTGCCGCGTGCTCGACAGCGATTTGAATCCCGTGCCGGCCGGCGTGCCGGGTGAGCTGTGCATCAGCGGCGTTGGTTTAGCTCGTGGTTACCTCGGTCGCCCCGCGTTGACCGCCGAACGCTTCGTGGTCGATCCGTCGGGCGAGCCGGGCGCACGCCTGTATCGCACCGGCGACCGGGCACGCTGGACGGCCAACGGCGTGATCGAATACCTCGGTCGTCTCGATCAGCAGGTCAAGTTGCGCGGGTTCCGCGTTGAACCGGAGGAAATCCAGGCGCGGCTGTTGGCCCAGGACGGCGTTGCGCAAGCCGTGGTGCTGGTACGCGACACCGTGGCCGGGGCGCAGTTGATCGGTTATTACACCGCAGCGAGCAATGCCGGGGACGAAGCCGAGCAAACCGCCCGCCTGAAAAACGCATTGGCCGCCGAACTGCCGGAATACATGGTGCCGGCGCAACTGATGCGCCTGGAACAAATGCCCCTCGGCCCGAGCGGCAAACTCAACCGTCGCGCCTTGCCGGAACCGCAGTGGCAGGTGCGCGAACACGCCGAGCCAGAGACTGAACTGGAGCAAACCATCGCCGGTATCTGGCGCGAAGTGCTGGGTTTGGCGCAAGTCGGTTTGCGCGATGATTTCTTTGCCCTCGGCGGCCACTCGCTGCTGGCCACGCAAATCATCTCCCGCACCCGCCAGGCCTGCGACGTCGAGTTGCCGCTGCGGGCGCTGTTCGAACACAGCGAGCTTGGTGCGTTTGCCGAACAGGTTCGCCTGATCCAGGCCAGCGGCAGCACCAATAAACAGCCGCCCATTGAAAAAGTCGACCGCAGCCAGCCGGTGCCGTTGTCCTATTCCCAGCAGCGCATGTGGTTCCTCTGGCAGATGGAGCCCGACAGCCCGGCCTACAACGTCGGCGGCATGGCGCGGCTGCGCGGCGTGCTCGACGTGGCGCGTTTCGAAGCCGCGCTGCAAACCCTGATCCTGCGTCACGAAACCCTGCGCACCACGTTCCCGAGCATCGACGGTGTCGCCCGCCAGCAAGTACACGCGCAAACTGGCGTGCGCATGGCGTGGAAGGATTTCACCGCGCTGGATGCCGAAGTCCGAGAATGGCAGGTCCAGCAACTGGCCGACGACGAAGCGCACCAGCCGTTCGATCTGGAAACCGGACCTTTGCTGCGCGCCTGCCTGGTCAAGACCGCCGAACAGGAACACTACTTCGTTCTGACCCTGCACCACATCGTCACCGAAGGTTGGGCGATGGACATTTTTGCCCGGGAACTCAGCGCGCTGTACGAAGCGTTCGTCGATGATCGTGAGTCACCGCTGGCGCCGTTGCCGGTGCAGTACCTGGATTACAGCGTGTGGCAGCGTCAGTGGCTGGAGTCCGGCGAGCGTCAGCGCCAGCTCGATTACTGGACCGCGCAACTGGGCCGCGAACACCCATTGCTGGAGTTGCCGGCCGACCGTCCGCGCCCGCCGGTGCAAAGCCATCAGGGTGAGTTGTATCGTTTTGACCTGAGCGATGAGCTCGCGGCAAAGGTCCGCGCCTTCAACGCGCAAAACGGCCTGACCCTGTTCATGACCATGACTGCCACCCTGGCGACGCTGCTGTACCGCTACAGCGGCCAGACCGATCTGCGCATCGGCGCGCCGGTGGCCAACCGCATTCGTCCGGAAAGCGAAGGGCTGATTGGCGCGTTCCTCAACACCCAAGTGCTGCGCTGCCGGCTCGACGGGCAGATGTCCGTGGGCGAGTTGTTCGAGCAGGTGCGCCACACGGTGATCGAAGGCCAGTCCCATCAGGACCTGCCGTTCGATCATCTGGTGGAAGCCTTGCAACCACCGCGTAGCGCGGCCTACAACCCGTTGTTCCAGGTGATGTGCAACGTGCAGCGCTGGGAGTTCCAGCAAAGCCGCAGCTTGGCCGGCATGACGGTCGAGTACCTGGCCAACGATGCCCGCGCGACCAAGTTCGATCTCAACCTGGAGGTCACCGACCTCGACCATCGCCTGGGTTGCTGCCTGACCTACAGCACCGATCTGTTCGACGAGCCGCGCATCGCGCGCATGGCCGGGCATTGGCGCAACCTGCTGGAGGCGCTGATTGCCGACCCGCAGCAGCGCTTGAGCGAACTGCCGCTGCTGGAGAGTGGCGAACAACAACATCTGCTCGATAGCCTCGGCGTCGCGCCGGGCGAACACCGGCTGGATCAGTGCATCCATCACCTGTTCGCCGAGCAAGCCTTGACGCGCAAAGACGCTCCGGCCCTGACCTTCGCCGGGCAGACTTTGAGCTACGCCGAACTCGACAGCCGCGCCAACCGCCTGGCCTGGATGCTGCGCGAGCGTGGCGTCGGGCCGCAGGTGCGCGTGGGCCTGGCACTGCAGCGCTCGCTGGAGATGGTCGTCGGCCTGCTGGCGATCCTCAAGGCCGGCGGCGCCTATGTGCCGCTGGATCCGGAGTACCCGCTGGACCGCTTGCATTACATGATCGAAGACAGCGGCATTGGATTGCTGCTCAGTGATGCAGCGATGTTCAAAGCCCTGGGTGAAGTGCCGCCGACGGTGGGTCGCTGGTGCCTGGAAGAAGACGCGGAAAAACTGATCGATTACCCGGCCACCGAGCTGCCGCTGATCAGCCTGCCGCAGCATCAGGCCTACCTGATCTATACCTCGGGCTCGACCGGCAAACCGAAAGGCGTGGTGGTGTCCCACGGCGAAATCGCCATGCACTGCCGCGCGGTGATCGAGCGTTTTGGCATGCGCCCGGACGATTGCGAACTGCACTTCTATTCGATCAACTTCGACGCCGCCACCGAGCGATTGCTGGTGCCGTTGCTCAGCGGTGCGCAGGTGGTGCTGCGGGCTCAAGGGCAGTGGGACGCAGAAGAAATCTGTGGCCTGATCCGTCGTCATCACATCAACGTCCTCGGTTTCACGCCAAGCTACGGCGGCCAGTTGGCGCAATGGCTGGCAACGCAAAATGAAACCCTGCCGGTGCGCATGATCATCACCGGCGGCGAAGCGCTGACCGGTGATCACCTGGCGCGCATTCGCGCAGCCTTCCAGCCGAGCCGGTTCTTCAACGCCTACGGCCCGACCGAAACCGTGGTCATGCCGCTGGCCGGTCTTGCCCCTGAAGTACTGGAAGAGGGTGCCGGCAGCGTACCGATCGGCAGCGTGATCGGCGACCGCGTGGCCTACATTCTCGACGCCGACCTGGCGTTGGTGCCGCAAGGCGCGACGGGCGAGTTGTACGTCGGTGGTGCGGGCCTGGCCCAGGGGTATCACCAGCGTCCGGGCATGACCGCGGAGCGCTTTGTCGCCGATCCGTTTGTCGCCAGCGGCGGGCGTATCTACCGTACCGGCGACCTGGTGCGCCAGCGCGCCGACGGCCTGGTGGAATACCTCGGACGCATCGACCATCAAGTGAAGATCCGCGGCTTCCGCATCGAGCTCGGTGAAATCGAAACCCGTCTGCTGGAGCACGAATCGATCCGTGAAGCGGTGGTGCTGGCGCTCGATGTCCCGAGCGGCAAGCAACTGGTCGGCTATCTGGTGACTGACGTCGCCGGACAGAATGAAGCGCAGCAATCGGCCTTGCGCGAAGCTCTCAAGGCGCATCTGAAATCGCAACTGCCAGACTACATGGTGCCCACGCACCTGATCCTGCTGGCCAGCATGCCGCTGACCACCAACGGCAAGCTCGATCGTCGCGCACTGCCTGCACCGGACCCGGAGCTGAACCGTCAACACTACGTGGCGCCGAGCAACGAGCTTGAAATCACGCTGGCGCAGATCTGGTGCGAAGTGCTGAACGTCGGGCAGGTTGGCCTCAACGACAATTTCTTCGAACTGGGTGGCGACTCGATTCTGTCGATTCAGGTGGTCAGCCGGGCGCGGCAGCAGGGCATTCACTTCAGCCCCCGTGACCTGTTCCAGCACCAGACTGTGCAGACCCTCGCCGCCGTGGCCACTCGCAGCGAGCAGGTCAGCGCCGAGCAAGGCTTGATTATGGGCGAGTCGCGACTGACGCCGATCCAGCACTGGTTCTTCGACACCGACATCCCGCACCGCCAGCACTGGAACCAGGCGCTGTTGCTGCAACCGACTGTCGCCCTGGAACCTCATCGCCTGGAGCAAGCGCTGCTGGCGGTGATCGAACAGCACGATGCCTTGCGCCTGCGGTTCAACAAGGTCGCCGGTCAGTGGCAGGCCATGCACCAGGGGATTTGCGATGCGCCGGTGTTGCGGCTGGTGCGCGTTTCGTCCATGGACAAATGCACGGCCTTGTTCGCCGATGCCCAGCGCAGCCTCGACCTGGAACAAGGGCCGTTGCTGCGCGTGTTGCTGGTCGATGGTCCCGAGGGCCAGCAACGGCTGTTCATCGCGATTCACCATTTGGTGGTCGATGGCGTTTCATGGCGCGTGCTGCTGGACGATCTGCAAACCGTGTATCGCCAACTGGACGCGCGGCAGTCGGTGAAACTGCCGGCGAAAACCAGCGCCTTCAAGGACTGGGCTGCACGTTTGCAGGCCTACGCCGGCAGCGAATCCCTGCGTGAAGAACTGGGCTGGTGGCAGGCTCACCTGGCCGGACCCACTGCCGATTTGCCCTGCGATCACCCCGAAGGCGGGCGGCAGAACCGGCATGCACAAACCGTCAGCGTGCGCCTCGACAGCGAGCGTACCCGGCAGTTGCTGCAACAGGCACCGAGTGCCTATCGCACCCAGGTCAACGACTTGCTGCTGACCGCATTGGCCCGCGTGCTGTGCCGCTGGAGCGGTCAGCCATCGGCGCTGATTCAACTGGAAGGCCACGGTCGCGAAGCGCTGTTCGACGAGATCGACCTGACCCGCACCGTCGGCTGGTTCACCAGCGCCTATCCCCTGCGCCTGACCCCGTCGAACGTTGAAGAAGCCGCCGGGCAGGGTGCGTCGATCAAGGCGATCAAGGAGCAACTGCGTGCCGTGCCGCACAAAGGCCTGGGTTATGGCGTGCTGCGCTACCTCGCCGATGACCAGAGTCGCCAGCGCATGGCCGGGTTGCCGGTGGCGCCGATCACCTTCAACTACCTCGGCCAGTTTGACCAGAGTTTCGGGGCGGACGCGCTGTTCCATCCACTGGATGAAGCCATCGGCGCGGCCCACGATGCCAATGCCCCGCTGCCCAACGAGTTGAGCGTCGACGGTCAGGTATATGGCGGTGAACTGGTGCTGCGCTGGACGTTCAGCGCCGAACGCTTCGATCCGCAAACCATCGACGAGTTGGCGGACGCTTACCTCGGTGAACTGCAAAGTCTTATCGAACATTGCCTGCGCGATGACGCGGGTGGCCTGACGCCGTCGGACTTCCCCCTGGCGAATCTCAGCCAGACACAACTGGATTCGCTGCCGGTCCCGGCCGCCGCCATCGAAGACGTCTACCCGCTAACCCCGATGCAGGAAGGCATGCTCTTGCACACCTTGCTGGAGCCGGGTACCGGCCTGTACTACATGCAGGACCGCTACCGCATCAACAGCGAACTCGACCCGCAGCGTTTCGCCCAGGCCTGGCAAGCGGTGATCGCCCGCCACGAAGCGTTGCGCGCGTCGTTCTGCTGGAACGTCGGCGAAGACATGCTGCAAGTGATCCACAAACCGGGTAGCACGCCGATCGAATACCTCGACTGGCGCGATCTCGCCGAAGCCGACCAAGAACCGAAGCTGCAACTTTTGCTCAAGTCCGAGCGCGAAGCCGGGTTCGATCTGCTCAACCAGGCACCCTTCCAGTTGCGTTTGATCCGTGTGGGGGAGGCGCGCTACTGGTTCATGATGAGCAACCACCACATCCTCATCGATGCCTGGTGCCGTTCGCTGCTGATGAATGATTTCTTCGAGATCTACAGCGCCCTCGGCGAAGGCCGGGAAGCGCAGTTGGAGGTGCCGCCACGTTATCGCGACTACATCGGCTGGTTGCAGCATCAGAGCCTGGCCGAAGCGCGGCAGTGGTGGAAAACCAACCTGCAGGGTTTCGAACGGACCACACCGATCCCGAGCGACCGGCCATTGCTGCGCGAACATGCCGGCGACAGCGGCGGCATGATCGTCGGCGACCGCTACACAAGACTCGATGCCCGTGACGGCGCGCAACTGCGCGAACTGGCCCAGGCCCATCAGCTGACCATCAATACTTTCGTCCAGGCGGCGTGGGCGCTGGTGCTGCGGCGCTTGAGCGGTGATCGCGATGTGCTGTTCGGCGTCACCGTGGCCGGGCGTCCGGTGGACATGCCGCAGATGCAGCGCACCGTCGGCCTGTTCATCAACAGCATAGCGCTGCGGGTGAATATGCCCGAGGACGGCCAGCGTTGCAGCGTGCGCCAGTGGCTCGGCGGTCTGCTCGACCACAACATGCAGCTGCGTGAATACGAATACCTGCCGCTGGTGAACATCCAGGAGCAAAGCGAACTGCCCAAGGGCCAGCCGCTGTTCGACAGCCTGTTCGTGTTCGAAAACGCCCCTGTGGAAGTCTCGGTGCTGGACCGTGCGCAGAGCCTCAACGCGACCTCGGATTCGGGCCGGACCCACACCAATTTCCCGCTCACGGCGGTGTGCTATCCGGGGGATGACCTGGGCTTGCACCTGTCCTACGACCAGCGCTACTTCGATGAGGCCACGGTCGAGCGCATGCTCGGTGAGTTCAAGCGTTTGCTGCTGGCGTTGGTGGAGGGTTTCCATGGCGACATGGCCGATCTGCCGCTGCTGGGGGCCGAGGAGCGAGACTTCCTCATCCATGGCTGCAACCAGAGCGAACAGGATTACCCGCTGGAGCAGAGCTACGTTGCACTGTTTGAATCCCGGGTCGCCCGGCACCCGCAGCGGATTGCCGCCAGTTGTCTGGACCGGCAGTGCAGTTATCTGGAGCTTAACCAACGCAGCAACCGCCTCGGTCATGCGTTGATCGCCGCCGGTGTCGGTCGTGATCAACCGGTAGCCTTGTTGGCCGAACGCAGCCTCGATTTGCTGGGCATGATCATTGGCAGCTTCAAGGCGGGGGCGGGTTACTTGCCGCTGGACCCGGGTTTGCCGAGTCAGCGTCTGAGCCGGATCATCGATCTGAGTCGCACGCCATTGCTGGTGTGCACGCAAGCCTGTCGTGAGCAGGCGCAGGCCTTGCTTGAGGAGTTCGGCAGCACCAGCCGACCACGGCTGCTGGTCTGGGAGGACGTCCAGGCCCTTGCGCTGTCGGCGGACAATCCAGGTATCTACAGCGACCCGGACAATCTCGCCTATGTGATCTACACCTCCGGCTCCACCGGTTTGCCCAAAGGCGTGATGGTCGAACAGCGCGGCATGCTCAACAACCAGTTGAGCAAGGTGCCGTACCTGAACCTGAGCGACGCCGACGTGATCGCCCAAACCGCTTCGCAAAGCTTCGATATTTCCGTGTGGCAGTTCCTCGCCGCGCCGTTGTTCGGCGCACGGGTGGACATCGTGCCGAACACCATCGCCCACGATCCGCAAGGCTTGCTGGCCCATGTGCAGAGCCAGGGCATCAGCGTGCTGGAAAGCGTGCCGTCGCTGATCCAGGGCATGCTCGCCCAGGAACGCATGAGCCTCGACGGCTTGCGCTGGATGCTGCCGACGGGTGAGGCGATGCCACCGGAACTGGCGCATCAATGGTTGCTGCGCTATCCGCAGATCGGGCTGGTGAATGCCTACGGTCCAGCGGAGTGCTCGGATGATGTGGCGTTCTTCCGTGTTGATATGGCGTCGACTCGCGGCAGCTACCTGCCGATCGGTACGCCGACCGACAACAACAAGTTGTACCTGCTCGACGGAGCGCTGGAACCGGTGCCGCTCGGCGCGGTGGGGGAGTTGTGCGTGGCGGGGACCGGGGTCGGTCGCGGCTATGTCAGCGATCCGCTGCGCACGGCACCGGTGTTTGTGCCGAACCCGTTCGGTGCACCGGGTGAGCGCCTGTATCGCACCGGCGACCTGGCCCGTCGTCGCAGTGACGGCGTACTGGAGTACGTCGGTCGCATCGACCATCAGGTGAAGATCCGCGGTTATCGCATCGAATTGGGCGAAATCGAGGCTCGCCTGCATGAACAACCGCAAGTCCGCGATGCAGCGGTCGGTGTACAGGAGGGGGCGAACGGCAAGCACCTGGTCGGCTATCTGGTGGCGGTCGATTCAGTGCTCAATCCGGCTGAACGCCTGGAGCGCATCCAGCAACGCCTGCGTGCCGAACTGCCGGAATACATGGTGCCGCTGCACTGGCTGTGGCTGGACAAGCTGCCGCTCAACGCCAATGGCAAATTGGACCGCAAGGCCCTGCCGGCGCTGGAGATCGGCCAACTGCAACGTCAGGATTACCAGGCGCCACGCAATGAGCTGGAGCAGAGCCTGGCAGACATTTGGGCCGAAGTATTGAAGGTCGAGCAGGTAGGCGTTCGCGACAACTTCTTCGAGTTGGGCGGGCATTCGCTGCTGGCCACGCAAATCGCCTCGCGGGTGCAGAAAGCCCTGCAACGGGATGTGCCGTTGCGGGCGATGTTCGAGTGCAGCACGGTGGAAGAGTTGGCCCGGTACATCGACGGGTTGGCGGTGAGCGAACTCACCGAGGAGAAGGTGGATCGCTTGAATGACCTGATGGCGGAGCTGGAGGGGCTTTGATCCTTTAGCGTCAGTACCGGCCCCATCGCGGGCAAGTTAGGTGGTGTACTCATGGTCGGTGAACACCTCGAACCCTGTGGGAGCGGGCTTGCCCGCGATGGCGATAGTACAAACGCATACATTCTGGCGATTGACGGCTGTCCGTCAGCCGCTCAGTCTTCCTCCTCCATTTTTCTAGCGGAGACACTCGATGCCCTTCGTAACCCTGGACGGACAAGCCCTTCACTACATCGATCAAGGCACCGGCCCGGCGGTGCTGCTGGTCGGCAGCTATCTGTGGGACCAGGCCATGTGGGCGCCGCAGATTGCCGCGCTGTCGCAACAGTATCGTGTGATCGCCCTGGACCTGTGGGGGCACGGCCAATCCGGGCCGTTGCCTGTCGGTACGACATCGCTGGATGACCTGGCGCGTCAGGCATTGGCCTTGCTCGACCACCTGGACATCGAAAGGGTCACGCTGGCCGGTTTGTCGGTCGGTGGCATGTGGGGCGTGCGCCTGGCGCTGTCGGCAGCGCACCGGATCAATGGCCTGGTGTTGATGGACACCTACGTCGGCGCCGAACCGGAACCGACTCGCCAGTATTACTTTGCACTGTTGAAGCAGATCGAAGAGGCGGGTGTCATCACGCCAGCGCTGCTGGATGTCGTGGTGCCGATTTTCTTCCGGCCGGGCATTGATCCGCAGTCGGCGCTCTACCGGGATTTTCGCGCTTCTCTGGAGGCTCTACCCGCGGATCGCCTGCGTGAAAGCATCGTGCCGATGGGGCGGATTACGTTTGGGCGGGATGATCTGTTGCCACGACTGGGCGAACTGGACGCAGCGACCACACTGGTGATGTGCGGCGATCAGGACAAACCTCGACCACCGGGTGAAGCCCGTGAAATGGCTGAGCTGATTGGCTGCCCCTGGGTACTGGTGCCGCAGGCGGGGCATATTTCCAATCTGGAGAATCCTGGGTTTGTGACTGAAACCTTGCTGGCGTTTTTGACGGAGCAAAACTCGCGAAACGCTTGAATGCAAAATCATCAACAGCCTCGCTTTTACACTGATTCTGCGGTTTGCAGGGTTGTTGTAAAAGCGGGCCGATTTGGGCTGATATACCTGATACTCAAGATCTCGCTGTCCAACACCATTGGGTGTCACTCACGTCGATACCCAATGCGCTTAACTTTTCTGCTACGTATCTCAGGCAAGATCCTCCATCAGGCTTATAGTGGCCGGACGCATCGTTGATGTGAACGATCACATTTTTAATGGGGGTGGAATTTGTCTTCGACTCAACTTTGAATTCGCCCGCGCAAATCACGGGGCGACCGCTGCCAAGTTGACTGTGTCGTATGTAATTCTGAGTATCTGCGTGTTTCCAGCGCCGATAAATTATTGATCCTTCCGGTGTATACACCCAAGTATAACTATCATTGTCTGCATTGGGGTGCAGGATCTCGGTTTCTCGTGTTTTCAAAAGCTCGCCAATCAGTTTCCCGTCTATCATTCCGATTAGTTGGCCCACACCTTCAATTTTCGACGGATCGTAAGTGCGCCAGGATTTCAGATCGGCGATGTAGGGCAGCCATCTGACCGGATAGGTCTGGGCATTCAGATCGATAGGACGTTTATCAGTGTTTGACCATGCAGACCATTCGATCTGTCCGGCCCAGACCTGATGCAGGTGTGTTGAGTGATTCCCGAGCCATTGGTGGATTTTTCTGAAGGATGAATTACTGAAAATGCCATTTGCGGTCAGCGTCACGCTTCCTAGTTCCCAATCATCATTGTCCAGCGGATGATCTGTCGGAATTTGATAAATTCCCACATGGTTTATTTCGCTGATGTGTATGCTTGGTTTTCCAAATAATCTCAAAATATCAACTTCGATGGTGGTGTTGGATCCGGCTCTCGGGGCCTGTTTCAGCAGTTGCATGTTGGTTGTGTGGCCCATGCTTATATAAATGCTGTCGTCGGTGCCGGCCCAGTAATCGTTGTCGATGGCTATCGATACGGTGAGTTCGGTAACCATCGCGCTTGGTTCAAAGTTTCTGGTGAATTCGCTGACCATTTTATTCGTCCTTGAGTTATATCGAAGGTCTATCCATTGCCAAGATAAGACTATCTGATGGCTCTAAAGGTCAGCCAAGTGTTATTGTATTGCCTTTTGTTAGTCCAAGATGGATGTCGGATTATTATTTAGGCCCGAGAATCTTCGCCAACTTGTCCGGCGACGGCGCACCTTGCTGCTGTTGCAGATTACCCTTGTCGTCCATGTAGAAAATCGCCGGGGTCGCCTGCAGTTCCAGTTCTTCCATCAATTGCATGTTGGCTGCGAATTTTGCCTGAATCACCGGCGGCACTTCCTTCAAGGCCTTGAGCGCGCTGTCCTTGCCGGCCGCTTCGTGATCCTGCAGGGCTTTTTCCGGGTCTTTGGCGGCGAGCAGTGCGGCGGATTTCCCGGGGCTGTCCTCGCGGATGATGCCCACCATGATGTGGCGCAACTGCACCTTGCCGGCCTTGACCCACGGCCGGGCCTGCTCCCAGAACATGTTGCAGTACGGGCAGTTCGGGTCACTGAACAGGTACACCACGCGCGGCGCATCCTTCTTGCCGTCGCCGATCCAGTTGCTGGTTTCGAACTTGGCCCAGACTTCCTTGGCCATCGGGGCATACACCAGTTTCTGCAATGGCGCGCTGCTCAGGTCATTGCCCTGGGCGTCATACAGGTTGCCCAGCAACACGTGTTTGCCATCCGGGGTCAGGTACAGCGCCATGCCGCGGTTCTGGTATTGCGCGGCATAACCGCGCAAACCGTCGGGGGCGTCGAACTGACCGACGATTTTCGCGCCCTTGGCCTCGATTTTCTTGATCGCATCGGGCAACTCTTCGGCCTGCACCAATGGCAGGTGCAACAGGGCGGCACCGAGGCTCAGGGTCAGCAGGTGGCGGAGGCGGGACATGGCAATTTCCTTGAAGAGGTGGCGGGTACGGTGTCGAAGTTTTCCAGCGCGCGGGCCAGGCTGGCTTCCGACAACTCGCCCAGATGGCTGCCCAGCAGGCGACCCTCGGGGTTGTAGAACAGCGTAGTCGGTAACGCCATGGAACCGACGGCCTGACTCAGACGCCCGCTGCCGTCGAACAGCACGTTGGACAGGCTCAGGCCTTGGGTTTCCAGAAAGGTCGCGACGCTTTGCATGCTTTCCGCCTGATTGACGAACAGGAACGTCAGGTCCGGACGCTGTTGCTGGGCGTTTTCCAGCACCGGCATTTCCCGGCGGCACGGCGGGCACCAGGTAGCCCAGAGGTTGATCACCAATGGGCCGCCCTTGTAGTCGGCCAGTTGCACGGTTTCGCCGGCGGCGTTACGCAGGGTGATTTCCGGCAGGCGTGTGCCTTGTTCATAAATCGACAGGGAGAACGTCGCCAGCAGCCAGAACGCCAGGCCACTGGCCACGCCATAGCCCAATGGGCGACGCAGCCCCGGGCGACGCCAGCCGCGATACAGCGTGGCGAGCAAAACCACAATCACCCCCGGCCAGGCGAGAAAACCGCCATCGCGCAGGTCGATGACCTGCCACGGATCGTTGCGATAGTGCACCCAATAGGCCACCACGAAACTGATTCGGGCCGCCAGCATGCCCAGCAGGAACAGACTGAACAGTACCGATTCGGGGTTTTCACCACCACGCTTGGCGACCCGCCAGCCGACAAAGGTGGCCAGCGCCAGCGCACTGATCAGCAGCAGGTGATTAAGCGCGATGGCAAAGGTGCCGAGGGTGAAGGTCAGCATTAACGAGCGTCTCGGGTGGCGGTCCAGCGTTGCAGGAAAGTATCGGCATCGACCTCGCCGGTGATGCGCTGGCTGCGCCGCTCTTCACCGTCAACGCCAATCCACAGCAGGCTCGGTGGCCCTGGCACTTTGTAACGGCCAAGCAGTTCGCGGCTGGCGGCATTGTCGGCGGTGACGTCCAGTCGGAGCAAGCGCACATCACTCAAGGCTTCGAGGACACGGGTTTTGCCGAAGACCTGTTTTTCCATGACCTTGCACGACACGCACCAGTCGGCGTAGTAGTCCAATAGCACCCACTGGCCCTGAGCCTGGGCAGTGTCGAGTTCCCGTTGCAGTGCCTGCGGATCCTTGAGAGTGGTGAAGGCATCGTGGCCAACCGGCACGGCGGTCACCGCCTGGTCCGAGGCGCGGAAGACCTGCAATGGATTGAACGGATCATCACTGCCGCCGGCCGCCCCGATCACCAGCAGGCCACCCCACAAACCCAGCAACAACGAACTGGCGCCAAACAGGTGTGCGATACGGCCAAAACCTTCCGACTGTTTCCAGGCGCTGTAGGCCGCGATCAACAGCAGCGCACCGCACAAGCCGACCCACAGGGATTCGTCGAGCACCGGGCGTAGCATCAACAATGCGGTGGCGAGGAACAGGAAGCCGAAAATGCCTTTGACCAGGTTCATCCAGGCACCGGGTTTGGGCATGAAGCGATTGCCGACGGTCACCAGCAGCAACAGTGGCACACCGATGCCGATGCCCATGGCGAACAGGATCAGCCCGCCATGCAACGCGTTACCGCTTTGCGCGATGTAGAGCAGGGCGCCGGCCAGCGGTGCGGTCATGCATGGGCCGACCAGCAGACCAGACAGCGCCCCCAGCACGCCGGCGCCGATCAGGTTGCCGCCACGTTGATTGCGTGAGACGTTTTCCAGGCGATCACGCACGGCCACTGGCAGCTGCAGTTCGAAGAAGCCGAACATCGGCAGCGCCAGCAGCACGAAAATCGCCGCGAAACTCCCCAGCAGCCAGGGGTTCTGCAACCAGGCTTGCAGGTTGGCCCCGAGGGAGGCGGCCAGGACACCCATCGCCGCATACACCAGCGCCATGCTGATCACGTAACTGCTGGCCAGGGCCAATCCACGTCTGGGCGTGGCGCCGCTGCCGACGATCAACCCGGCCAGGATCGGCAGCATCGGCAATGAACAAGGCGTGAAGGCCAGCAACAGGCCCAGGCCGAAGAACAGCAAAAGGCTCCAGCCCAGCGCCCGTTGCTGCAGGCTACTGGCCAGTGCCTGATCCGGTGCTTCATTGGCCACACTCTGCGTATTGGCGTTACCCAGGTCCACGACCCGGGTTTGCGGCGGATAACACAAGCCGGCATCGGCGCAGCCCTGGTAACTGACCTTGACCTGGCCGCTGGCCCCCGCCGGAATCTTCAATTCCAGGCCCTGACGGTAGACTTGCTGCTCGCCGAAAAACTCGTCGCTGTGGGTTTCACCTTCCGGCAACGCGGGATGCTGCGCGACGGGCAGTCCGTCGAACTTCAAGCGTTTCTGGTACAGGTAATAGCCGTCGGTGATCTGCCAATAGAGCTGGGTTTCACCGGAATCCAGACGTTCAGAGGTAAACGTGAAGGCTTTATCAACCGGGAGAAATTCAGGTTTGGTGTCGAACGGACTGGTTCCCGCCTGGGCCAGGCCCGCGATCATTAGGGTAAAAAGTAAAAACAGACGACGCATGGATAAGCCTTTGCCCTGTGCTAATGAGGTGCACGGTGGCGGGTGGCGATTAACCGATGATTAACCCCATCCGTTGTGGGATTAAAAATGCGTCGTTTGATTCCGGCTTTTCAGACAGTTGATCGATGACGGGTACCCGAATCATGTGGGCGCGGATGCCTATTTTACAATTAGTCCTGGCCACGACTCTTCATCGATCGCGATCGGATCCGATATGCTCCGTTTATTTACGTCAAATCTCAGATATTCATTTTTGGTCAGGAAGATATAAAAAAATGTGTCAAGTAGTGGGTGGTCGTTAAGTACTGTCGTTATCATGCGATCTTTATATTGCTCAAGTTTGCTCCACATCGAGCCTTTGAGCGGGTTTAATTTCGATGCTTTTTTTAACCACGGATTGTAGATGAAGTAGTTTCCGTCATTCAGCAGTATGTGGAAAGTGTGCTTGATTTCCGCCTTTTCATCCCACATGACACCAATAATTTTGTCGAAGTAAGGTAGTAGTGGCGACCAGTCAGTTTCTGAAATGTTTTTTTTGAACTTTACTTTGTCGTTGTGTTGATCGTACTTGCATACCATCGGTTTATTGCCATCGTAATAGAAAAACCAAGTCATATCACTTTCGAATTCGAGATTCCAGTTACGGCCCGAAGTGTTAAACCCGAAGCACAGGTCTTTCACATGTTGGTCGAAGTCGTCCCAGTGCGAGACTACAGAGGCGGGGTGATTGTCCGCGACCTTGTTGTCCCCCAAGTTGAAGCGAGAGTAGGTGTTCGTGTCCTTGAAGAAAAAGTAAATGCGATCGGGTCCGCTGCGGTGGTCGGTAGCTACAAAATTTTTAAGTTCTGGCATGATCTGATTCCTTTCAGAATGTTTAAGTGGTGAAGTACTTCGAGATGTGCTGTTTTCGGTCTTCGAAGTTGGGGCGAGATTATCGTTTTTGCTAGAGTAAGTTGAAGGTGTTTTTATCGGCTTTATATTTCCATGCTAGTTGAGGTCATCAAACTTGCGTGTTCCTGTAAACACGCGTGTCGGGCGCGACGGATGGGCTGGAGCTTTTTCGTGCTGTTCGTCAGTCGGTCCCCTTGTCATAATTGCGCCTTAATCCACAGGTGTTTGACTCTGGTTTTTACTTTTGGAGCGCCCATGCACGTACTGGTTTGCGAAGACGATGAACTGATCGCCAGCGGTATCGTCGCCGGCCTGACTGCCCAGGGCCTGACCGTGGAACATGTGGCCACGGCGTCAGCAGCCCGGGCGATGCTCAAGGTGGCGGAGTTCGACGTCATGGTGCTCGATCTTGGCTTGCCCGACGAAGATGGCCTCAAGTTGTTGCAGCAGTTGCGCCATAACGGTCTGGAACTGCCGGTGCTGATCCTCACGGCCCGTGACTCGGTCACCGATCGCGTCGATGGCCTGCAGGCCGGCGCCGACGACTATCTGCTCAAGCCGTTCGATCTGCGCGAACTCGCTGCACGCTTGCACACGCTGTTGCGGCGGGTGGCGGGGCGCAGCGTCAACCTGATCGAACACGGCGCCCTGACCTACGACCCGAGCAGCCGCGAAACCACGCTCGCGGGGCTGCCGGTGGACTTGTCGCGCCGCGAACAGGCGCTGCTGCAAGCCTTGTTACACAACCGTGGGCGGGTGTTGTCCACCGAGCAGCTCAAGGACAGCGTCTATGGCTTCAACGACGAGTTGGAGAGTAATGCCCTCAACGTCCATATCCATCACCTGCGGCGTAAACTTGGCAATGGTATTGTCGAGACGGTGCGCGGCCTGGGCTATCGCCTGGGGCCGGCTGATGGCGGAGAAGAATCGAAGTGATGAGTCTGCGTTTGCGCCTGAGCCTGACGCTCGGCGCCGCATTTGCCTTGATCTGGGCCCTGGCCGCGGCCTGGATGCTCAGCGATTTGCGCAATCAAATGATGTTTTCCCTCGACCAGCGCCTGGTGGCATCGGCACGCATGGTTGCCGGCCTGATGGAGCAACTGCCGCCCGTGCCGAGCAAGGGCGAGGGCACTCATTTCAGCGCCGAACAACTGAACATTCCGGGCGGCATGGCCTGTCAGGTCAGCTCGTTGCGCGGTGAAATCCTCGCTCGCAGTCACACCGAGCCGCAGCAGACTCTGGAGGCCGAGAAACTCGGTTTTCACGATCAGATGATCGACGGCGCGCCGTGGCGCAGTTTCACACTGGCCCGGGGTGATTTGCGCATCACCACCGCCGACCGGCAGATCGAGCGCGAGGCGTTGAACATGTCGATCCTGCTGGCCGCTTCAGTGCCGGTGGGTGTGGCGCTGCTCGGTTGCCTGTGTTTGCTCTGGCTGGGTATCGGTCAGGGGCTGGCGCCGCTCAACCGCATGCGCGACGCCTTGATGCGCCGCAGCGCCGACTCCCTCGAACCCTTGCAGATCCAGCCGCTGCCCAGCGAGCTGCAACCCTTGCTGGAAACCCAGAACCAGTTGCTCCAGCGCATCGGCAAGACCATCGAGCGCGAACGTCGCCTGACCGGAGACGCGGCCCACGAACTGCGCAGCCCGCTGACCGCGATCAAGACCCACCTGCAAGTGGCGCGGATGACTGACGGCAGCGCCCGGGATCAGTCCCTGGCCCGGGCCGAAGAGGGGGCGGACCGCATGCACCGGACCCTCGAACAATTGCTGTTGCTGGCGCGGGTCGAGGGCAGTCTGTCGTTTGACGACGGTGTGCAATGCAACGCCGAGCAAGTGGCGAAACTGGCGATTCAGGACGCGGCGAGCGGCGATCGCCAGCGCATCAGGTTTCAGGCGCCGGGCAAGGTTTCCGCCGCGCCGGTACAAATGCCCGCTGTGCTGTCGATTGCCGCGCTGCGCAACTTGCTCGACAACGCACTGCGCCATACCCCTGCCGACAAAACGGTGGAGTTGAGCCTGGAAACCACCGGCGATCGTGTGCAGTTCGTGGTGCGCGACCATGGGCCGGGGATCGCCGAAGAAGACCTGCAACACCTGACCCAGCGTTTCTGGCGCAACGGCCAGAGCACCGGTTGTGGTCTGGGGCTGGCGATTGTCCAGGCCATCGTTCAGCGTTGCGGTTGCACCCTGCATTTCGATAGCCGGCCGGACGGCTTGCGGGTTGAGCTGACGATGCCGCTGCAACCGGTCTGAAAATCACCACATACCACTGTAGGAGCGAGCTCTGCTCGCGATGGTCGATAACGATAACGCGTGCTTTCTGAATGCACGCGGTGTTCTTGAGTCCATCGCGAGCAGAGCTCGCTCCTACCGAGGTTTGCGTGTTACCGCCTAAATCCTTCCAGCGCTGATGCGTTTCCAGAACAGGAAAACCTGACAAGTGCGCCCCGTGACCGGAACGCGCACCTGCCCGGTGTGCAGTTTTGGTCACTATTCACAGCGTATTGAGGGGTCGAGAGATGTCAGTCGCTACCAGCCTTATCGAAGAGCAGCCGGCGACGTCCGCCGAGACGCTTTATCAATTCAACGAATCGCCGCTGCTCGCCCGTCAGAGCCGGCAGGAATCCAACGCCCGCAGCTATCCACGGCGCATTCCCCTGGCACTCAAGCGCGCCAAGGGCCTGTATGTCGAAGACGTCGAAGGCCGCACCTTCATCGATTGCCTGGCCGGCGCCGGAACCCTGGCCCTGGGGCACAACCACCCGGTGGTGATCGAAGCCATTCAGCAAGTGCTGGCCGATGAACTGCCGCTGCATACCCTGGACCTGACCACCCCGGTCAAGGACCGGTTTGTCCAGGATCTGTTCGGTCTGCTGCCACCAGCCCTCGCCGCTGAAGCGAAGATCCAGTTCTGCGGCCCGACCGGCACCGACGCGGTGGAAGCGGCACTGAAGCTGGTGCGCACCGCCACTGGTCGCAGCACCGTGCTGTCGTTCCAGGGGGGCTACCACGGCATGAGTCAGGGCGCGTTGAGCCTGATGGGCAGCCTGGGGCCGAAAAAGCCCCTGGGCGCCTTGCTCGGCAGTGGCGTGCAGTTCATGCCGTACCCTTACGATTACCGCTGCCCGTTCGGGCTTGGCGGCGCGCAAGGGGTCAAGGCCAACCTGAGTTATCTGGAAAACCTGCTCAACGATCCCGAGGCCGGCGTGCAATTGCCGGCGGCGGTGATTGTGGAAGTGGTGCAAGGCGAGGGCGGGGTGATCCCGGCGGATCTGGACTGGTTGCGCGGTGTGCGGCGGATCACCGAAGCGGCGGGTGTCGCGCTGATCGTCGATGAAATCCAGAGTGGCTTCGCCCGCACCGGCAAAATGTTCGCCTTCGAGCACGCCGGGATCATTCCCGATGTCGTGGTGATGTCCAAGGCCATCGGTGGCAGCCTGCCGCTGGCGGTGGTGGTCTATCGCGACTGGCTCGACACCTGGCTGCCGGGTGCCCATGCCGGGACGTTCCGTGGCAATCAGATGGCCATGGCCGCCGGGTCCGCAGTGATGCGTTATCTGGTCGAACACAAGGTCTGTGAGCATGCCGCCGCGATGGGCGAGCGACTGGCCGAGCACCTGCGCATCCTGCAGCGGGATTTCCCGCAACTGGGCGACATTCGCGGGCGTGGCTTGATGCTCGGCGTCGAACTGGTCGACCCGACAGGCGCACTGGATGCCCAAGGCCATCCGCCGGCCTTCGCCCGCCTGGCACCCCTGGTGCAGCGCGAATGCCTCAAGCGTGGCTTGATTCTGGAACTCGGTGGCCGCCATGGCGCGGTGGTGCGTTTCCTGCCGCCGCTGGTGATTACTGCCGTGCAGATCGATCGCGTGGCCGAAATCTTCGGCCAGGCCCTGACCGCCGCCACCACCAGTCTTTAAATTTTCCGCCCTGCGGACCGTTCCTTCTACATAACGGCTGTGCACACAGCGCAGCCCACCCGATAACGATGGAGAGACACCATGACGTCAGTATTCGACCGCGAGGACATCCTCTTTCAGGTCGTGGTCAACCACGAAGAACAGTACTCGATCTGGCCCGACTACAAAGCCGTGCCACAAGGCTGGCGCACCGTGGGCAAAAGCGGGCTGAAAAAGGAATGCCTGGCCTACATCGAAGAAACCTGGACCGACATGCGCCCGTTGAGCCTGCGGCAGAAAATGGACGAGC
Organism: Pseudomonas sp. IT-P74; assembly: GCF_949768175.1. NCBI lineage: Bacteria > Pseudomonadati > Pseudomonadota > Gammaproteobacteria > Pseudomonadales > Pseudomonadaceae > Pseudomonas > Pseudomonas sp. IT-P74. The sequence goes on along the minus strand of NZ_CATKQD010000033.1, from coordinate 17,366 downwards.
AGGCGGCTGTGGCGCACTGATTGGTCATGCAAAAAGAAGCCCGCTGGACTGGTAACGGTCAGCGGGCTTTTTCAGGTCTTGTGTCGCCTATCAGGCCGCTATCGCGAGCAGGCTCGCTCCTACATTTGATCTCGGATTTGCACAAGTTCGGTGTCCACTGAAAATCCCCTGTAGGAGCGAGCCTGCTCGCGATAACTCAGCTACACACCACTCAGTCCCTTGATCAGCAAATCCACATTCCCCTCCAGTTCCGCCACCGGATCCTCGGCATCGGTACTCAACACCACCAACCGGCTACCCGACCCGGCAATCACCGCTTTCAGCGCATCCGACGGCTGCCGGTGATGCAGCACCACCGCCACGTCATTGTCCTTGAGGGTTGTGCCCAACAGTTTTAGCGCCTCCGGTGTCCACTCGGCATCGGTGCGTGCGTCCATGCCGATCAATTCCAGATTGAGGCCGCCAATCAGGTAGCCAAAATGATCGCTCAGGCTCATCACGCTGAGGTTGTCCGCATTGGCCAGCCGCGCCTCGCTGGCGGCACTGAGCTTGAGCAAACGCTGTTTCAACGCTGCCAGGTTGGCTTCGATTTTCGGCTTGGCCTCGGGCGCCAGGCGTACCAGGTCCGCCGCCATCACATCGGCCATGCGCCCCATGTTATTGCTGGAGAACCACGGTTGACTGTTCAACCCGTCGATCTTGTTACCGGGTTGCACGGCAATACCGGGCAGGGCGCCGTCCACCGGGCGGGCAGCGTCGACTTCGACGATGCGGATATTGCTGCGCCGGGAGATCGGGTACAGCGGGTCATCCGGCCACAGTGAGCGCAGGCCGATCACCGCATCGGCACTGTCCGCCAGCTTGGCCAACGCCGGGGCGCCACGGCCGGTGAAGTAGGCGGTCTGGCGGCTGCCGGGCAGGTTGGCCGGGGCTGCGCGTTCGAGGCTGACATCGGTGCCCTTGAGCAAAACTTCACCCAGCCCATAGGTAATCGGCAAGGAGGCCAGCACCCGCAGCGGTTTGCTGTTGTCGGCGGCGATGGCCGTTGTCGCCAGCCCACACAGAGCAACGGCGAGGGTCAGTTGACGCAGTGAAAAAGTCATTTATCCAAGGTTCCCTTTAAGGCTGGGGACGACGCCGCGCGCGAGGGCGGCCAGGGCGAAGGCGATACCGGCCACGAGGATGATCGCGGCACCGGACGGGATCGGCAGGTCGAAGATGATCGGCGCGAGAATCCCGCACAGGGTGCTGACCGTGGCGATCAGCACCGAACACCAGAAAAAGCCCTTCAGCGATTGGCTGAGCAGGCGTGCCGCGGCGGCCGGAATCACCAGCAGGGCGCCCACCAGAATTGCACCGATGACCTTCACGGCGGCGACGGTGATCAGCGTCACCAGAATCACGAACAGGTAATCCAGGGTTTTCACCGCCACCCCGCGCACCGCGGCCAGTTGCGGGTTGAAACTGGCGAGCATGATGCGGTTGTACAAAGGCAAGGCCAGGGCCATGACCAGCGAACCGACGATGGCCAGCACCAACAGGTCATTGCCGTTGACCGTCAGCACCGAGCCGAACAGCACGTTTTCCAGGATGTGCACGTTGATCTTGCCCGCCAGAATCAGCAGCAGGCTCGCGCCCAGGGCGAGCGACACCGAGAGAAACACACCGATCAAGGTGTCCGGCGCCAGGCCGGTGCGGTTGCGCAGGTAATTGAGCAGGATGCCGAACAACAGGCAGTAGCCGAACAGGCTGCCGTAAGGTCCGGTGTAGGGTTCGCCGAGCAGGATGCCGATGGCCACGCCGGTCAACGCGGCATGACCGACCGCCTCGGAGAAAAACGCGAAGCGCTTGACCACCACCAGCGTGCCCAGGCCGCCCAGCACCGGGCCGATCAGCAGCCCGGCGATCAAGGCGTTGACCACGAACCCATAGGCCAGCGCCTCGGGCAGATAACCCGACGACGCCCAGCCCTGGACCATCAGGCGAAAAGCTTCGTAACTCATCAGGCAAGGCTCCGTGGGTGCGTCGAGAACAGCGTCAACAGGCGCTCCGGTGTCAGCGCCTGTTGCGGCGTGGTGTCGAACAACACCCGGCGATTGAGCCCGGTGACGTGATCGGCCAGGCGCCCGACCGCTTCCAGATCGTGCTCGATCCACAGCACGGTGATGTCCGCCGCTCGCCAGTCGCCGAGCAAGCGTTCGAATACCCGGATGCCGGCTTCATCGAGGGCCGACATCGGCTCATCGAGCACCAGCAATTGCGGAGACGGAATCAGTCCCTGGGCCAGCAACACCCGTTGCCGTTCGCCGCCGGACAGCGCGCCCATGCGGCGTTTGCGCTTGTCCTGCATGCCGACCCGCTCCAGCGCCTCGCCAATCGCCGCCGCGTAGTGTTTGCTCAAACCGAGAAAGGCCGGGCGACGCTGGCACATGGCAGCCATGAAATCGTCGACGGTCATCGGCAAGCCCCGGTCGAACTCCAGCGCCTGTGGCACATAACCGATGGTCCCAGGCACCGCAGGCCATTGCAGGCTCAAGCGGCCCTGATGCGGCATCTGCCCGAGCAGGGTCTTGATCAGCGAACTCTTGCCACCGCCGTTGGGGCCGACCAGTGCGTGCACGGCGCCGGGGCGGACCTGGAAGGTCACCTTGTCGAGGATCGTCGTGCGCCCCAGCGTCAGGCTGATGTCAGCAAAATCCAGCGTCGGCCCCGCCCCCTGTAGGAGCGAGCCTGCTCGCGATTGCGCTGTGTCATTCAAGGAAGATGTTGGCTGGTCGGACGCCTTCGCCAGCAGGCTGGCTCCCGCAGGGTTTTCGGCGTCTCGGGCGATTAGTGTTTCTTTTGAAGTCATGCGCCCGACTCCTGAATCGCCCGCACCACGGTGTCGAGGTTGCCGGTCATTTCCTTTTCGTACTTGTCGGCGGTGTATTCGCCGTAGGAAATGTGCGACAGCGGATACAGCTTCACCCCGGATTCGCGTTGGATGGTGTCGACGTAAGTGGAAGGAAAGTCCATCTCCGAGAAGATCACCTTCACGTCCAGCTCACGCAGTTGATCGATGGTTTTTTTCAGCTGGCTCGGGCTCGGCTCGATGCCATGGGCCGGTTCGACCACGGCCGTCACTTCCAGGCCGAATTCGCGCAGCAGGTAGTCGTAGGCGGCATGCACCGTGGCCACCCGCAGTTCGGCGTTCGGTGCCTGGGTCAGTTTGGCCAGGGCGTCGGCGCGCATCTTGCGCAGGCGCTTGCCGTAGGCGCGGGCGTTCTCGGTATAGGTCTTGGCATTGACCGGGTCGAGCTTGCCCAGCTCCCGGGCGATGTTGTTGACCTGGGCGATGGAGGCGCTGATCGACAGGAACGTGTGGGGGTTCACCACTTTACCGGCGCCGCGTGCGGCCACGCCGGTGGCGGCCAGCAGCGGTACGTTTTCGTTGGCTTCGATCACCGGGACCTTTGGGGTTTCGCTGGCGGCGATCATGCGATCGGCGAAATCATCATGACCGACGCCATTGAGCACGATCACGTCCAGCCCGCTGATGCGCTTGATGTCTTCGGCGCGGGGTTCGTAGGCATGCGGGTTGAAACCGGCCGGAATCAGCGGCACCACCTCAGCCTTGTCGCCGACGATGTTCGCCACGTAGCTGTAGTAAGGGTGCAGGGTGATGCCGATGCGCAGACGCTTGACTTCATCAGCGCTGGCCAGTGAGGGCAGCAGGCAGGCGAGCAAGCCGACCAGCAGCAGGCGTAAAAAACAACGGTGAGATGAATTGGGCATGGGAAAGCGGTCTTCTCTCGGAAAAAGGCGAGGGTTCAGTGCCGGTGCTGGCGGGTCACGCCGGCATCGAATTGCGCGATGACCTGCTGCCAGCCGGCGCTTTCGAGCGCGGCGTCGCTGAGGTCGGCCGGTGCCGTGAGCGTGCTGGCGCGGTTGAGCCAGATGTCCGGTGCATCATTGGCTGCGGCCAGGCGCATCAGGAAAGAACCGGCGACCGTCGGTGTTCGGCTCTGGCCGAAATAGGCCTTGGCGTCGAGCAATTGCCAGGCATGGCCGCCCCGGCTGACGGAGCTGGCGTCCCGGGCAAACGGCGCAAACCCTTCCTCGGCCAGCGCCTCGGGTGTCGGCAGCGCTTGCTGTTCCTGGAGCAGCAAATGGATCTCGTCCAGCGTCACCCGCAGATCGGCGTAGATACCTTGCTCGGATGCACTGAGGTCACGGCGCGCATCCAGTTGATGGCTGCTGACGCTGCTCACCTCATGGGATTCACCGCGCCAGAGCACCACGGTACCTGCGACCGCCAGGATCATCAGGCACAGCAGCAGAACGTAGAGGGTTTCGTGACCGGCACCGGCCGGGCGCACGACTTGGGTCGTTGGAGTGCTCATGGCGCCTCGATGTCCGCCTGGTCGATTTCCACGACGTGACCGGGGCCGGCATCGAACAGCACATAGAACTCGGCGCCGGGCTTCTTGAAGGTCAGGGACGAATCAGGCCCGAGCTTGCCCGGCACCAGAATGGTTTCGTCGTAGCCGATCACATCGAGGGTCACGCCCGGAGCACCGCTGCCGTCGGAAAAACCGCCGGTGCACTTGATTTGTTCGGCGTCGATGGCCTTGCATTCGCACATCGGGTTGTGGGCCAGGGCGCTGGCACTGAAACCGGCGCAGAGCACCAGCAACAGGGGGTTGAGCGAGCGAAGAGGGTTGATCATGGTTTGCCTCCTTGTTTGTTCAACCAGGCGATGGTGGCGGGGGAGGCCTGGCTCAAAGGAATGGATGCCTGATGCATGGCGCCGTCCCAGCCTTCCATGGTGATCCACAGTTCGGCATCGGCCGTGGTCTTTTCCGGGACGGGCAGCGAAGCGCCCATGCGGTACGGGGCGCCGAAGAAAATCACCCCGGCGGCGCGCAGGCTGCGGGGCTTGCCGATGCGCAGGTAAGTGGCCTTGACCTGGTCGATACAGGCCTCGCACAGCGCGGCGTTGAAACCCTTCATGAAGCCGGCGGGGCCTTCGAGCATCGGGGCTGAGTTGCGCAATTCCGCCAGGCGCAGGCTCCAGGGGCCGACCCGGACTTCGCCGACTTCCCGTTCGCCAAGGCCACTGTCGCCGCGCATCAATGCCTCGTCGGCGAAGTACTTGGGCATGAAACCGAGTGGGATCAGCAGCAACAGGACGTTCAGGTGAAAGCGCCATCTGTGCCAGAACACATTCAGGCGCGAGGGTTGCGGGGCCGCAATGTCTTGGCTCACAGGTCGACCTCTGACACTTCGTGGTTCGTGGCCGCTTGCGCCGCGGTGTCGCGCTGTTTCTTGCTACTGCGTTTGAAGGCATTGGCGGTGGCCAGCGCCGTGCGCTTGGTCCAGATCAGCAGACCGCTGAGCACCATCATGCTCAGCAGCAGGCCGAAGAACGCCCAGATCAGCTTGATCCACAGTCCGCCGAAATCGCCGGTGTGCAGCGGGCGCATGGATTCGGTGACGAACTCCAGGGGCGAACGGTCCGAAATCAGGCGCGAGGCGGCGATTTCGCCGTTGTACGGGTTGATCGTGGCGGTCTGGAACATCAATGGATACCAACCGCGTCCGCCGACATCCAAGTGGCTGTAGGCATTGCCCGGCAGGCTGACGAAACTGGCTTCCAGCCCGGAAATTTTCTGTGTGGCGATTTCAACCGCGCGGTCGAGGTCGATACGCGGCGGGGGCGAGCCATTGGGCGACAGCGGCACCGCTTCGCGGGACATCGCCGGGATGATCTTTTCCGTGGAAATGGAAATCTGGTTGTCGGACAGCACTGCCTGGATCAGGAACCAGGTGCCGGTGACGGAAATCACCGCGATGAACCAGATCGACCAGATGCCGCTCAAGCGATGAAAGTCGCCCCAGAAAATCCGCGCGCCGTGGCGAAGGCGCAGGGTCGGACGGAAGAAGCCTTTCCAGAAGCGTTTGTAGACCACCAGCCCGGTGATCAGCGAAGCCAGCAAGGGCAAACCGAGAAACGACACCAGGTACCAGCCCCAACTGTAACCATTGGTGAACGGCACCAGCCACCAAGCGTGCAGCGCGCGGGTGAAGGCGCGGAAGTTGAACTCCGGTGCGACACCCTGGATCACGCCGCTGTACGGATTGACATAAATCACCACAGAGCGCCCGTCGGGGTAGCTGACTTCGACATCCAGGGCGAAGTGCGATTCGTCGGGGCGACTGATGCTCTGCACCACGGTCTGCGGCTCGGCCCTGTTGATGGCCTCGATGACCTGCTGGTAGCTGAGCAGCGGAGCATCGTCCGAGGGTTGGCTGGCGCGCATTGGCGGGTTGGCCAGCCAGACGATCTCCTGGCTGATGACGGCCAGGGTTCCGGTTACACAGACGATCAGCACAAAAAACCAGATCGGCAATGCCAGCCAGCTATGGACCAGGAACCAGATTTTTGAACGGGACTTCTTTGACATGTTGGAGGTCTTGGCTAGATGAGACGCAACTCGGCTACGGGCTTCGCAGGGCTGAGCGCGCTGAAGGTCCAGTCGTGGCTTTTGCCTACGCGAAAGGACTGCATCTATGTAGGACGGATGAGCAGGGGAAATCCCGAAAGGGGAAATGAAAGAAAATGTTTCTCATTGCCGACAGGTCAGGGGCGGGCATGCTTGCGCAAGTGATTGGCAAGTCGGCGGTGCTGTTGAAGGCGGTGCCCCTTGTGGGAGCGAGCCTGCTCGCGAAGAGGCCCGCTCCGACACCAACAATTTTAACCTTGCTGAAACATCTCCTGCGCCCGTTGCTCGATCTGTTCCTGAGTCAGGTCTTCCTTGTGCGTGGCCAGGAACCACAGGTGCCCGTAGGGATCTTTCAAGGTGCCCGAACGGTCACCGTAAAACTGATCCTTGACCTCCGATACAACGGTTGCGCCGGCATCGATCGCCTGTTTGTAGGACTTGTCGACATCCGACACGTACAAATGCAGACCCACGGACGGTGAATTGTCCGGGTTGCTCAGCGGCCCTTGATCGCACGGTGTGCCGAGCATGATCGGGCAATCGCCGATGCGCAGTTCGGCGTGGCCGACACCGCCATCGGGCATGTCCAGACGCATGATTTCAATGGCGCCGAAGGCTTTTTTGTAGAAGGCGATGGCTTCGGCGGCTTTTTTGATGCCCAGATAGGGGGTGACGCTGTGATACCCCTCTGGAATGGGTTTGACGCTCATGATGGATCTCCCTGTTCCGGATGTGTGAATAGAAGTACCTCTGCCGTTATACGACCGAATAAATATAGGTCAGCCTCTTTCGCTTCACCGAGTGCCCGACGAGCAGCAATGCCATTCAACTGCCATCAGCTCCAACCCGTGCGTCTCCAGCTCGCGTTCCCCGGCACATCGACAATGATCGCCATTTCTTGATAGCCACTATTGAAAGCGTTGATTTCTGCTGCCCGGGAGGCGCGGGTAGCCTGTGTTCATTGCCTCTAACCCAGTCGCCAGGACGCCAAAATGAAACCGATGATTGCTACTTTGCTGGTGCTCGCCGTCTCCGTACTCGCCGGATGTGCCAGCCATGTTTCCCCTGAACTTCGGCCTTACACGGCTGAAGAAAGCAAGGAACTGGCACTGGAAGCGCTGAACCGCCGCGGCCTGTCCTTCGACGAATACCACGCTAAAAAAGCCGAACTGCTTGGCCAGCCGCAAAAGTCGTTCAACTTCGACAACCAGGGTGAAATGAACGCTGGGCGATCTGTACAGCTGCACGGCCGTCCAAGCTGAGGCGAAACTGTACTGCTCCAAGTTTCGCGTAACTGTCCATGGGTTTCGCTCTGGGTGTGCGATAGGGTCAACACCTGACCGACCCTGACGGACTGCCACCCATGACGCTCTCTCTTGACCTGCTGCTGGGCTTCGCCCTGTTTGCTCTCGTTACTTCAATCACCCCCGGCCCGAACAACACCATGTTGCTGGCATCCGGGGTGAACTTCGGCTTCAACCGCACAATTCCGCACATGCTCGGCATCACTTGTGGCTTCTTCGTACTGGTGGTGGCGGTCGGTTTTGGCCTTGGCGCGGTGTTCCAGACTTACCCTTTGCTCTACACGGTGCTGCGTTATGTGGGGGCGGCGTATTTGCTGTACCTGGCGTGGAAAATCGCCCATTCCGGGCCCATGTCGGAGAGTCAGCAGGGCGAGGCGAAACCGATCAGCTATCTGGGCGCCGCCGCGTTCCAGTGGGTCAATCCCAAGGCCTGGATCATGGCCATTGGCGCTATCAGCACCTACACGCCGATGCAGGGTTACTTCACTAATGTGATCGTGATCGCGGCCGTCTTTGCGATCATCAACCTGCCGAGTGTCGGTGTCTGGGCCGCTTGCGGCACGCTGTTGCGCAACGTTCTGAAGGATCGCCGCTGGCTGCGTCTGTTCAATTGGGGCATGGCCGCGTTGCTCGTGGGTTCGCTGTATCCGCTGTTGCTCGAAAGCTTTAGCTGATGCATTGCTTCAACCGGTTGCCCGATGCCTGTTAAGCTGACTTTTCAGGAGCGTTCCTACGCACTTTTAAATGAAGTAATTCTTCTTTAACGGCATCCGATCAGGTATTGGTAGCGTTCTGAAAACAGCGCGCAGCTCACAAGGCTGCGCTTTGCCGTTTGCAGTCACGCGCTTCCTGATCCCGGAACACGCTCTGCGAGTCTTATATGAATAAACGTCCGTTGTATTTCGATTACGCCGCCACCACGCCGGTGGATGAGCGGGTCATCAAGGTAATGGTCGAGTGTCTGGGCTTTACCGGCAACTTCGGCAACCCGGCCTCCAGCTCCCACGTCTTCGGCCAGCAGGCCCGGCAATCGGTCGAACAGGCGCGACGCCAGGTCGCCGAACTGGTCGGCGCGACACCCGGGCAGATCGTCTGGACTTCCGGCGCCACCGAATCCAACAACCTTGCGCTCAAAGGCGTGACCCAGGCCCGCGGCACTGGCGGCGGCCATATCATCACCAGCCAGATCGAACACAAGGCCATTCTCGATACTGCGAAGCAACTGCAGGAAGCCGGTGTCGCGGTGACTTATCTGGTGCCGGACGCCGAGGGCCTGATCACTGCGCAAGCGGTCAGCGAAGCCATGCGCGAGGACACCTTCCTGGTGTCGCTGATGCTGGTCAACAACGAACTGGGCACCCTCAACGATATTCCCGCCATCGGTCAGGTCGTGCGTGATCGCGGGGCGTTGTTTCATGTCGACGCCGCACAGGGCGCGGGCAAAGTGGCGATCGACCTCGCGCAGTGGCCCGTGGACCTGATGTCGTTTTCCGCGCACAAGCTCTATGGCCCCAAAGGCATCGGCGCGTTGTACGTCGGTCCGCGAGCACAACAGCGTTTGCAGGCGCAGATCCATGGCGGCGGGCATGAGGGCGGTTTGCGTTCCGGCACGCTGGCGACCCATCAGATCGTGGCCATGGGCGCGGCCTTTGCACTGGCGGCGGCTGCGTTCGATGAAGAGAAAGCCACTATCGTGCGTTTGCGTGAACGCTTGCTCGAGCAATTGCAACGTGTTCCCGGCGTGCGTCTCAACGGCAGCCCGACCCGGCGCATTCCCCATACCCTGAGCCTGACCTTCAGCGAAGGCGAGTTCAACCCGGCGGCATTGCTGGCCTCGATCGCATTTTCCGCGACCTCGGCCTGCAATTCCGCGAGCAATACCCCATCCCATGTACTGCTTGCCTTGGGGCACGATGCCCGTTCGGCCAGTCGCACCATCCGCTTGAGCCTCGGGCGCTTCACCACCGAGCAGGACATCGACCAGGCGGTTCAACTGATCAAGGCAGCCTGCGCCAGTGCTCCGGCATTCTGGCAATAGGGCGACGAAGCGCCGACGTTGATCGGCACTCAACAATAATGAACAAGTGATTAGCAGGAGACACGATGAATACGCAGCTTTCGATCAATGGATCGGTGCCCCAGCGCCTGGCGCAAACCCGCGAACTGATGAGCCGGGAGGGCATTCACGCCTTGCTGGTGCCGTCGGCCGATCCGCACCTGTCCGAATACCTGCCGGGCTATTGGCAAGGGCGCCAGTGGTTGTCGGGTTTCCATGGTTCAGTCGGCACCCTGATCGTGACCCCGGACTTTGCCGGCGTCTGGGCCGATAGCCGTTATTGGGAGCAGGCGAGCAAGGAGCTCAAGGGCAGCGGCATTGATCTGGTCAAGCTGCAACCGGGTCAACCCGGGCCACTGGAATGGCTGGCCGAGCAAACCCCCGAGGGCGGCGTTGTCGCGGTCGATGGCGCGGTCATGGCCGTGGCATCGGCACGGACCCTGGGCGGCAAACTTGAAGAGCGTGGCGCCCGCCTGCGCACCGACATCGACCTGTTGAGCGGCGTCTGGAGCGATCGCCCGGGCCTGCCGAACGAACCGATCTATCAGCACCTGCCGCCACAGGCGACCGTCAGCCGTGGGGAAAAACTCGCCAAACTGCGTGAAACCCTTCAGGCGCGAGGTGCCGACTGGCATTTCATCGCCACCCTGGATGACATCGCCTGGCTGTTCAACCTGCGTGGCGGCGACGTGTCGTTCAACCCTGTGTTTGTTTCTTTCGCCTTGATCAATCAGCAACAGGCCACGCTGTTTGTCGCCTTGAGCAAAGTCAGTGCCGAGCTGCGCGTCATCCTCGAACAGGACGGCGTGACCTTACGCGATTACAGCGAGGTCGCCGCCGCACTGCGCGCCGTGCCGAGCGGTGCGAGCCTGCAGGTCGACCCGGCGCGGGTCACGGCGGGGTTGCTGGATAACCTCGACAGCGGGGTGAAGCTGATCGAAGGCCTGAACCCGACCACCCTGGCCAAATCGCAAAAAAGCCTGGCCGATGCCGAACACATCCGTCAGGCCATGGAACAGGACGGCGCAGCGCTGTGCGAATTCTTCGCCTGGCTGGACTCGGCACTGGGGCGCGAGCGCATCACCGAACTGACCATCGACGAAAAACTCACCGCCGCCCGTGAGCGTCGTCCGGATTATGTGTCGCTGAGTTTCAACACCATCGCCGCGTTCAACGCCAATGGCGCGATGCCGCACTACCATGCCACCGAAGAAGAGCACGCGGTGATCGAAGGGGACGGCCTGCTGCTAATCGACTCCGGCGGCCAGTACCTGGGCGGCACCACCGACATCACGCGGATGGTTGCGGTGGGCACACCGACCGATGAGCAAAAGCGCGATTGCACCCGCGTGCTCAAGGGCGTGATTGCCTTATCCCGCGCGCAGTTCCCGAAAGGCATCCTGTCGCCGCTGCTCGATGCCATCGCCCGTGCGCCCATCTGGGCGGAAAGTGTCGACTACGGTCACGGCACGGGTCATGGCGTCGGCTACTTCCTGAACGTCCACGAAGGTCCGCAAGTCATCGCTTATCAGGCCGCACCTGCACCGCAAACCGCGATGCAACCGGGCATGATCACGTCCATTGAACCGGGCACCTATCGTCCGGGTCGTTGGGGGGTGCGGATCGAAAACCTGGCGATGAACCGTGAGGCAGGCAAAAGCGAATTTGGCGAGTTCCTCAAGTTCGAAACCCTGACCCTGTGCCCGATCGATACGCGCTGCCTGGAAACTTCGCTGCTGTCGGACGAGGAAAAGCAGTGGTTCAACGCCTACCACGCTGAAGTGCGCGAGCGCCTGAGTCCGTTGGTCGAAGGTGCCGCGCTGGAGTGGCTGAATACCCGTACTGCGGCTATCTGATGTGAAGCTCAGGTGCTTTTTCCAGCGCTTGAGCCATGTAGTCGACAAAGGCTTTGACCCTGGCGGATTGGCGACGATTCGCCGGGGATACGGCATAAATTGGCAGCGACAACGTACTGTAGTCCTGCAAAATCGCGCTCACCCGGCCGGCGCTCAGATCTTCGCTGAATAGCCACACCGGTGACAACGCAATCCCCAATCCCCCCAGCACCATTTCGCGGATCGCCTCGGAATTGTTGCTCTGCGCATTGCCCTTGATCCGCACTTCGTGGCGTTGGGCGTCTTTTGTGTACAGCCACAGGTTTTGACTGCTCAACAGGTTGAACATCAGGCAGTTGTGCCCGCCCAGTTCCTTCGGTGTCTGCGGTTGGCCGTTTTGCCTGAGGTAGTCAGGGGAGGCGACGGTCACACGGTGGGTGCTACCGACAAGGCGAGCGATCAGGCCACTGTCGTTCAGGGCTCCGATCCGGAAAGTGACGTCCAGCCCTTCGCTGACCAGATCCTGGTTTTGATCGCTCAGTTGCAGGTCGATCTGCACGTCAGGGTAGTGTTTGAGAAAGTCCGGCAAGCGGGGGGCGATCTGCAAGCGTCCGAAACTGATCGACGAGCCAATTTTCAACGGTCCGGCGACCCTTTCCCGACCGGATTGAAAGCTATGTTCCGCCGCGTCCACGGCGGCGAGGATGAGTCGGCATTCGTTGTAGTAGCGCTGACCTTCGTTCGTCAGGGACAGCTTGCGGGTACTGCGGGCAATCAGCTTTCCGCCCAATCGGGTTTCCAGTGCCTGCAGCACTTTACTGATGGTCGGCTGGCTGGTCTGCAACTCCCGGGCAACCGCGGAAAAACTGCCCCGTTCGACCACCCGCACGAAAATCGCCATTGCATTGAGTTTGTCCACGGGATCGCTCATTGATGCTGTAGTGGAATGGTCACTATAGCGATATAGCGTCTTATCGGCATGAATTGAGCGAGGCAAGATGGCCCCACATCCACTTCTGATGGGGCATGGCGAAATGACTGACTCACTGAATATGCGCGCTCTGATGGTCGACTCGGCCAATGCGCCGTTACGTTTGGTTTCCGTTGCGCGGCCCGTGCCGCAGGCGGGGCAGGTACTGGTCAGGATCAAGGCCAGCGGTGTCAATCCGCTGGACGGCAAAATCCGCTCCGGGCAGGCGGCCCATGCGGCTCAACCATTGCCGGCGATAGTGGGGATGGATCTGGCCGGAACCGTGGAGGCGTTGGGGGAGGGTGTCAGTGGCTGGTTGCCGGGGGACGAGGTGTATGCCATGGCCACCGGTATTGGTGGTATTCAAGGTTCATTGGCCGAGTACGCGACGGTCGATGCGCGACTGTTGGCTCGCAAGCCGCACAATTTGAGCATGCGGGAGGCTGCCGGATTGCCGCTGGTGCTTATTACGGCTTGGGAAGGCCTGGTGGACCGGGCGCGCGTTCGATCCGGGCAGACGGTATTGATTCATGGCGGCGCCGGTGGCGTTGGCCATGTCGCGGTGCAAATCGCCCGCGCTTTTGGCGCAGAAGTTTTTGCCACGGGTTCTGCCGGGCAGCAGTCGATTATCGAAGGGTTCGGCGCGACCTTTATCGATTACCGCAAGTCTTCGGTTGAAGATTATGTGGCTGAGCATACGGCCGGTGAGGGCTTCGACATTGTCTATGACACAGTAGGGGGGGAAACGCTGGATGCGTCATTCAAGGCGGCACGGATGTATCACGGTCATGTGCTCAGTTGCCTGGGGTGGGGGCAGCACAGCCTGGCACCGCTTTCCTTTCGCGGGGCGACTTACTCCGGTGTCTTCACTTTGCTGCCGCTCCTGACCGGCAAGGGGCGTGAGCATCACGGCGAGATTCTGCACGAGGCGGCGCAGTTGATTGAAGCGGGCAAGCTCGCGCCATTGCTTGACCCGCACTCGTTCACGTTGGAATCGGCGGAAGCCGCCCATGTACTGCTCTTGTCAGGAGCGGCAAAGGGGCGGTTGGTGGTCGAGATTTAACTCAGGGCCTCGAGCACGAAGTCCAGTCGATCCTGGCCGAAGTACAGCTGGTTATCGACAAACATGCTTGGCACGCCGAATACGCCGCGCTGCACTGCTTTCTCGGTGTTGTCCTTGAGCGTTGCCTTGACTGTTTCGTCGGCGGTCAGTGCCAGCACCTCATTGGGATCGAAACCGTTGTCGCTCAGCACCGCCGCCACGGTTGCCGGGTCATTGAGGTTGCGGCCGTCGACCCATAGGGCCTTGAACAGGCAGTCAATGAAGGCAAAAAAACGCTCGGGTTGGTGCAACTGAATGCCGGTCACGGCACGCATCAGCACGAGAGTGTTGATCGGGAAGTGCGGATTGAACTTCAGTGGCACGTCATAGCGCCGGGCAAAGCGGTCCAGGTCCTGAATCATGTGGCGACCCTTGGCCGGAATGGTCGCCGGGGAGGCGTTGCCGGTGGCCTTGAACACACCGCCGAGCAGGATCGGGATGTAGATCAGCTGGCTGTCGGTTTGCTCGCAGATTGCAGGTAACTGGGTATAGGCCAGGTAAGTGGTGGGGCTGCCCAGGTCAAAAAGGAATTCCACGGTTTTGCTCATGTTCGGTGCGCTCTGCTTATTGTTGTAGGGGAGGGCTTACCAGCGTTCGCTCCAGGGGCGCAGGTCCAGTTCGAAAGTCCAGGCGTCGCGGGGCTGGCTGTGCAGGTACCAGTAATTCTCGGCAATGTGTTCGGGGTTGAGGATGCCGTCCTGATCCTTGGTCGCGTATTTCTCGGGGAAGCTGTCACGGATGAAGTCGGTATCGATGGCGCCGTCGACGACGACATGGGCAACGTGAATATTCATCGGTCCGAGCTCTCGGGCCATGCTTTGCGCCAGTGCACGAATGCCGTGCTTGGCACCGGCAAATGCGGCGAACCCGGCTGCGCCACGCAGGCCTGCAGTGGCACCTGTGAACAGGATTGTGCCCCGCTGGCGCTTGGCCATGCGTATGGCCACTTCCCGCGCATTGAGAAACCCCGAGAAGCAGGCCATTTCCCAGATCTTGAAATACTTGCGGGCGGTTTCTTCGAGAATGCTGCACGGCACGTTGGCGCCGATGTTGAACACGAATGCCTCGATGGGGCCGACCTCGCTTTCGATCTGCTCGACCAGTGCCACCACATCGTCTTCCTTGCGGGCGTCGCAGGCGAAACCGTGTGCCTCGCCACCATCGGCCTTGATGGCATCCACCAGTGGCTGGAGCTTGTCCGCACTGCGGCGGGTGACGCAGGCGACAAAACCCTCTTGGGCAAAACGCTTGGCAATGGCGCCGCCCGTGGCATCACCTGCACCGACGACCAGTACGACCTTCTTGTTATTCATGGGTAGATCCCTTTTGGTAAACGATCGTTAACTAAACGAACGTTATGCTATGATTCGACAGACGTCAAGGTGAGCAATTCAAGGGGAAGGGCAATGCGTTATTCGGCCAGTCACAAGCTGGAAACCAGGCAAAGGCTGCTGGAAAGCAGTGCGGTATCGGCCAAGAAGTCCGGATTTTCAACGGTGGGCGTGGACGGCCTGATGAAAGCGATTGGCTTGAGTGGCGGCGCCTTCTATAGCCACTTCTCGTCGAAAGACGAGTTGTTCGCAACCATTGTTGAACGTGAGTTGGGTCAAAGTCTGGCGCGACTGGGGGACGGGCAGGATCGTGACAAGCTTGAGCGCTGCTTGAAACAGTACCTGAGCATGTCTCACGTCGAGAGTCCGGAAACCGGTTGTGCGCTACCGGCCTTGGGGGCGGAAATTGCCCGTTCCGACCTGACTGTCCGCCAACAGGCAGAGCACTGGATTTGTCGGCTTCAGGAAAGTTGGGCGGGTGTTTTGCAAAGCGACAGCCTGGCGTGGGCGATTCTGTCGCAATGCATTGGCGCGCTGGTCGTGGCGCGCATGCTGGCTAGCCCGGATATCCAGCGCACAGTGCTGAAATCCAGCTACGAGGAAATCGGCCGTCAGATCGCAGGTCCGAGAACCTGACGCAATGGCCCTGCCTATTTGCAGATGACAATCATGCTGCGGCTGGTATAGCCCGCTGGATTGAGGCCAAATGGGTAGTCGCCGGGCTCTTCCACGGCATCCCCCGACTTGGCGATGACCTTGTATCCCTTGGGCGCGCAGGAGTTGGCTGCGCTGGCGTAGCACTTGTCCCAGGATGAAGATAATCCGGAACAGTTGATGTGTAGCCCTTTCTTGCCGTGCTTGATCTGTGTTTCCGAGGTCGCTGCGCAGCCTGCAATTGCAAGTACGGCGACCAGTATCAAAAATCGGTTCATTACTGTCCTTATAGCGTCCCCGGATCTTGTGCCCGGGTCTGGCTGCATTCGCTTTTGCTTGACGCGTACCGATATCCCTATCTGAAATGGTCCATGGCATGACTCTGGGGTGCGGGGCTAAACATGGCCTAATTGAGCGGCAAATACCAGAGCCGTGTCATATCCGCTTTCAATCTGCCGCTACTGCTGGTCTGGCGGCTGAGCTCATGGTCATGGTGGCACCGACGGATGCCAAAATGATGCACATGATGGCCATCCATTGTGACAGCGAGAGGTACTCATGAAGGAACAGCAAGCCGGATAGCGCGCCGAAGGCTGGCTCGATACTCATCAGGGTGCCGAAGGTCCTGGCCGGCATGCGGGTCAGCGCGACCATCTCCAGGGTGTAGGGGAGGGCGGTGGACAGGATGGCGACGCCCAGGGCCACAGGAATCAATGACGGGGTCAATAGGGCGGAACCGGCATGGACAATACCGATAGGGGCTACGAAGAGCGCCGCGATCATTACCCCCAGTGCGGCGGTTTGCACGCCATTGTCGGCCCCCGCTTTTTGACCGAACAAAATGTACAGTGCCCAGCAGACCCCTGCACCCAAGGCATAACCGGCGCCTACCAGATCAATGCCGGCGGTCGCTTCTCCCGTCGGTATCAGTAACAGTAAGCCGGCAGCTGCCAGGGCGATCCACAAAAAGTCGATCGCACGACGCGAGGCGTAGATTGCCACCGCCAGTGGGCCGGTGAATTCAAGCGCCACTGCGATACCCAGCGGGACAGTTTGCAATGACATATAGAAGAGGAAGTTCATGCCGCCCAGCGCCATGCCGTAGACGATGACGGTGCGCAGGGATTTTGCCGTGAGTTTTGCCCGCCATGGACGCAGTATCAGCATCATGATCACGCTGGCAAAAATCAGTCGTAATGTTGTCGTCCCCTGAGGGCCGACAACGGAGAACATGCTTTTGGCCAGGGAGGCTCCGGACTGGATCGACGCCATGGCTATGAGCAGCAGCCCAACCGAGAACAGAGTAGAGGCTAGACTGCGAGGCTGGTCATTCATTACGTGGCATCGTCCGAAATATAGGAATCAAGGGTATTTCTATTTGTGTTGGGCAATATACTGCGCATTCCATGCGGGCGCGTCTATATATACGCAGTGTTTTTGCACATATCGATAGAAACCCGAATCAGTGCTTGACGGCAGATTCTGGAGGCCTATAATTCGCCCCACTTCCGGCGCAGTCGAAACGGAAAACTCCTTGGTAAACAATGAGTTACGCAGTTTTCGGCAGTGGGTTGCTTCAGTTCATCGAAGTCGAAAGGGAGTTGAAAAAGAGGTGTTGACAGCAGCGTG